>DATFHJ010000190.1:0-12643 GCA_035248585.1 Thermoanaerobaculia bacterium
GTCGACGGCATCTCGCTCTGGCTCGTCATGCTGACGACGCTGCTCACGCCGGTCATCTTCCTCGCCGGCTGGAACGCGCTGCACAAGCATCCGAAAGAGTTCGTGATGGCGTTCCTGATCATGGAAGCGGCGATGATCGGCGCGTTCGTCGCCGTCGACCTGATCCTCTTCTACATCTTCTTCGAGCTGATGCTGCTGCCGATGTATCTCGTCATCGGCGTGTGGGGCGGCGCGCGGCGCATCTACGCGGCGATCAAGTTCTTCCTCTTCACGATCGCCGGGTCGCTGCTGATGCTCCTGGCCATCATCTATCTCGGCTTCCAGTCGTATCACCAGACCGGCATCGTCACCTTCAACATCATCGATCTCTACGGCACACAGCTCGTGCCGCAGGCGGCGGCGCTGCTCTTCTTCGCCTTCTCGCTCGCCTTCGCCATCAAAGTCCCGCTCTTCCCGCTGCATACGTGGCTTCCCGACGCGCACGTCGAGGCGCCGACCGGCGGGTCGATCATCCTCGCGGGCGTGATGCTGAAGATGGGCACGTACGGCTTTCTCCGTTTCGTGCTGCCGTTCTTCCCCGAAACATCGTCGCGCTGGGCGACGCTGCTCATCACGCTCTCGGTGATCGGCATCATCTACGGCGCGCTCGTGGCCTGGGTGCAGCCCGACATGAAGAAGCTCGTCGCCTACTCCTCGGTCTCGCACCTCGGCTTCTGCGTGCTCGGCATCTTCGCCATGACCCAGACGGCCATCGAAGGCTCGATCCTGCAGATGGTGAATCACGGCCTCTCGACCGGCGCGTTGTTCTTGCTGGTCGGCGTGATCTACGAGCGGCGCCACACCCGCCTCCTCGCCGACTACGGCGGCATCGGTAAGACCATGCCGGTCTACACCGTCTTCTTCGTCATCGCCGTGCTGTCATCTGTCGGACTCCCGGGACTCAACGGCTTCGTCGGCGAGTTCCTGATCCTCGCCGGCTCGTTCAAGACCTACCCCATCGCCGCGACGATCGCCGCCAGCGGCGTCATCCTCGCCGCGATTTACCTGCTCTGGCTCGTGCAGAAAGTCTTCTTCGGCCCGATCACGAATGACGAAAACCGCAACGTGCCGGACATCGCCTGGAACGAGATCGCGGCCATGATCCCGCTGGTCGTGTTCATGGTCTGGATCGGCGTCCACCCAACGACGTTCCTCAAGAAGATGGAGCCGAGCGTCCAGCACCTGATGACGGTGATCACGCAGGACAAGGTGATGGTGGCCGGGAAGACCCATGTGGGTGCCGCTGCCCCCAGCGGCACCGCGACCGCTGAGGCAGCGGTCGCCACATTGGGAGGTGCGCGATGAACCTGCACCCTCTCCTCGAGCCCGGCTGGCAATACGCCGTCCTCCCCGAGCTGATCCTCGCCGGCGGCGGGATGCTGCTCATCCTCTTCGACGCGTTTTTCCCGCGCGCCAAAGGCGCGCTCGCGCCGCTGGCGCTGATCGTCTTCATCGTCACGGCGTGGAGCGAGAACCTCTTCGTCCGCGGCGGCGTCTGGTTCGGCGGGACGTACGAGGTCAGCGCGATCACGATGATCTTCGACCTCACGTTCCTCCTCGCCGGCATGCTCGCGCTCCTGTTCGCGCGCGACTATCTCGACCGTGAGGGAATCGAAGGCGGCGAGTTTTACGCGCTCCTGATGTGGGGCACGGTCGGCATGATGATGATGGCCAAGGGACTCGACCTCCTCCTCATCGTCCTCGGCCTGGAAATCCTCTCGATCTGCATCTTCGTCCTCGTCGGCTATCACCGCCGCATGCCGGTCTCGAACGAGGCCAGCCTCAAGTATTTTTTGATGGGCGCATTCGCCACGGGATTCATCCTCTACGGAACCGCCCTCTTTTACGGCGCGACGCAGTCGACGAACATCGGCGCGATGGGACGCTGGTTCCAAACCGCTGAGACCACGCCGCTTTTGACGATCGCGTTCGTGCTGCTGATGTCGGGCTTCGGCTTCAAGCTCGCCCTCGCGCCGTTCCATCCCTGGGCGCCCGATGTCTACCAGGGCGCGCCGACGCCCGTGGCCGGATGGCTGTCCGTGGCACCCAAGGCCGCCACATTAATCGCGCTTGTGCGTCTATTCAATGCAATGGGACCGGTTCTGCCGAAGGTGAACTGGATGTCGATGGTCGCCGCGCTGGCGATCCTGTCGATGATCGTCGGCAACCTGGTGGCCATCGTTCAGCGCGATCTGAAGCGCATGCTGGCCTACTCCGGCATCGCCCACGTCGGCTACATGATGATCGCCATGCTCACCGTGCGCGAGGAGTCAGTCGCCGCGGTGGCCGTGTACACGATCGTCTACGCGCTGATGAACATCGGCGCATTCGGCGTCGTCTCGCTCTTGATGAAGAACGAGAACGACCCGCACACGCTCGACGACATCGCCGGCCTCGGCTTCCGCCGCAAGTTCTTCGGCTTCGCCCTCGCGCTCTGCATGTTCTCGCTCTCCGGCCTGCCGCCGACCGCGGGATTCATCTCCAAGTTCTACATCTTCAAGACCGCGATCGAGTCGGGACATACGACGGTCGCGCTGATCGGCATCCTCACCAGCATCGTCTCGGTCTACTACTACCTGCGCGTCGTCTACTTCCTGTACATGAAGGAACCGGCGGAAGGGTACGAAGTCTCGTCCGCGGGCGGCGTGTTCGCCGCCGGCGCGCTCACGATCGCCGTGGCCGGCATTCTGGCCATCGGCATTTATCCGACGCCGCTGTTCCAGGCTGCCGGGAACGCGGCGCGCGTGCTGTTGCAGCCGTAAGCGCTCGATGGGCAACGACCGCGAGATCATTTCGGAGCTCACCACCGGACGGCTCTCGGTCTATCTCCGCTGCCTGACGTTCCTCGAGCAGCAGGGCGAGAAGACGATCTCCTCGCACGAGCTGGCGAAGCGCTTTCACCTCAACTCCGCGCAGATCCGGAAAGACCTGGCCTGCTTCGGGGAGTTCGGCACGCGCGGCGTCGGCTACGACGTGTCGGGCCTCAAACAGCAGCTCGTGCAGGAGCTCGGCATCGACCGCACCCGCAACGTCGTGATCGTCGGCGCCGGCAACCTCGGCATGGCCCTCGCCGACTACGCCGGTTTCCACACCAACGGCTTCCACATCGTGGCCATGCTCGACACCGACCCCGCGAAAGCCGGCCGCGCCTCGCGCCAGGGCATCCCCGTCCTGCCGTACGAAAAGCTCGCCGAGGTCGTGCGCCGCAATCACGTCGAGATCGGCATCATCGCCGTCCCCGCCGCCTTCGCCCAAAGCGTCCACGACGAGCTCGTCCACGCCGGCCTCCGCGCCATCCTCAACTTCGCCCCCGTCCAAATGCGCCTCGCGGAAGGCGTGAAGGTGAAGAGCGTGGATCTGCGGATCAACCTCGAGTCGCTATCGTTCTATTTGAAGAACGTCGAAGACGGCGTGTTGATGGTGTGACCCCCAAACGAACAACCCGGCGCGCGCCCTGACACGCGGCGCCGGGCCCAGAGGTGCGGGGCCGGTGCCCTAGAGCCCGTGCACCGCTGGCATTTCGTTGGAGGTGAGTCAGCGTAGCCAGCGGCGGAGCGCGGGGCAATCTATCGATGGATAGAAAAGCGGCGTTTGGGTAGGGAACCCTCAAGAAACGAATGCGTCTCTTTGGCGTATTCGTCACTTGCGGCGTGCTCGCCGCGATTTCGGCGTAGCAAAGGAAATGCATGGGCGGCGAGACAACCGTCCAGCCCACGCTCGAAGCAGTCGAAAAAGAAATCGCCGCCGCCGCAGCCACGCTCGATACCCTCGGGTTGATCGAGACCTCCATCGAACAGGCCGCATGTCCTGCAGAAGGAGGATCTCACGCATGCGGCCGAGACGTGCTTCGCGCGCGCTCCGAGAACGCTGCCGCTCTTCATCACTGCGATCGGCGAAGGCCATCTACGATCAAAAGAACACGGCGACCTGCGAGAGTGCACTCGTACGAACAAAGATCGAACAGCTCGGATCACTTCGTTGCGGGCGGTTTTCGAAAATCCTCGTCCCCCTCCGCCGCCAACCACACAAACGACACCCACGCCGCAACCACCTGCCGCAACTCCGCGGGGTCGATCTTGTCGAGCGTGTCGTCGGCGGTGTGATGCAGGTCGAAGTAGTGCGTGGCGTCCTGGCGCAGCAGGAAGACCGGCACGCCTTTGAGCTGCAGCGGGTACATGTCCGCTCCGCCGTGCGGGGCGGGGGTGGCGTCGATGAGAACGCCGAGGGGGAGCAGCACGCGCGCGGCGCCGGCGGCGAGGTCGCTGTTCGCCCAGTCACCCGGCAGGGAGAGGCCGATCACGCGGCCCGCGCCGAGGTCGCATTCGCTCGCCAGCGCGAAGCGCGAAAGGTCGCGCTCGTACGCGCTCGCGAACGCGCTGCCGCCGATGATCAGCAGCGGCGGCGCGGGCTGGTCCACCTCTTCCGCGCCGAACAGCACGATCCGGATCGTGCGCCGCGGCTTCTGCGGCAGCGCGTGCAGGAGCTTCGCGATGCCGAACATCACGCCGACGCCTGCGCCGTCGTCGATCGCGCCCGTGCCGAGGTCCCAGGAATCGAGATGCGCGCCGATGAGGAGGATCTCGTCCGCCTTCGTGCCCGGGATTTCGCCAATCACGTTCTGCGAGCTTGCGCCCGGAATCTGCTTCCCCGTCGAGAAAAGCCGCAGCCGCACTGGTCCTGACGCCGCGAGGCGGACCAACTGATCGGCGTCCGGCGCGGAGACGGCGAACGCGGGCAGCGGCACGCGGCCCTCGTGAAAGCGCGCCGACCCCGTATGCGGAAACCGGTTCGTTCCCGTTCCCGCCGAGCGCATCACGTATCCGATCGCGCCGCGCTTCGCCGCCTCCCTCGGCCCTTCGCCGCGCCCGACTGTGGCCAGGTTGTAGCCCTCGCCTGTTTCGAGGCGCGGCATCTGGTAGTTGATCATCGCGATTTTTCCGGCGAGCGATCCCGGCTTCGCGGCAAGGAGCTCGTCGAGCGTCGCGAAGATCGCCAACTCGCCTTCCACGCCGGCCTCCGGCGTCGGGTCGGTGCCGCCGAGCGAGGTGGCGGCGAGCATCTGCGTCACGTCGCCGAGCACTTCCACGCGCTCGACTCCGCGCTTCCACGCGACGAGCGGAAACGACTCGACGCGCACGTTCGCCAGCCCCATCGCCGTCATCTTCGCCGCCGCCCACTCCGCCGCCGCGCGCTCCGCGGGCGATCCTGCCGGACGCGCGCCGAAGCGCGTGGTGAGATCGCGCACCGCGTTCCACGCCTCGGAGTCCACGAGCGCCGCGTCGCGCAGCTGTCGCGCGGTCGCCTCCGGATCCGGCGGGCTAAAGCCCGCCGCTCCACAAAGAATCAACAGCAGGAGCAACGTGAGCTTCTTCATCGCTGCCATTGTCGGCAGCGATGCAGTCGCGCGGATGTGGTTCTGTCACCAGCGGCGCGCCACGCGCCTTCAGCGGTTGAACGCCCCCGCCGGCACCGTCTCCGCGATCGTGATGTCGTCGAGCAGGATGAACTGATTCTTCCCCTTGATCTCGCGCCGCGTGGAGATCATCAGGCCGCCGAATTTCTTGTAGTCGTGGAACAGCACCACCGACGGTTCGTCCTCCGGCTTCGATCCCTCCAGCTTCATGTCCCATTCGTCGACGAGGCCGGTCTGCCGGTTCACCCACATCCAATACACGTCTCCCGGTGTCAGTCCGACCTTGTCGAACGACAGCTTCACGAGATCGTAGTCCTGTCCCGCGTCATTCTTCTTCGCGCCCGCGTACTCGCGCGTGACGCCGGGGTCGAAGGTCTTGAACCCCATCAGCAGCCAGTAGGTGTCGTTGATGAAGCGGCGATAGCCGAACGTCAGCTGATCTTTCGGATCGGCGACCTCCACTCCGTCGACCCAGGCCTTTCCCTGCTTCGTGTTGATGTTCATGATCACCAGCACGTCTTTCCCTTCGCGGTTCTTGCCGCTGACACGGTAGTCGCCGGTGTAGCGGTCCCAGCGCTGCGGATACGAGGCCACGTTCTTCCCCTCGCGCTCCACGTCGAACGTGAACGCGATGTAGCGCGCCTTCTCCCACGCCGTTCCGGCGAGGGACTTGAGCGCGTGACGGGCGACGTCGTCAGCGTTCGGTGTCGTTTGTGCGGAAGCGGACGCGGCCAGGAACAGAAGAGCGGAGAGGATGCGTCTCAAGGTGTACCTCCATTCATGTACGCTTCACTCTAACGCGAACATGCACAACGAACGAATCGTCATTACCGGAATTGGCGCACTCAGCCCGAACGGCATCGGACGCGAAAACTACTTCTCCGCGGTCGCTGCCGGACGCAGCGGCGTCCGCCCGATCACGCAGTTCGACGCCTCGACGCTCCCCTGCCGCATCGCCGGCGAGGTGGACTTCGATCCGACCGCCTGGGTCGATCCGAAGAACATCCGCCACGTCGCGCGCGTGGTGCCGATGGCCATCGCCGCGACCGCCGAGGCGCTGCGCGACGCGCAGCTCGACCCGATGGCGGTCGATCTCGAGACGCGCCGCCAGATGGGCGTGATGCTCGGCTCGGGCGGCGGCGCGGTCGAGTTCAGCGAGCGGATGTACGAGCTCTGGTACAAAGGCGCGACGAAGCAGGCCTCGATCTATTCGATTCCATCGGGCACGATCGGCACGATCGCCTCCGAGATCTCGATGGCCTACGACCTCCACGGCTTCTCGCATCTGATCTCGACCGGCTGCACGTCGTCGACCGATGCCATCGGCTACGCGTATCGCAATCTGAAGCTCGGCGTCTGCGACTACATCATCACCGGCGGCGCCGACGCCACGATCACCGAGGCCGTGATGACCGGCTTCTGCATCATGCGCATCGTCACGAACTCGTGGAACGAAAACCCCGAGGGCGGCTCGCGTCCCTTTACCCGCAACCGCGACGGTTTCGTCCTCGGCGAGGGCTCCTGGATGTTCGTCATGGAGCGCGAGAGCACCGCCCGCGCGCGCGGCGCGCGCATTTACGCCGAGGTCGCGGGATACGGATCGACGTGCGACGCCTACCACCGCGTGCGCATGGACGACTCCGGCGAGGAGCCGGCCCGCGCGATGTCGCTGGCGATGAAAGACGCGCGCGTCGATCCGAGCGAAGTCGGCTACGTCAACTACCACGGCACGTCGACGGACCTGAACGACCGGATCGAGACCCGCGCCGTGAAGCTGGCGTTCGGAAAGAGCGCGACGCGGCTGGCGGGATCGGCGACCAAGTCGATGATCGGACATCCGCAGGGTGCCTGCGGGGCCGCGGGTGTCGCCGCGACGCTGATGGCGTTCCGCGACGACACCCTGCCCCCGACCGTGAACCTCGATACGCCCGATCCCGAATGCGATCTCGACTACGTTCCCGAAGTGGGCCGCCGCGCGAAGATCGACGTGGCGGTGTGCAACACGATCGCGTTCGGCTCGAAGAATTCGGCGCTGGTGTTGAAGAGAGTCTGATGCTTCGGAACGCCTCCGTCCCGGCGGCGTTCCGAGACCCTACAATTGCGGCTCCATGCTGACGCCTCCTCGGGTCATCTCCGACGAACTGCTCGACGAGCACGACGCGCCGCGCGACGACGTGGAGCGCTCGCTGCGCGATCTGCGCCGCTTCAACGCCTGGGCGGGCGGGCAGCGGATCTACCGCAGCCTCGTGCGCCGTTTTCAGCCGCGCTCGGTGCTCGACATCGGAGCCGGCACGTGCGAGCTGGTGGAGTCGCTGCCCGCTTCGACGTTCCGCATCGGCCTCGATTTCAAGATCGATCACCTCCTCTACCTGCGCGAGGGCTCGCCGGTGCGCCGCGTGGTCGGCGATGCGCTGCGCCTCCCCTTCCGCGACGGCGCCGTCGACGCCGTGACGTCGAATCACTTCTTCCACCACTTCTCCGCGGACGAGAACGAGTCCATCCTCGCTGAGGCGCTGCGCGTCGCGAGGAAAGGCGTGGCGATGAACGACACGCGCCGCCATTACGTCCCGCTCGCGTTCACGCTGCTCCTGGCGAAGCTGCACCTCGTCGGACGCATCACGCGCAACGACGCGCCGGCGTCCGTGCGCCAGGGTTACACCCTCAGCGAGGCGCGCGCGATCGCCGAGCGCGTGCCCGCACCGCGGCGCGCGGTGGTGCGCAAGTTCCCCTATCGCTTCGGAATCCTTCTGTGGAAGACGTAGCGATCATCGGCGCCGGGCCCGCCGGCTCCACGCTCGCCGCGTTGCTCGCGCGGCGCGGCATCGACGTCGCGCTCTACGACCGCGACGCGTTTCCGCGCGACAAGCTCTGCGGCGAGTTTCTCTCCTATGACGCTCTCCCCATCCTCGACCCCCTCGGCGTCCTCACCGAGATCGACAAGACCGGCGCGCCGCGCATCGACCACTGCCGCGTCGTCGGCAGCAAACGCACGTACGAGTTCACGTTCCCGCACCCTGCCCGTGGCGTGTCGCGCATGTATCTCGACGATCTCCTCCACCGCACCGCGCAACAGCTCGGCGCGCGCGCAGTGGAAAGTACAGTCGCCGAGCTCCCGCAGGCAAAAGTGATCGTCGGCGCGTGGGGACGCTGGGGACGTTTCGATCAGCAGCTCCATCGTAAATTCGTGCGCGATCACTCGCATCGCAACTTCGGCTTCAAACGCCACTACACCGCCAACCGCCAACTGCCAACCGCCAACTCGATCGAGCTCTACTCCTTCAAACGCGGCTACCTCGGCGTGAACGCCGTCGAAGGCGGCATCACGAACATCTGCGGTCTCGTGCACGCCAGCCGCCTCGCCGGACACAAAGGCCGCTGGGATGCGTTCATCGAAACCATTCGCGCCGAGGAGCCGCGGCTCGAGGAGCTGTACTCGCGACACGAGCCCGCGCAGGATGGCTACCTCTCCTCCGAGCCGGTGATCTTTCGCGCGCGTTCCGCCGTCGAAGGGGGGGTGTTCATGATCGGCGATGCTTCGGGGGTCATCGATCCGCTGACCGGCAACGGCATGGCCATGGCCATCCAATCCGCGCTCCTCCTTGCGCCCCGCATCGTGCGGCTGCTCGAACAGCCGGCGCGCCGGAGCGAGATCGAGGATGAATACCGGCGCGCGCATCGGGCGATGTTCATCCCGCGCATCGCCTGGAGCCGCCGCGTCGCGTCGCTGCTCTCGCGTCCGCGCCTCCTCGACGCCGCGCTGATGACGAGCAGATCGCCGCGCATCGGCGAGTTGCTGTTGCGTCACACGCGCGCCTCGCGCGAAGAGATCGCGCGAATGGTAGAGTCATGGAGTCCATGACCGCGATCCCCGAGGGCGAGTTTCTGCTCCCGCTCTTCCCGCTGCCGAACATCGTGTTCTTCCCGCAGACGCGGCTGCCGCTGCACGTCTTCGAGCCGCGCTACCGGCAGATGGTGAAGGATGTGCTCGAGACCGACTCGCGCTTCGGCATCGTGCTGCTGCGTCCCGGCTGGGAAGCGGAGTACTTCGGCGCGCCGCCGATCTTCACCTGCGGCACCGTCGGCACGATCGAGCAGGCCGTACCGCTCGAGGACGGCCGCTACAACATCGTCGTGCGCGGCGACGTCCGCTTCCGCGTCCTCGACGAAGTCTCGCGCGTCCCGTACCGCACCGCCCGCGTCGTCGCCCACCCCGAGGTCGAGCACGAGGCGCAGCAAGCGTACGCGCAGCGCGAATGGCTGGCCGACCTCTCGCGGCAATATCTGAAATACCTGCCCGATCAAACGGCCGTGCCGGAAATCGACACCGTCAACCTCGACGCCCTCACGAACGCGCTGATCATGTCCCTCAATCTCGACGTCGAAGAGAAGCAGAAACTGCTCGAGCAGAACGACGTCGTCAAGCGCGCCGAGGAGATCGGCAGTGAGCTTTCGAACCGGATCGAGAGCCTCAGGTTTCTTTCGCCGTATCGCAGGACGGGCGATCCGTCGCACAACTAGGGCGTGATCTCCACCGAGGTGTGCACGCGCGTCGCGCTCCGCCACGGATCCACCAGCGACACGCGCATGCGGAACGGGTACTCTACGCCGCCGGCGTCGCGGTAGTCCTCGTAGTCGAACTGCTCCGGAATCCTGCCGATCGACGTCGGCGTGAAGAGCACCTTGCGCACGAGCAGGCCGCTGTTGGTGTCGAAGTAGAGACGCTGATTCGGCAGGGACACGACCCAGCGATCGTTCTCCTTCGCGATCGTCTTTGCCTCCTCGCCGATCTCCCATGGCGCCGGGAGCGGGAACAGATCCGTTTTGTCGGTGAGCTCGAACGGCTTTGTGCCCTCGTAGTTCGTGCGCTCGCCCTTCATCACGCGCGGGAGCTTCAGCTTCGACGCGTCGCCGAGGGCGGCGGCGTACCTGGCGACGATGTCTTTCGCGGCGAGCAACTGCGGCTCGGGTGGCGGCGGGCCGGGCACCGGCTTCGGCGGCGCGGTCTGCGGAAGCTCGACGAGATTGACGGGTTTCGGCGAGCCGCGGTGGCAGGTGTAGCAGGAGACGACCGGCAGGCCGTTGAAGTTCGTCTTGTTGAGCTCCATCACCATCTCGATCATCTTGCGCGCGCGGCGCTTGTGCGGATTGTCGTCGCTCGCGAAATCCCACTTGTCCTTCAGCACGTGGCAGTAGTCGCAGTGCGTGCCCATCGAGGCTCGCATCATGTTCATGGTGCGCTGCAATTCGAGGTCGGTCAGGCCGGTCAACAACTTGACGTTCTTCTGGTCGGCGCGCGCGGCGGCGGCGAGGAGGACGAGGACGAACATCGCTTTACGCATGACCGCAACGTAGCGAAGCGAATGCGCGGCAAGGCGCGGATCCGGTCAGCGCAATGTCAGGAATGTGTCAGGAGCATTGCGCGCGCGGCGGGCGATGCTCGATGCTTCGCTCGTGCGCATGCTGCTCGTGATCGCGATGCTCGTGGTGACGCTGGCGATCACCGCGTGGATGGCCGTGCGCGCGCAGTACGCCGCGCGCGAGCACCAGCGGACGGCGGAGAGCGTGGTCCGCGACTGGACGCGCGTGGCCGCGGACGAGCTGGGGCGGCGGGCGGAGGCCCAGGCGACGTTCTTCGGGACGTATTACGTGCTGCAGTCGCTCCTCGCCGGAACGCCGATCGAGAAGCGGAACCAGGATCTGGTCGTCGAGACGTTCCGGTATGACGCGGCGACGCGGCCGCGCGACCCGCGGCTCGATGCGATCCTCGCTCATCCCCCGCCGCCGAACGAGCGCGAGCCTCTGCACGACGGGAAGCGTGTGCGCGTCTACGCCGTGACACGCGACAACCAGGCGCTGGTCGGATTCGAAGTGAACCGCGCCGCGCTGACGCGTTTCTTCCGCCAGGCCATGGAAACGCGCCCGCTGCTGCCGCAGTCGCTGGCGAACGGCCGCATCACGAACGACTCGATTCGGGCGCGGGCGACCGATGCGGATGGACGCGTGCTCTTCGCCACGCGCGTGCCCGTCGCTTCGTACTACTCCGTTCGTCAACAGGTTGACGATGGGCTGTTGCGCGGCGTCACGGTCGAAGCCTCGCTCGCGCCGGACGTCCTGCCGCTCGTCGTCGCAGGCGGCATGCCGCGCACGCTGCCCGTCTACGTCGTGCTGCTCGTCGTCACCGGCGCGCTGCTCGTTACGGCCATGCTGCAGATCCAGCGCGAGCGCGCGCTCGCGCGCATGCGCTCCGACTTTGTCGCCGGCGTCTCGCACGAACTGCGCACGCCGCTCACGCAGATCCGCATGTTCGCGGAGACGCTGCTCCTCGACCGCGTGCGCTCGGACGACGAGCGCAAGCGCTCGCTGGCAATCATCGACCAGGAATCGCGCCGTCTCGCGCAACTCGTCGGCAACGTGCTGCAGTTCTCGCGCGGCGAGCGGGGCATGCTCAAAATCACCCCGCGCCGCGCCGACGTCGGGCCGATCGTGCGCGACGCGGTCGATTCGTTTCTGCCCATTGCACACGCCCGAGGAATGCGCGTCAAGACGAGCATCGAGGAGAACGCAATGGCGAACGTGGATGACGACGCGATTCGCCAGGTCGTTCTCAACCTGCTCGACAACGCGGCCAAGTACGGGCCGGACGGACAGACCATTCGGGTGTATGTGGGTGCCGCTGCCCCCAGCGGCACCGCGACCGCTGAGGGCAGCGGTCGCCACATGCGCATCGTCGTCGAAGACGAAGGCCCCGGCATCCCCGCCCGCCAGCGTAAGCGCATCTGGCGCCGCTACGTCCGCCTGCCGCGCGAGCGCGAGCGCGCGATCGCCGGCGCGGGCATCGGGCTGGCGGTGGTGCGCGACCTCGTGAAGCTGCACGGCGGGCGTGCGTGGTGCGAAGGCACGCGGTTCGTCGTCGAGGTGCCGGCATGACCCGCGTGCTGATCGTCGAAGACAACCGCGACCTCGCCTACGGCCTGCGCAACAACCTGGAGATCGAAGGCTACGACGTCGAGGTCGCCGGAGACGGCGTGGAGGGGCTGGCCCGCGCGAAGGCGACGCGTCCCGATCTCGTCGTCCTCGATCTCATGCTGCCGCGCATGGACGGTTTCCGCGTGCTGCGCGCGCTCCGCGACGACGCGCTGACGATGCCGGTGCTCGTCCTCACCGCGCGCGGCGAGGAGGCGGATAAAGTGC
>DATFHJ010000191.1:0-47502 GCA_035248585.1 Thermoanaerobaculia bacterium
GTGAACACGGCGGTGAAGCCGGAGGAGGAGGCTTCGATCTCGACGACGCCGACGCTGTTCAGCGTGACGTTCGTCTGCGCGCGTCCCTGTGCGTCGGTGGTTGTGCTGGTGGTGTCGAGCGTCGCCTGTCCGCGCGTGACACGCCATTGCACGGGCGCGCCGGGAAACAGGTTGCCGGCGTTGTCGGTGAGCTGCACGACGAGCGGCTGCGTGAGACGTTGCCCGAGGCGGCCCTGCTGGTTGTTGCCGCTCACGATGTTCAATCGCGTCGGTGCGCGCGTATCGTCGTTGACGATCGTGCCGGTCGCCGTCACTTTCGCACCGCCGGCCGGAGTCACGCTGAGCGTCAGCGTTTCGTCGGGCTCGAAGGCGGTGTCGCCGATCACGTTGACGGTGACGGTCTGCTTCGTCTGCCCGGGCGCGAACGTGAGCGTGCCTGACGCGGCCTGGTAGTCGGTGCCGGCGGTCGCGGTGCCGGGATCGGTTTGATACGCCGCCTGGACGGCAACCGCGGTGGTGTTCGTGAGCGTGACGTCGAAGGACATGGGCGTCGTGCCGCTGTTGCCTTCCGTCACGCGCACATCGCCGGCCGTCACCGTGGGGACGTCGTCGTTGAGGATCGTGATCGTGTACGGCGGCGGATCCTGCGCGCCCTGCTGAAAGTCGACCACGAGCTGGAACGTCTCGTTGCCCTCGATCTTCGTGTCGCCGTTGATCTGCAGCACGATCGGCGCGGAGGTCGTGCTGCCGGGCTGGATGGCCACGTCGCCGGTCTGCGGGACGTAGTCGTTGTCGGCGACCGTCGCCGTTCCATCGACCGTCGTGTACGTGCCGAACGCGCCGTTGTCCGCCGGGAACGCGAGCGTGACGGTGACGGAGACGGTGGTGATGCCGGAGTTGCCTTCGTTCACCGACTGCGCCGAGCCGTGGAGGCGGACGGAGGGTTGATTTGCGGACGCGGCGAGGGCGGTCAGGAGCGAAGCGAAGACGACGATCGAACGGCGCATATCGCTATTATGAGACGCCCGCCGCGGTTGACAAATAACCGCCGTTAGGCGACCATCCGCGTCCCTCCCTTTAGGTATTGTGGTGTAGCTCAGTTGGTAGAGCGCCTGATTGTTAATCAGGTGGTCCCTGGTTCGAGTCCAGGCGCCACAGCCAAACTCGCTTCCCGCCGGACGATGAGCCTCTGTTGGGCGATGCTCAATTAGGATTTAGAGCTATCTCTCAATCTTGCCTTCCTTAAAACACCGCCTTACTATCGCGGTATGCCGCTATCAGCAAGGCGGTGAAAACTTCGCGCGAAACGGCCGTTTCCGCTCGACCTTACAACTCGTCTGAGGAGGGAAATCATGAGCAACAGTCAATCTGGTGGTTATGACCGCGGTGGCCAGCTCTCGAAGGAACAGGTTCTCGACGCTTTGCGCAAAGAAGGGATTACCAACATCGACCAGCTGGCCGACTTCGCCGCCAAGAAGTCCTCCGGCACCGGAAAGGCGGTCGCCGCCGCGATCATCGGGCCGCACTGGTTCGTCACCGCCTGAGCAATGGACGGCGGGGAGGCACTCTTCAGAGCGTCTCCCCTCCGGCCGGCTGAAAGGAAAGCCGAATGGATGGCAACCAGCCTGTCGACGTCACCAAAGAGGATGTTCTCGAAGCCCTTCGAAAAGAGGGAGTGACCGATCTGGAAAGCTTCGCGGAGCTTGTCGAGCGGAAGAACGCCGGCAAGGGCAAGGGACAGTCGACCCCGGCCATGAACACCTTCGTCAACCCGAACTACTACATCACGACCTGAACCCGGCCGTTCTTCGCGGTGGGGATTGCGAATGCTGACGCCGCACCGTTTCATCACAGGTTGCCTCGATTGGCTGACCGCCAACCTCGACTCCTTCGAGCTGCCGTCGCAAGAGGATGACGAGGCCGCGGGGGAAGCCTTCATCGAGTTGCGGCGCAAGGCGTTCGGGGAGCTGGCCCTCGCCGTCATGTTGATGAGTCGGGACCGCGCGGTGAGGGCCACTCCGCAGTTCGGCCGGATGCTCGACTACGTCGAGTCGCGCGTTCGCGCGCCGGAGTACGCCTTCAACATGGCCAGGCGTCCGAATCTCTTTCCCTTCTACGTGACGATCCTCGTCGGCCTCGAAGCCTGCGGCAGGTCGTTCCCGGAACAGCGCTTCATGATCCAGCGAGTCCTGGACTTCGGACTCATGGACCGCATCGAGCGCAGCGCCTGGCACCAGCTCGACCTGCGCTACTACCTCGACCGCGGCAACTTCCGCCACCGCCTGCCCGGCTACGGTTCGCTCTATCGAAGCTCGAGCATCCGCGAGCTGCCGCCGATCCCGCATCTCCGCGGCATCGATGTCTACGCTCTGACGCACATGCTCTTTTACATGGCCGATTTTGGCCGGCGAGACCTTCGGCCGATCCTCGACGGCGGTTTCGAGCGGACTCGCGAAGAGGTGGCGCTGCTGCTTGGGACGTACGTCCGGGAGCAGGACTGGGACATGGTGGCGGAGCTCCTCATCTGCTGCCGGTGTTTAGACCATTGTTCGCATCCGCTCTTCGAGCTGGCCTGGAAGGGATTGCTCGGCGCACAGAGGCCCGATGGCGCTCTGCCGCTGCGAACGTTCGACCCCGAGAGCCCCGAGCTGGCCGACCCCGAAAAAGCGGAGAGATATCAGTTCATCAACCTGTACCACACCACGCTCGTGGGACTCTTCGCGGCTGTCCTCGAGTCGCAACGGGAGCATGACTGCTGATGAGCGACCTGCCACTGCCCACCCTCTCGGAGGCCGCTTCGCTCAGCCTTGCGTGGATCGGCGAGGCGGCCGAGCTCTTGACCGAACGCGACACGCCGCAACTGCTGCAGGCCTACCTCGCGGCCGCCGTATGCGGCGACATGCTCGGCGAGTCGCAGGACGAAGCGGCGCGGCAGGTCGAGGACGTGCGGGCCAGGCTGGCCGGCAGTCTGAACGCAGGATTCGCACGGTGCGACGGCACGAGCGTTCTGCTCGGCTGTGCACTCGAGTCCAGGATCTTCGGAGAAACACTGCCCGCCTTTCGGGACTACGCGGCCGCTGCTGCTTCGGCACTGGAAGCGCTGCCTGCGTCTGTTTCCGCCAACGAGTTTCCGGCGGCGGCAATGCTCCTGGCCCGCCTCGGTCTTCTCCCCGAGCCGCCGTCTCCCGCGTCGAGCTACTCGCCCGACCTTTATTCATTGCTCACTGCCGACAGAAAGACCGTGCGGGAGAACGCCGCGCGCATCGAGGCGCTGACGCGTTACGGAACGCGGCCCATCGAGACGCCCCTCGGGTTAGGCGAGGTGCTCGAGTGCGTGATGATGGAGGCCCTCCGGCGCTACGACATGGAGCTCGCCTGTACGCTCCTGCGCTCGCTGCTGTATCTGGGCAGGAGAGCCGGGCGGGCCGTCGACATCGCCACGCATTTCCTTCTGACCAACGAGACCGCCGGCGGCAACTTCGGATTTTTCGACGAGGAAATCAAACTGCTCGGAAAGAAGATGCCCGAGCCTCTCGCATCGCTGACCATCCAGCTCCCGGTCTCGCTCGCATGCCTTTGGGCGTTGGCGGAGGCTGGTCTCGACGAGTATCGCCTGTTCAGAGACTTGGGCAGCCGTGTCGCCCGAGTGAGGATCGCAGGAGGGCTGACATGAGCACGCAAGAAACCGCCGCGCCAACCATGGCGCTGACGGCGGCGGAGGTCCAGTTTTTCAAGGAAGAGGGCTACCTCATCCTCGAAGACTTTTTCGAGCCGGAGCTCGTCGAGAGATGGCAGCGGGAGACGAGCGAGTATTTCGGAGCGGACCCGCGGGATGACGGCTCGTGGTCGCGCATCGCCGATCGGAGGAGCGTCGCCGATTTCGAATTCTCCGCCGCGTCGTCTCTTCGCAACCACGCCGGCCTGCAGGATGTGATGCTGCAGTTGGGCGGTTCACCGTTCGAGCTCGGCTCCGAACAGTTGATCGTCCTCTGGCCAGCGCTCGGCAGGGAGCACTCGCTGCCGCAGAGGGGTCATATCGATCGCTTCTTTCCCTTCTCTCCGCTGCGCTTCATGCTGGGAGTGACGACATACGCCTTCGAGGTTGCCCCCGGCGGCGGCGGCACGGTCCTCTGGCCGCGGAGCCACCTCGCCAACTGGGAGTACTTCCAGACCTTTCCCGAGCATTACTACGGCCAGGGCCCGCAGGCCGGTACCGACTACACCAACGGACTGCTCTCCGAGCGCGCCACCTCGAAGCCGTTGGAGTTCACCGCAAGGCCTGGGACGGTTCTGCTCTGGCATAGCTTCATGCTGCACGTCGGCTCCATGAACGTCCGCGAAATGCCGCGGATCGGAGTCTTCTATCGCTGGGGGCAGCAGATCCGATCCGGAGAGCCGCGCGAGTCCTTCGGGGACATCTGGGAGAATTGGGCCATCTAGAATGTAGCGAATCGTGCCTGCCCGGCCGCTCTCGCCGCTCTTCAAGCTGTCGCCCGGCGCGGCGCGCGTGACGCATTCACTGCCGGATGGCGTGCTGGCGCTGCTGTTCGCGCTGGCCGCCGCGGGCGAGATTCCGGTGCAACGCCGCATCGACCTCTACTTCGTGATGTTCGTCGAGGCGGGCTTCCTCATCCTGCAGCTGGCGCTGGTCGACACCGCCACGCGTCTCAAAAAAGCACTCCCGACCGACACGATCATCGCCATCGTCGTCGGCCTCACGTTCTTTCTCGGATTGCCGCTGGAGGTGCTGCGCTGGGCGTGGTCGATGGGCCTCTACGTCTTCGTGTCGCTGGTGCTCTCGCTGGTCGAGCGCGGCGCGATTCTTCGCCGCATGCCGGAGCGCCCGCCCATCGAGAAGATCGCCGCGCGCGCGTTGATCTCGAATCGCATCGTCACCGCGCTGACGTTGATCGGCGCGTTCTTCGCCGCGATCATCATCGTCGTCGCGCTGACGCCGCGCGAGTGGCCGGATGAGTCCTGGCCGCAGCTGGCCGCGGGCGCGATGTACTTCGCCATCGCCGCCTTCGACGACTGGCGCGTGCGCGGACGCCGCTTCGCGGACAATCCGCGCACGCTGTTCGGCTACGAGCTGCTGAACATCCGGCAGCTCGATCCGCGCTAGTCCCCTCCGAACTGCACGGCGTTGCCGCGTTTGTCGATCGAGGTGCGGATGCTGTCGACGCAGGTCTCGCCGCTGTCGCTGCTGAAGCAGTAATGGCTCGGCCCGAACGTGCGCGTCGACGTCGTGATCGGCAGGACGCCGCTGGTCTCCCACAACTTCATGCCGTTGGAGATCGTCAGGCTCCATTCATAGGTCGAGCGGAGACGCGTTTGCGAGCCGTATTGCCGGACGCGGTCCTGGTTCCAGGTGTAATAGCCGGGCGGGAGGTCGCTCGGAATCGTGCGGTTCCAGCCGGTGGAGTGATACGTCACGGCGCTGGCCATGCGCCAGACTTCCATCCAGAACGATCGCGGCTGGTGCTCGGCCAGCGGGATGTCGCACATGATGTACAGCTGGAAGTCTTTGAACGCGGAGGCGCAGGTCGGCTCGCCGTACCATTGGCCCGGCGTGACGTTCAGCTCGACGCCGTTGCTCTCGTGAATGAGCTCGCCCTCGGTGCTTTCTCGCGAGCTGATGACGAGCTGCGACAGATCGACGTTCTCGTCGGCGATGTACGTGGAGATCACCGAGTCGCCGTCGACGCCGTGCTCGACCTCTTCCGATGCGCCCCACCACGCCGTCACGTTCGTTTGCGACGTGTACAGCGACTCCTGCACGCTCACGCTGGTGAGCGTGAACTCGCCAGCCGTCGCGTAGATCTGCATCGAGCCGCCGGCGGAGTCATTGGCAGCGTCGTCGTCGCCGGGACGGACGTTCTCCACGCGAACCGCGAACTGTTTCTCCCCGGCGGTGGCGAAGGCCGTCGAGAAGATGCAGCTGACGGAGTCGCCGGCGTCGACCCAGATGTTGTCGGCGCGGTCGACGTCCGTGCCGTCGACGCTGAGGACGCAGCTCGCGCGTGCGCCGGTGTCGCCGTTCAGCTCGCGGACGGCCGCGGCGATGCGGACCGGACCGCCCGCGACGGCATGAGGTGCCGCCGTCACGCTCGTGATGCTGAGATCGGGACGCCGCGCCACGATGGTCTCGGCGCTGACGACGTCCATGCGCGCGCCGTCGACGCCACTGACGTTCGCCTGGATCCGCACGACTTCATGAAGAGCCGGGCCGCTGATTGCGGCAGTGAAGGTGTCGCCGGCGAGGCCGTTGAAGTTCGTGGCCTCGCTCGCGCCGGCGCGCTTGACCTGCACTCTCTCGATCACGCCGGGAGCCGGCGTCGAGACTTCGATCGTGGTGACGTTGTCTTTGCCGAGGAGTGCACGCGCCTCGACCGTCGCGCTGCCGCTGCGGCCGGTGGCGGGCTGGATCCCGGTGTCTTTGTACTTGATGTCGTTGGAAATGAAGGGCGATTGCGCGAACGCGGTAGCGGAGAGGAGGAGGCAGCAGGCGGCTGCTGTGGATTTGAATAGACGGGGAACCATCGGAGTCGTCTCCTTGCGATGAGAAAGCGAGTTGTACGGAGAACTGCTGCTCACTGCGCCGCGGTCTGAGCGTCCGCGGCGATGACTCGACGTTCCAAAGTTCGTGCCTGTTATTTGTAGAGGCGCCGCAACTTCGTGGTAGGGTTTTCCCCCTCCAGCGACTCTCCACACATGTAGCTCCATTCCATTCACACGCACGCCCGGATCCAGCGGAAGAAGGAGGCACGCCCATGGCTGCTCAGGACTGGTCCATCATGATCATTTCCTCGAAAGGCTCCATCGCATTTCAACCCGACGTTCCCGGAGACCATCCGGGCGATCCGCTCAAGGCCGGCGACGCCGATCTCATTTCCTGGAACAACCGCACCGGAGAAGCGCACTGGCCGTGGGCCCTCGATCCGTCGACCGGCGAGCCCTTCGAGACCGCCGCCGATGCGGAAGCCGCGAGTCTTTATCTCTGCGACAACGTCGACGCATGGCAGTCGTCGAGTCCCGCGTATCTCACCACCGCGCCGTCGTCCGGCTACACCGTCATCCGCTACATCTGCCGCCATCACGAGAATGAGCACGGCATGATCATCGTGTCGGCGAGCTCGCTGTAGGAGGATTTGCGATGAAAGCATTCACCACCTCGATCACCCTCCTCTTCCTCGCCGCCGCGGCGCTCGCGCAGACGGCGACGCCGTGCAAGACCGGCGAGGATCTGCCGCGCGTGCCGGAGCTCGTTTCGAATCCGGCGAATCACAAGCTCAAAGCCACGGTCGTCGTCGTCGCCGACACGCAGAGCATCGGCACGCGCACGCCGCTTTCCGCGCCGACGCCGGCGTCGCTCCTCAACTGCTATCCGCAGACCGTCCGCTGGATCAAAGGCATCAACACCGATCAGCCCTATCCCACCGTTCCTCCGGGCGGCACGGCACAGCCGATGCCCGGCCCCACGCTGCGCGCGCGCGTCGGCGATCTCGTGCAGCTCACGTTTCTCAATCAGATCGACATGAACCGCTTCCCGAAGACGCTCGACAAAGGGAAGTGCGACGCCGTCACCGGCATCTATCCGACGAATCCGAATCTGAAGGGCGCGAACGGCGAGGACACCGATCGCTATCCCGACTGCTTCCACGGCTCGACGACGGCGAACATCCACTTCCACGGCTCGCACGTCAATCCGAATACGACGGGCGACAACGTCTTCATCGAAGTGCGCCCGTCGCTGCGAACGCGGGACGAGGCGAACGCGCCGATCGTCACGCGCACGAGCGTGGAGAAAGACTTCAACGAATTCTTCGGCCGCTGCGAGAAAGAGCTGCTGCCGTCGAATCCGACGAAAGAGTGGCCGAAGACGTGGGACGACTTCCCGCAGACCTTCACCGAGAAGCAGGAGCTGCTGCTCAAGGAATACGACAAGACGATCCTCGGCGAGGAGTACCGCAGTCAATGGCTCTGGCCGACCGATCGCGAGCAGCGGCGCAAAGGGCTCTGGCCGCAGTACTACATCGGCGCGTTCCCGTACTGCTTCCGCATTCCTGAATACACCGAGAAGACCGGCATCTCGGCGAAGGCGGCCGAGATTCACGCCATTCATGCGCATGGCGCGGGAACGGCGGAAGACAACCAACTCGACAACCGCAAGCTGGTCATGGGGCAGTCGCCCGGCACGCACTGGTATCACGCGCACAAGCACGGCTCGACGGCGATCAACGTCTCGAACGGCATGACCGGCGCGTTCATCATCGAAGGCGAGTACGACGACGATCTCAACGCCTTCTACGGCGACGGCTGGACGCGCAAGGCGAAGGTCATGATCATCAACCAGCTCGGCACCAGCCCGAACCTGGAGCGCGGCGGACCGGGCAAGGGTCAGGACAAAGGCGCGACGTTCTCCGTCAACGGCCGCTACTTCCCGGTCGTGCACATGGCGCCGGGCGAAGTGCAGATGTGGCGCATCGTCAACACGTCGAGCCGCGCCGGCGCGTACATCGCCAGTTTCCCGGACGGCTTCCAGTGGCGGCAGCTCGCGCAGGACGGCGTGCAGTTCGTCGACGCCAACTACCAGACCTCGGGCACGGCGGTCCCTTCCGCGCCGATTCTTCTCGCCGCGGGCAATCGCGTCGATCTGCTCGTGATGGCGCCGGCGACCGCGACGACCTCGCCGGTCGCGCTGCAGGTGCAGTACGAAGTGGATCCGCAGGACCTGGCGAAGGCGGTGAAGAACACGCTGCTCTCGATCAGTGTCGACGGCACGCCGGCGACCGGTAATCTGACGAAGTTCATCCCGAACGCTCCCGACTTCCCGCCGTTCCTCTCCGACATCACGGACGACGAGATCAAGGGCACGAAGACGATCGACTTCGCGTCGAATCCGCCGCAGCTCGGCAAGCAGCACACGATCGACGGCCGCCTGTTCAACGGCGAGGTCGGCGCGGTCGTGCTGATGAATCAGGCCGAGGAGTGGACGATGAGGAACGCCACGTACGGACCGCCCATCTCGCATCCGTTCCACATTCACATCAATCCGTTCCAGATCACGGCGCTCTTCGATCCGAACGCCGAGCTGTCGAAGACGCTGGGGGCCGGCACCGTGACCGTGGCCGCGTCACCAGCGAGCGGCAATCAGATCGTGACCGGCGACAACACCGCGTTCACGTCCGCGGTCAATGTCGGCGACTTCCTCTGGATCGGCGGCAATCGCGTGACCGTGCTCGCGATCGACAGCACCACGCAGCTCGAGATCCCGAATGGATCGTTGGGCACGGTGTCGACCGGCATTCCGTACTCGATCTCCGTTCCGCGGTACACGATCGATCCGGCGCAGAAGCACGGCAATCAATGTTTGATCGATCCGAAAAATCCGCAGCCGTGTGCGGCGACGGTGCCGGAGAAAAATCGCGTCTGGTGGGACGTCTTCCCGATTCCGTCGGGCAACACGTTCTACGTCGGCGCGAACTCGACGGCCGTCAATGTGCCGGGCTATTTCAAGATGCGCAGCCGCTTCGTCGATTACTCCGGCTACTACGTGATCCACTGCCACATCCTCGCGCACGAAGACCGCGGGATGATGACGGTGGTCGACGTCGTGCCGCTGCAGTCGCCGTATTCGCATCACTAGGACAAGTGGAGCGGTGGGCTTTAGCCCACCGGGGGCCGGCGGGCTGAAGCCCGCCGCTCCACAGGAGACGAGGCATCATGGCGAATGAGCTCACGAATCTGTTCCTCGGCAAGTGGTCGTATCGCAGCTTTCTCAACGATCCCGACCTGAACAAGGCGCCGAACGATCTGCTGTTCGGCGCCGGCACGATCGACTTCACGGCCGCGCCGATGGGCGTCGTCGCCGGCACGATCGGCGGCGAAGGGTGGCAGCTGACGCTCGAGGGTTGGGTAACGTACGGCAATCCGCCGACGGTGCGCTTCCAGGGCAAGGGCAAGGTGTCGGGAACGGAGTGGATTTACGACTACAACGGCTACTACGTCACGCACTGGCCGAACGGCGTGAACCAGGTGGAGGCCATCGTCGGCTCTGTGATCCGTACGATCCCGCACGGCAAAGCGCCGGCGGGATTCGTGGCGTCGTTCTACGCGGTGCGGCAGAAGTGAGGGGACGTCAATCCGCCGGCTTCTGATTCGACCCCAGCTGCCATAGCCAATCATCGACCGGCGCTTCGGGATCGCTCTCCGCGATTCGCTCCGGCGGCGGGACGTAGCCCACCGTGATGCCGTCGGGGTGGTTGCGGAGAGATTTGTTTTTATAGAGGTCGTTGTCGGCGGCGTTGAGGAGCTGGGTCATCGAGGGCTTCTGCAGATTGACCGAGGCTGCGAGGCCGGTGGTGACGGTGATGGAGAACGACTCGGCGCCGGCGATCCAGCGTAGGGCCTGCACTTCCATCGACAGGCGCTGGGCGATGCGCTCGACGTCCGGGGCGTCGAGGTCGGCGATGACCATCACGAACTCGTCGCCGCCGTAGCGGGCGATCAGGTCCTGCGGGCGCGTGTTGCGGTCGAACAACGCGCCGACGTCGTGCAGCACGCGGTCGCCGGCGAGATGTCCGAACGTGTCGTTGATGTTCTTGAAGCCATCGAGGTCGAAGAGGATCAGGCTCAAGGCCGTGCCGAGCGAAAACAGGCGCTCTCCTTCCGAGAGCAGGAAGCGCCGGTTGAAGACGCCGGTGAGCTCGTCGCGCGTGGCGAGGCCGTACAGCTCGCGGATGGTGGTGTCGAGCGTGCGCTGCCGCGCGGCGATGCGGCGCGCGGCGACGAGCTTCGCCGCGATCTCCAGCTCCGAGGACGACTTCGGCACGAAGTCATCGAAGCCGACGTTGAGCGCTTCGAGCTTCGTCTCCACGTCGTCGTGCGCGGTGAGCATCATCGCGTAGAGCGATTTGAGCGTGCGGTCGGCGCGCACGCCGGCGATCAGCTCGACGCCGGTCATGCGCGGCATCTGCTGGTCGATGATCGCGACGTCGTAGTGCTCCCGCTTCAGCTCGTCCAGCGCCGCCGCGCCGTCCGCCGCGGTGCTCGTACGAAATCCGAGCCGCCGCGTGAGCGCCGCAATGAGCGCGCGATACGACGGATCGTCTTCGACGACGAGAAGCCGGAGATCTCCTTCGTCTGCGACATCCGGGCGAGGGCGCCGACGTTCGGGACCGTGATCCACTGGGGGTCAAACGGCGTTCAACGTTCGAGCCAGAAGACGACTACCACGTGACGCAGATCACGTCGCCGCGCCGATCATCCGCTTGCGGCGCCGGTCCTGCGCGACCGGCAAGGTGCAGCACGCCTTCACGTAGCCGGTGAGCTCGTCGATGTTGAAGGGCTTGAAGACGACGGCGTTGACGATGTTGGGATCGAGCTCGTTCAAGACGTCGCGGTTCGTGGCGCTGACGACGATCAGCGTTCGCGGCTTTTCAGTCGGATGGTCGCGCAGCCAGTCGATTACTTCCCAGCCGCTGACGCGCGGCATCATGAGGTCGAGCAGCACGACGCGATACTGCCGGCCGCGCAGCGCTTCGAGAGCCTCCGCGCCGTCGCGCGCCGGGGTGACGGGCAGTCCGTCGCGCTGAAACGTGGCCGTGAGCAGACGCCGGATGGCGTTGTCGTCCTCGACGATCAGCACCTCGCCGCAGCCGCTCGATTTCCGCCGTTCTTCCTGCATCGACAGTTGTGTCTGCAATGCTGCTGCCGAGGTCCGCGCGCGAACCTTGCAAGGTGCTTTTTCGGAAGTTTCTCTTGCGCTTCACCGTCGAACAGATTTTCCTCACGGACGACGACGGCCGTCCCGCCCCGCACCGCGTCGAGTTTCACCTCGTCGAGGCGGACAACGTCGACTCCGCGCTGGACGATTTCTCCGCACCTCCGAGGCCACGCTCGTCGGCACGATCGAAAAGTTCCCCGGCTTCCACGCCTTCGCCAAAGCGCGCACCGGCACGTCGGTGTTCACGCTCCAACTCCTGCCCGGCAGCGACAGCTACAAGCTGCGCAAGGGCCTATAACAGCGCCTGCAGCGCGGCGCGCGCGGAGCGATCGTTCTCGGCGGCGATGGCGTTTCGCAACACGCTCAGCGATTCCGTCGTTCCGATGGCCGCGAGCGCGCGTCCGGCGGCGACGCGGATCGGCAATGGCTCGCGCGCGAAGAGGCCGCGCCTGCGCAGGATGTCGGCGAGCGCCGGGATCGCGCTCTGCGCTTTCATCGACCCGAGGCAGACCAGGACTTCGTTCTGGGTCTCGTCGTCGCGGTCGCCGATCGCCGCGACGAGCATCGCTTCACAGTCGGCGCCGCCGATCTTGCCGAGCGCGCGGGCGGCCGTGCGGCGGACGCGCGGATCCTGATGCTGCAGCGATCGCCCGATCGCGCCGCAGTGCTCGCGCTCTCCGATCTCGCCGAGGATCGTCAGCGCGTTGCGGACGACGAACCATTGCGGCGATTGCAGCGCGCCGAGGAGGAACGGGTGGGCGGGCGTGCCGATCGCTTTCAGCGCGCGCACGAGACGCCCGCGGCGGTTGCGGTCGTCTTCGTTCGCCAGCGCCTCCATGAGCGCCGGCATCAGCGCCTCGCCGAACTGCGCGACCAGCGGAACCACCCCTTTTGCCAGCATCTCCGGATCGCTGCCGTAGATCTGCGCGATCATCTGCGCCGCGCGCCGCGGGTCTCCGAACGCCTGGCCGAGGCTCTTGTACGACTCCCGCACGTTGGCGTTCGGATCCGACACCGAGACCGCGGCTTCGAGGCGTCCCATGGCTTGAAGGGCAACGTCGGCGCGTCCGGTTTGCATCAGCGCGACGCAGAGACTGGCCACCGCTTCGGCGACGGCGATCTGCAGTCGCGGGTCGTTCTCTTTCACGAAGCGGTTGAGGATCGCGCGTGTCAGCAGCTGATCGATCTGCGGGCTCGTGCCGGGAGTCTCGATCATCGCCGCGACCTGGCCGAGCGTGTCGATCACGGCCTGCCGCGCGGCGACGGCTTCCTGTTCGAGCCCGCGCACGTAGACCTCGAGGAGACGGAAGACGTCTTCGTGGCGGCGCGCTTCGAGCAATTCGCGGAGGAACACGATCAGCTTCTCGCGCGGCACGTCGAAGATCGCGGTGCCGGTCAGGAGCTTTTCGATCTTTTCGTTCGGCGAGAGCCGCTCCCAGCCGATGATGCCGATGATCTCGTCGAGCTGTTCGCGGGAGATGCCGAGCTCCTCGAGCCGCGAGCGCAGCAGCTCGAGGCCGTGCGTGTCGGCCGTGGCGC
This sequence comes from Thermoanaerobaculia bacterium, assembly GCA_035248585.1. Taxonomy (GTDB): domain Bacteria; phylum Acidobacteriota; class Thermoanaerobaculia; order Gp7-AA8; family Gp7-AA8; genus QHVT01. Next base: position 13,265 of record DATFHJ010000191.1, read on the forward strand.
TGGCGAGCATGCGCGTCAGCGCATCGGTGTCGCCGGCGTTGCGTTGCAGCGCGTCGAGAATCGCCGCCGCGATGTCGTCCGCGTTTCCTTCGCCGCGACCCAACCCGCCTCCGCCTCCGCCTTCGCCGGCGTTCTGCATCAGGAACTTGCGCAGCAGCATCGGCAGCGAGTCGTCGCCGGTGTCGTCGCCGCGCGACGCCATGTCCTTCGACCACACCACTTCTTCGCCCTCGGTGATGGCCTCGTAACGCACGCGGCTGATGCGGACGTGCACCACGCTCGCGCGGCGGAAGATTTCTTCCGCGCCGCCGGCATCGCGCAGCTGCGGCGGTTTCATCACGAAGAGGCGAACGAGCTCGACGAGCTCGCGATACGTGACGCCTTGTAACAGGATGATCCCGCCGAACTGCCGCGCGTCGAGCTCGTGCGCGAGCGCCTTGACGTGCGCCTTGTTGCTCGCCGTCCCGGAGCCGAGCGGCTCACCGTCGACGAGCAGCGTTCCCTTCGCTGCGACGATCGACACGCGCGACTGCTTCGACAGCAGCGCATTCGCCGTGCGGTCGAGCGTCGTCAGCGCGTCCACGCCGCGCGGATGCTCCGCCGTGTAGAACTGCAGCGCCTTCGCCGCAAGATGCAGCGCGGCCGTGAACTCGAGAACCTCTCGCATTGACCCGAGATAATCGTAGGGCATTTGCGGATGATTTGGCGCGCGGGGCTTGTGGCACGGTTGGGGCGCACGGGCGAGGAACGCAGAACGCAGAGCGCAGAACGCAGAACTGAGAATCACAGCCGTGCGGGTGGGCTTTCTCATTTCTTCGTTCTGCGCTCTGCGTTCTGCGTTCCCCGTCCTCCCCCGAATATTGACGCTCCCCACCACGTTCACTACACTCGCTTCCCCGTCTGCGAGGGCGACGTAGCCAAGTGGTAAGGCAGAGGTCTGCAAAACCTTTATTCGCCGGTTCGATTCCGGCCGTCGCCTCCAACTCCTTCCGTCCCATTCCGAGACAGCGTCGTCCCATGAGCGGACAGTCGCGAACCGCCGCGCGTCAATGATTTCAACGACTTGCTGATGGCAGCGCCGTTGCCAATTCGCGCGGCATGTTCCACGACTTCCGATTCGCGTTTCGTACGCTGCTGCGCAATCCCGGCTTCACGGTCGTCAGCATCCTGACGCTCGCCCTCGGCATCGGCGCGAACAGTTCGATCTTCACGCTGATCAACGGCACGATCCTCAAGCAGTTGCCGTATCGCGATCCGCAGCGGTTGATGCTGCTGCGCCTCACGACGAGCGACAGCGGCGAGATGAGCGAGATGCCGTGGTCGTATCCGAAGTTCCGGACGCTGCGCCAGGTCGACCGCAATTTCGAGCAGCTCGCCGGATTCAACGCCGAGGACATGAACCTGACGGGCGGCGCCGGGCCGGAGCGCGTGCGCGTGGAGACGGTCTCGGCGACGTACTTTCCGATCCTCGGCGTGCAGGCGATGCGCGGACGAACGTTCACCGCCGATGAAGACGCGGTGCCGAAACGCAATCCCGTCGCGCTCATCGCGTACGGTCTCTGGCAGCGCCGCTTCGCGGGCGCGAACAGCGCGATCGGCTCGAAGATCATCGTCAATGATGTGCCGCTGACCGTCGTCGGCGTGCTGCCCGCGGGCTTCGAAGGACTCAGCGGACGCGTGGATGTGTGGGCGCCGATGATGATGGTGCCGGCGCTCAGCTACCCCGAGGCGCTGGACGAGCGGTGGTCGCACTGGTTCGACGTCATCGGACGGCGGCGCGACGGCGTGACGCCGGAAAAAGCGGCCGCGGGGATGACGATCGTGGGCAAGCAGGTCGACGCAGCGCATCCCGCGCCGAATGACACCGTGCAGTGGTCGGCGTCGGTGGTTTCGCTTCGCGACGCGCGCAGCGATCCCTTCGTTCGCAAGTCGCTGTTCGTGCTCCTCGGCGCGGTCGGCTTCGTGCTGCTCATCGCCTGCGCGAACGTCGCGAACCTCCTGCTCGCGCGTGCGGCCAGCCGCCGCCGCGAGATCGCCATTCGTCTCGCCATCGGCGCGCATCGCTGGCGCCTGGTCCGCCAGTTTCTCGCCGAGAGCATCCTGCTGTCAGTGATGGGAGGCTTCGCGGCACTGCTGCTCACGTCGTTCACCGCGCAGGCGCTGCGGGCGATTCGTCCCGAGCGGACGGCGGCATGGGGCATTCACGGAACGGAGCTCTTCGATCTCGGCAGCATCGGCATCGATTGGCGCGTGTTCCTCTTCACGCTCGCGCTGTCGGTCGTCACCGGCATCGTCTTCGGACTGATTCCGGCGATCGGCGCGTCGCGTCCCGAGGTCTCGCAACTGCGCGCGGTGCGCTCGAATGGCCGCATGCTGCTCGCGGCCGGCGAAGTCGGTCTCGCGCTGATGCTGCTCGTCGGCGCGGGGCTGATGCTGCGCAGTTTCGCGCGGATGGTGTCGGTCGATACCGGATTCGACATGCGCTCGGTCGTCACATTCCGCATCGATCCGTCGCCGAACAAATACAACCGCCGAACCGCGCCCGATCTCCACCGGCGCATCGGCGAGCGTCTCGCTGCGCTGCCGGGAGTGGAGGCGGTCGGCTTCGACAAATGCACGCCTCTTTCGGCGGCCTGCAACGGCTCGATCGTGATGCGCGTCGACGGCCGCGCGCTCCCCGAGGCGTCGCCGATCGGCGTGCACTTCGTGAATCCCGATTACTTCAACACGCTGCGGATCCCGCTGCTCCGCGGACGAGGATTCACGCTGCGCGATCGCGGCGAGGCGCCGAAGACGATTCTCGTCAACCGCACCGCGGCGGAGCAGTTGTGGCCGGGACAGAATCCGGTCGGGCGGATGCTGGAAGTGGGCGTCGGATACTTCCGCGATCAGCAGGCCGAGGTCGTCGGAGTCGTGGGAGACGTCCGCTACGGCCGCGTGGAGCAGCCGGTGGCGCCGGCGATCTACATCCCCGATTACCAGTACACCGCGCCGCATTCGCTCGTGTTCGTGCGGACGAGCCGCGCGGCCACGGGTCCGCTGCTGAACGAGATCCGGCGCGCGATCCTCGAAGTCGATCCCGACCTGCCGCTCTTCGAGGCGAAGACGATGAGCGAGCGCGTCGCCGATGCGACGTCGAAGACGCGCTTCGCCGCCGCGCTGCTGGCGGTTTTCGCCGGCCTCGCGCTGACGCTGGCGCTGATCGGCATTTACGGCGTGATGTCGTACGTCGTGCGGCAGCGCACGCGCGAGATCGGCGTGCGCATGGCGGTCGGAGCGAGCAGCCGCGACGTGCTGCGCAACGTGCTCGGGCAGGCGCTCACGGTGACAATCGCCGGCGTGCTGGCCGGCGTGGCCGGTGCGCTCGTGCTCGTGCGCGTACTGCAGACGCTGTTGTACGAAGTCTCGCCGCGCGACACCGGGACGTTCCTCGTGGCGCCGCTGCTGCTCGTCGCCGCGGGCGTCATCGCGAGCTACCTGCCCGCGCGCCGCGCCTCGCTCGTCGACCCGATGAAAGCGCTGCGGCACGAATGAGATGATGCGCGGGTGATCGTTCCGGTCCCGCGCAACTTCGCCTTTCAGCCGACCGTCGAGTCGCACGGCTGGTTCCGGCTGGCGCCGTTCCGCTGGTCGCGCGAGAAAGGCGTGCTGCGGCGCCGCGAGGCGGGAGGGGAGATTGCGATTTCGTGTCGCAACGGCGCGTTGCACGTGAAAGTGGAGGACAGGCACTCTTGCCTGTCCGGACAGGCAGGAGTGCCTGTCCTCCACCAGCAAATCGCGCGCATGTTTCAGCTCGACGTCGACATCGCCGAGTTCGTCGAGCTGACGCGCGACTCGCCCGCGCACGCGTGGGTGGCGCAGACGGGATTCGGGCGCCTCCTCTGCGGCGCGACGCTGTGGGAAGACGCGGTGAAGATCATCACCACGACGAACACGATGTGGCGGCAGACCGTCCGCATGGTCGAGCTCCTCGTCGCGAAAGCGGGCGGCGTGTTTCCGACGCAGGAGCAGATCGCGGGCTTCACCGTCGACGAGCTGCAGAACGACTGCCGCCTCGGCTATCGCGCGAAGTCGATTCACGCGCTCGCGTCGCGCGATCTAACGACGCTTCCCGAGAGCACCGCCGATCGCTACAAGTTCTATCTGTCTCTGCCGGGCATCGGTCCGTACGGCGCGGCGCATCTGCTGGCGATGGACGGCCGCCACGATTTCATCGCCGTCGATACGGAATTCCGCAGATTCGTGCGCGAGCGCTATCACGGCGGGCGCAAGGTCAGCGACGAAACGATGCTCCGCCGCTATCGCAAATGGGGGCGACGACGTCATAGACGGCAGCCTTCACGGTCATCGGAACGCGCACGCGGATGTGACTGGTGTCCCACTCCACGACTTCGAGGGTCGTGTCATCGCAGCGATGCAGAACCGGCGGGACCGGCTCGACGAGCTCGTCGCGCAGCGCGCTCCCGTGAATCGTGAATTCCTCGCCCGGCGCGACGCGTATCCGGCTGAGCGACGTGATTCTGCTGCGGCAGGCGGCGGACAGGAGGAGCAGCAGGGCGAGGATCAGCAGTCTTCTCATGACACTTCAGTAGTGTCGCGAACCCGCCGATCGTTTCACCGCGCGCAGAAACCGTTGCGCAGGATGTCCGCCAGCTCCTTCACCATCTCTTCCGCGCTTTTTCCGAACGGCTCCGCGACGCCGAAGAGGATCTCCAGCGAGAAGTAGTTGAAGAAGAGCCGCGAGGTGAGGAGCAGGGCGTCGGTGGGGGAGACGTTCGGGCGCAGCTTCGCGCGGATCTCGTCGATCGAGCCCTGCTGCTCGAAGAAGCGGGTGAAGCGCTCGGCCATGGCGGCGTAGAGCTGCTGGATGTGCGTGCCGCCGAACTCGATGACGTCGACGTAGATGAGCGCGAGGTAGTCCCGGAACTGGCGCACGCTCGCCCGCGCGGAGAAGCCGAGCTCCTCGATGTTGTCGGGAAAGCGCGTGCTGTTGTGCAGCGCGCGCATGAACGGAAAGCGCTGCGTGCCGGTGATCTCGAGGTACTCGTCGATCAGGGCCAGAAAGATCGTCTCTTTGTCGGGGAAGTGGTGGTAGACGTTCCCGATCGAGACGCGGGCCTGATCCGCGATCTCACGGACCGTGGTCGCCCGGTAGCCCTGATGCGCAAACAGCGACAACGCCGCATCGAGAACCGCCCGGCGCGATCGCTCGGACTTTTCTTCGCGCTGCATTCTTTCGGATTCTGACCCGCGCGGAGTATAGGGGAAAAGCAGAAAGCGCACGTGAGGAAGCAGCAACAGCCTGTACAATCGACCATGCACCCCACAAACGCCGCCGACACCGCCTGGCTGCTCGTTTCCACCGCGCTCGTGTTGCTGATGACGCCCGCCCTCGGCTTCTTTTACGGCGGGATGGTGCGCTCGAAGAATGCGCTGAATACATTGATGATGAGCTTCTCCGCGCTCGGCTTCGTCGGCCTGGCGTGGGCGCTCTTCGGATACTCGTTCGCCTTCGGCTCCACGCCGTTCGCGCACGTACTGATGCGCGACATTACGCTCGATTGGAAAGGCACGATCCCGCACCTGCTCTTCTTCGGCTACCAGGGCACGTTCGCGATCATCACCGCCGCGCTGATCTCCGGCGCAATCGTCGAGCGGATGCGCTTCGGGGCGTATCTCGCGTTCATCACGCTCTGGTCGCTGCTGGTCTACGCGCCGGTCGCGAACTGGGTGTGGGGCGGCGGGTGGCTGAGCCGCCTCGGCGCGCTCGACTTCGCCGGCGGCACGGTCGTGCACGTAAACGCGGCCGCGGCGGCGATCGTCTGCGCGCTCGTCGTCGGCTCGCGCAAAGACTACGCGCGGCAGGCCATCCTGCCGCAGAACGTGCCGTTCACGCTGTTAGGCGCGGGCCTCCTCTGGCTCGGCTGGTTCGGCTTCAATGCCGGGAGCGCGTTAGGCGCGAATCGCGGCGCGGCGTTGGCGTTCGTCAACACGATGCTCGCGCCGACGGCCACGCTCGTCGTCTGGACGATGCTCGACCTGATGCGCACCGCGAAGGCGACGGCGATCGGCGCCGCCACCGGCATCGTCGTCGGCCTCGTCGCCATCACGCCTGCCGCGGGATTCGTCTCGCCGCTCTCCGCGATCGTGATCGGCGGCATCGCCGCGGTGCCGAGCTACTACGCGCTGCTCTACCGCGCCCGCACGCGGCTCGATGACTCGCTCGACGTCGTCGCGGCGCACGGCGTCGGCGGCGTGGTCGGCGCCATGCTCACCGGCATCTTCGCGCAGGCGTCGTGGAACAGCGGCGCCGGCAACGGCAGTCCCCGGCAGGTCGCGATTCAGGCGATCGCCGTCCTGGCGACGATCGCCTACAGCGCGGCGATGACGTTCGTGATCCTGAAAGCGATCGCGTTCGCGATGCGGCTGCGCGCGGACGTGCGCGAGGAAGGCCTGGGCCTCGATTTCACGCAGCACGGCGAGGAGGCGTATTCGCGCGGCGAGGGCGCGATTCTCGTGAGCGTGAAACCTGCCGAGCCCGCGCCTGAGCCGCTGGTGGTGAACGCGTGAAGCTCGTCGTCGCGGTGATCCGTCCGGAAACGCTGGGTAACGTGCTCGAACAGTTGTTCAACGCCAACGTGGCGGGGCTGACGATCAGCCGCGTGCACGGCCACGGCGGCGAGACGGAGCGGGTGGAGACGTATCGCGGCACGACCGTGAAAATGGAGCTGACGGAAAAAGTACGCCTGGAGATCGGCGTGTCCGATCACTTCGTCGAGCCGACCGTGCAGGCCATCCTCGCCGGCGCGCGCACCGGCGAAGTCGGGGACGGTAAGATCTTCGTGATGCCGGTGGAGCGCGTGATCCGCATTCGTACGGGCGAGGAGGATCGCGCGGCGGTGACGCCGGTGGGAGTGCCTCCTGACTGACGCGTACGCCGCTCTTCGCAACCACGATTTCCGCCGGCTTCTCCTCGCTCACGGGACGCTCACCGTCGCGCGCGAGGCGCAGATCGTCGTCGTCGGCTGGCAGATCTATCAACTGACGCACGATCCTCTCAGCCTCGGACTGATCGGGTTGGCCGAGGCGCTGCCGTTCATCGCCATTGCGCTGTATGCGGGACACCTCGCCGACCGGATGACGCGGCGCACGATCGCGATCGCCGGCGCGTTCGCGGTGTTCTGTTCCGCGATCGCGCTGCTGCTGCTCACGCTCACTCCCGGCGCGATCACCGCGGCGCGGGTCTGGCCGGTGTACGTCGTGATCGCGCTCAGCGCGACCGCCCGCAGCCTGATGCGGCCGGCGGTCTTCGCGCTGTCGGCCGAGGTCCTGCCGCGCGAGCTCTATCCCAATGGAGTTGCGTGGCGGTCGTCGACGTGGCATTTCGCGGCGGTCCTCGGCCCGGCCGCGGGTGGACTGCTTTATGGATTCAAGGGACCGGCGCTCGCGTACGGCGCCGTCGTCGCGGCGATGGCGCTGGGCGTCGGGATCCTGATCTCGCTCGAACATCGCGGCAAACCGGAAGTCGTCGACGCGATGCCGATCGGCGAGAGCCTGAAGAGCGGCGTGCGATTCGTGATGAGCGAACAGGTGCTGCTCGCGGCGATGACGCTCGACCTCTTCGCCGTCCTCTTCGGCGGCGCCGTGGCCTTGCTTCCCGCATTCGCGAAGCTCCTCGGCGCGGGTCCGGAAGGCCTCGGCATCCTGCGCGCGGCGCCGGCGGTCGGCTCCATCGTCACCGGCATCATCGTCGCGCATCGCCCGCCGATGCGGCGCGCGGGATTCATGATCTTTGCCTCCGTGGCCGGCTTCGGCGTCTGCATCATCGGCTTCGCGCTCTCGCGCTCGTTCTGGCTCTCGTTCGCGCTGCTCCTGCTCAGCGGCGCGTGCGACAACGTCAGCGTCGTCGTCCGCTCCACGCTCCTGCAGACGCGCACCCCGCAGCACCTCCTCGGCCGCGTCTCGGCGGTGAATCAGATCTTCATCGGCTCGTCGAACGAGATCGGCGAGTTCGAGTCCGGCGTCGCCGCGCGCCTCCTCGGCGTCGTGCCGTCGGTGCTCTTCGGCGGCTGCATGACCCTCCTCGTCGTCGCCCTCGTCGCGTGGCGCGCGCCGAAGCTGCGCGCGTTGCGCGAGATCGACGCGTAGCGCGAGTGTCAGTGCCTCGCGGCGCGGCGTCGCGGCGTGGGCAGGTGAATCGCGAGCAGCTGGCCGCCCTGCACGATGTCGGGCGACGCAAGCCCAAAGTGCGGCTGCACGTCGAAGAGCAGCCAGCCGTCGCCGAGGATTGCCGAGGCGTCGATGACGCCCGACGACTCCTCGCCGGTCGACAGCGCGGCGGGACCGCTGAAGCGCGCGGGATCGAACTGCGCGATGACGCTGACGCTGTCGGTGATCGGATCGTAGCGCCAGAGCTTCGCGAGATACGACGGCGGTCCGGCGGGATCTTCCTGGATGATCACGTCGCCGCGCGCGCGCACGGCGAGGTTGTCCATCATCTTCGGGCCCTCGGTGCCGTCGAGGAGCATGTCGATCGTGCCGCCGCGCGCGGGGTCGTCGAGCGAGTCGAAGCGCAGCCGCCATAACCGCGAGCGCGTGTCGAACGTCGCCGTGGTGGCGAAGTAGAAGTCGTTCGGATGCGTCGGATCCCACGCGCCGTCCTCGGGGCGTTCCCACGCCGTCGCGCCGACCGCGGTGCTGAGCGCGCGCTGCGTCCCGCCGCTCACCGCCATCAGATTGCCGAGGTTGAGCAGTTGAAAGGTGTTGCCGGACACGTGCACCGCGTAGGTCGTGCCGTTGGTGAGGCCGGCGCGCTCGATCGGAGACCCGCTGCTCAGTCTCTCCCCAATGTAGACATAGAGGAAGCCGTTGGCGATGTCATCGAGTCCGACGACGATCGCCTTCCGCGCGGTCGGATGGAGGACGGCGTTCTCCCACTGCGCGCGGCCGAAGCGCGGAAGCTCGTACGACGTGCCGTCGAGCAGGTGCGCGAACACGCGGCCTTCGAAGTTCTCCTCGCCGTTGATCAAAAGTGCGGTAGCGGGATCAAAATTGGCGGAACAGAAATTCGCCATCGTGATGCCGAGGGCGGGCGGGTCGTAGGAGTTGGTCGTGCGGTTCCAGAGCGCGACGCGCTGGATGAGATCCTCGCCGCGCACGACCGCGAAATCGCTCTTTCGAATGATCCACTTCGAAACGAACGCGCCGCGCGAGCCATGCGCATGGATCGAGCTGGCGGTGCCGGCGAGCTCGTGATTCATCAGCACCGTGAACGTGCCGTCGCCGTTGTCGAACGCGCCGAGGCCGTCGGGCACGCCGACCATGCGATAGCCGTCGATCGAATCGCCGGCGGTGAGGATCGAGATCGTCGTCGCGCCGGGCGCGACCGGCACGACGTACGGCGACGCCGAACTGCTGGGCCCGGTCAATGTGGCGGCGAGCAGAAGCGCAAGCATCTACACAGTTTAGATTTTCTTGACGCGCGCGTTAGGCTGGCGTGAATGGAGCTCCCGATCAAAGGCCGCGGCGCCAGCTGGAATCCGCAGAATCGTTTCGAGTCCCTCGGGTACGTGATCGACGACGAGGCGGAGCGCGATGAGAACGCGCCGAAGACAATCTATTTGCGCGATCCGTCGCGATCCATCATCGCCACCAACGACAGCCCCGACGTCGGCTTCGAGGCCAGCCTCAACCCTTACCGCGGCTGCGAGCACGGCTGCATCTACTGTTACGCGCGCCCGACGCACGAGTACCTCGGCTTTTCCGCCGGACTCGATTTCGAGACGAAGATCCTCGTCAAGGAAGACGCGCCCGCGCTGCTGCGCGAAGAGCTGAACAAGAAGAGCTGGGAGCCGAAGACGATCGCCATCAGCGGCGTGACCGATCCCTACCAGCCGATCGAGCGGAAGCTCGAGATCACGCGCGGCTGCATCGCCGTGCTCGCGGATTTCCGCAACCCGGTCGGCATCATCACGAAGAACGCGCTCGTGACGCGCGACGCCGATCTGCTTGCCGAAATGTCGTCGTGGAACGGCACGCGTGTCTTCATCTCCGTGACCTCGCTCGACAACGACGTGCATCGCGTGATGGAGCCGCGCACCTCGACGCCGGAACTGCGCCTCGAGGCGATCCGCACGCTCACCGCTGCCGGAGTGCCGGTCGGCGTCATGGTCGCGCCGGTCGTGCCTGGCCTCACCGATCACGAAATGCCGGCCATCCTCAAAGCCGTGCGCGACGCGGGCGCGCGGTGGGCGGGCTTCGTCGTGCTGCGCCTGCCGTGGGCTGTCGCGCCGCTGTTCGAGAAATGGCTCGAGGAGCACTTTCCCGATCGCAAAGACAAGGTGCTGAATCGGATCAAGGACCTCCGCGGCGGCAAGCTCTACGACGCGCAATGGGGCGTTCGCGGCCGCGGCCAGGGCATCTTCGCCGAACAGATCGAAGCGCTCTTCGACGTCACCTGCCGCAAGCTCGGCCTCAACGAGAAAGACTACGAACTGGAGACGCAGCATTTCCGTCGCAGAACGGCGCAGGCCTCGCTATTCTGATCGCCGCAAATGGCGGAGGACGCGCGAAGCCTCGTGGAGTCGGTGCCGTTCTGGTGGCATTCGATCGACCTCGGCGGCATGGTCACGAGCGGCGCGAAGTCGCCCGAGGTCCTGCGGCGTGAATGGGAGCAGCTCCGCCTGCCCGAGCTTCGCGGCAAGACGCTCCTCGACATCAACACGTTTGACGGCTTCTTCGCCTTCGAGGCGGAGAAGCGCGGCGCGTCCGTCACGGTGCTCGACTTCTACATGTGGGCGATGGAGCTCCCGGAGCTGGTCGCCTACTGGAAGGATTGCCGGGACCGCGGCGTCATTCCCGCCGCCTACGACCGCACACCGCACTACAAACCGGACGAGCTGCCGGGCAAGCGCGGCTTCGACGTCGCGCACCGGCTCCTCGGCAGCAGCGTGAAGGAGATCGTCGCCGATTTCATGACCGTCGACCTGCAGCAGCTCGGCACGTTCGACGTGGTGCTGTTCCTCGGCTCGCTCTATCACATGGAAAATCCGCTGGAGTCGATGAAGCGCGTCGCCGCGGTGACGCGCGAGCTGGCGGTCATCGAGACCGAGGCCGTGCGGATTCCGGGATACGATCACCGGGCGTTCGTGGAGTTCTTCGAGTCGAACGAATTGAACGGCGACGTCTCGAACTGGTGGGCGCCGAACGAGCGCGCGCTCGCGGGCATGTGTCGCGCAGCAGGATTCAGCCGCGTGGAAACCTATCCCGGCACGGAGCCGGTTGCCGATCAAGGCGTGGAGCGCTATCGCCTGATGGCGAAAGCGTGGAAATGAGATGACGAAAACGATCTTCGAAGGCAAATACGTCCTCGTCCTCGAGAACGACGACTGGCAGTACGTCGAGCGGAAAAAGGGCAAAGAGGCAGTAGCGATCGTCGCCGATACAGACGACGGCAAACTGATTCTCACCGAGCAGTTCCGGCGTCCGCTGAACGCGAACGTGATCGAGTTTCCGGCGGGACTCGTCGGCGACGAGGAAGGCTCGAACGACCCCGAGGAGACGGCGAAGAAGGAGCTGGAAGAAGAGACCGGCTACAGCTGCGACTCGGTCGAGCTCCTGACGAAGGGCCCGAGCTCGTGCGGCATCACGTCCGAGGTCGTGAGTTTGTACCGCGCGCACGGCGTGCGGAAGACGGGCGAGGGCGGCGGGGTGGGGAGCGAGTCAATTACGGTGCATCTCGTGCCGCGCGATGAACTGGACGCGTGGCTGAAGAAGAAAGAGAAAGAAGGCGCGCTGATCGATCTCAAGCTGGGGATTTACCTGGAATCGGAACGCATCACACCTTGAGCACGATCTTTCCGAAATGCTCGCTCGCGGCCATCAACTCGTGCGCTTCGCGCGCGCGCTCGAGCGGCAGCACTTTGTAGATCACGGGACGGATGCGTCCCGCGTCGAGATCGTCGCCGAAGCGAACGAGGAATGCGGCCACGATCGCGGCCTTCTCCTCCGCTTTGCGTGAGCGAAGCGTCGAGCCGAGGATCTGCGCGCGCTTGCCGAGGATCGTGGCGACGTCGATCTCCGCCGCGCGCTGCCCGCCCATCGAGCCGATGATCACGATCCGGCCGTCCATTGCCAGCGCGTCAAGATCGCGCGCGAGATAACGCGCGCCGATGTGATCGAGGATCACGTTCGCGCCGCGCGCCTTCTCCACGAAGTCCTCGGATTTGTAATTGATGGCGACGTCCGCGCCGTGCTCGAGGCAGCGCGCGCACTTTTCATCCGAGCCTGCCGTCACGATCACGCGCATCCCCGCGAGCTTGCAGAGCGTCGTCGCCGCCGTGCCGACACCGCTGCCGCCGCCGTGAATCAGCACCGTCTCCCCTTCGCGCGCCCGCGCGAGCATGAAGATGTTGAGAAACGCGGTGAGAAACACCTCCGGAATCGCCGCCGCTTCTTCATCGCTGAGCGCGTCCGGCACGCGCATCACCGACCCGCGATCGACCGTCACTTCCTCCGCGTATCCGCCGCCCGGCAGGAGCGCCATCACGCGCTCGTTCGTGCCGGCGATCACGCCCGCGCATTCGAGGCCGAGAATCTCCGACGCGCCGGGCGGCGGTGGATAGTGGCCGGCCGCCTGGAGGAGATCGGCGCGATTCACCGCCGTCGCGCGCACCGCGATGCGCACGTCATTCGGGCCGGCGGCCGGCGCGGGAGCGTCGGCGATTTGTAGCGACACGATCGCGCGCATCCGTCACGCTCCGAACGGCACGGGATCGTGCTCGGTGCTCACGCGATCGAGCGCGGCCTGATAGTTCGGGCGCGGATCCATCACGAAGTAGAGGATGTTGAATCCCCACAGGAACCAGAGGCAGAACAGCCCGACAACACCCATGATCCAGAAGAAGGCGTTGGGCGTGAGCGTGATCGTGCCGGTCAGATCGACGATGCCGGGCGCGGGCTGCGTCAGCGAGACCTCCGCCGTCACTTCGGCGACGAACGAGAAATTCAGATTCTGCGTGCCGTTCGTGATGCGGAACGTGTTCGCGTTGCGCTGGATCACGCCGCCGACGTTGCGGCGCAGCGACTGTTCGACGGCCGCGTACAAAACCTCCGGCGCGGCCGACGTCTGCAGCCGGCGGTAGACGGTGAATTGACGGTTCATGACGGGATGCTATCGTGTCGCGCGCGTGACGGAAACCGGGACGGCAATTCTCTGCCGCGAGCTGAAGAAGCATTACGCCGACGTCAAAGCCGTCGACGGGCTCGATCTCCTCGTCGAGCGCGGCGAATGCTTCGGTCTCCTCGGCCCGAACGGGGCCGGCAAGACGACGACCATCGAGATCCTCGAAGGCCTCACCGATCCGGACGGCGGCGAGGTGCGCATCCTCGGCATGGCCTGGCGCGACCGCGAGCAGGAGTTGCGCGAGCGCATCGGCATCTCGCTGCAGGAAACGCAATTCACCGACAAGTTGACCGTCGTCGAGACGCTGCGCCTCTTTCGTTCGTTTTATCGCGACGGCCGCGATCCCGACGAGCTGCTGCGCGACCTCTCGCTCGACGAGAAGCGCAACGCGCGCAACGGCAAGCTCTCCGGCGGACAGAAGCAGCGCCTGGCCGTGGCCTGCGCGCTCATCGGCAAGCCCGACATCCTCTTCCTCGACGAGCCGACGACGGGACTCGATCCGCAGAGCCGGCTGCAGTTGTGGGAGGTCGTGAGCCGCTTTCGCGAAGGCGGCGGAACGATCCTGCTGACGACGCACTACATGGAAGAAGCGGAGCGGCTCTGCGACCGGATCGCGATCGTCGATCACGGCCATCGCATCGCCCTCGGAACTCCGAAGGAATTGATCGCGCAGCTCGAGGCGCCGCACATCATCGAGTTCGCGAGCGAGCCGGCGATCGAAGACGACGCATTCGCGGGCGTCGACGGATTTCACGGCGCGGCGCGCCGCGGAGACGCGTGGCAGTTGCGCGTCGACTCGCTGGCCGTCGCGGTGCCGCAGGTGCTGGCGATCATCGAGTCGCGCGGCGCGAAGCTGATCACGCTGACGACGCATGCGGCCACGCTCGAGGATCTTTTCGTCGCGATGACGGGACGGGAGCTGCGCGATGCCTGAGTCACGCGTACGCTCACCGCTCGTCGAATTGACGATCGCGCGGATCAAGGAATTCATCCGTGAGCCGGAGGCGGTCTTCTGGGTCTTCGCGTTTCCGATCCTGTTGACGCTGGCTCTCGGCTACGCGTTCCGCGAAAAAGCGCCGGACCGCATTCCGGTCGGCGTTGCCGAAGGGTCGATGTCGAAGCAGCGCGTCGCCGCGCTTTCGAAATCGCCGGCGCTGCAGGTGCGCGTTTATCCGCTCGAACAGGGACGCGAAGAGCTGCGCCGCGGAAAGATCTCGCTGCTCGTCGAAGGCGATGCGGCGCCGGTCTATCGACTCGACACCACGCGTCCCGATGCGCGCACGGCACGCGTCGAAGTCGATGACGCGCTGCAGGCGGCGGCGGGACGCCGCGACATGATGAAGGCCTCCGAGGAACATGTCACCGAGCAGGGCTCGCGCTACATCGACTTCCTCGTGCCCGGTCTCCTCGGCATGAATCTCATGGGCACGGGGATGTGGGGCATCGGCTTCTCGGTCGTGAACGCGCGCCTGCGCAAGCTGCTCAAACGCCTCGTCGCGACGCCGATGCGCAAGAGCCACTACCTCCTCGCGCAGCTGTTCATGCGCATGGTGTTCCTCGTGCTCGAAGTCGGCATCCTGATCCTCTTCGCGTGGCTCTTCTTCGACGTCGCCATCCGCGGCTCGATCGCGCTCTTCGCGCTGATCTGCGTCCTCGGCGGCGCCGCGTTCGCGGGCCTCGGGTTTCTGATCGCGTCGCGCGCGCGCACGCTCGAAGCGGTGAGTGGCCTCATGAACTTCGTCATGGTCCCGATGTGGATCTGCTCCGGCGTTTTCTTCTCGTACGAGCGCTTCCCCGACGCGGCGAAGCCGTTCATCCGCGCGCTGCCGCTGACGGCGCTGAACGATGCGCTGCGCGCGGTGATGAACGACGGCTTCGGCATCGCGCAGCTCGTGCCGCAGCTCGCGACGCTGATCGTCTGGAGCGTCCTCGGATACGCGATCGGCCTGAAAATTTTCCGCTGGCAATAGACCTGCATCGCGGATTTTTCATGCGTACGCTGTTTGTGCTTCTCCTCGCCGCAGTGCTTGTCGCCGGCTGCAATCGCGACAAAGTCGAAGAAAACAATCCGCCCGAGTCGGCCACCGTGACGTCCGATACCTCCATGGCTCCGACCGACACCTCGGCCACGGCTCCAATGGCCGCGACCGGAACGACCGAGGTGACGCCGACGGACACCAGCTCCACGATCGTCACTCCGACGACGACCACGGCGGGTGAAACGAGTGCGACGGAGACCAGCTCCACGGTGGCGTCCACAACGACGCGGTAATCACCAGTAGCCGTTGTCCGGCGAGAACATCACCTCGTACACCTTGCGCGCCCAGCTGCGCTTGCCGAACTCCACTTTTCCCTCCTGACCAAGCCATTCTTTGATCGGGAGGGTGAAGCCGGTCTTGCGGCGCGCGCGAACTTCAGCAGGCAGCGGAGGGCGCGGTGCGTTCGCGAGCAGTTGTTTGCCGCGCTCTTTGCGCGTGACGAGCACCGGCGCGAGCTTGCGCAGCAGATGCGCGTCGACGAGCGGCACGCGCACTTCGAGCGAGTGGGCCATGCTCGCCCAGTCCATGTCGCGCAGCAGTTGATTGCGGAGGTAGAGCGACGACTCGAGCGCGGCGACGCGCGCGAACGGATGCTGAGGATCGGGCGTGACCGCGCGCTCGATGAGCTGCAGGATGTTGAGGCGCTGCAGGCCTTCATCGGCGATGGCGTTGCCGAGAACGTCGGGCAACTCCGAGGAGAGAAAACGGCCGCGTTTCACGAGATACGCGCCGGCGTAGGACGAGCCGTGGCGGAGGATCTCGCCCATCTTCGGGCTGACGTGGCGGCTGCGCTTCGCGAGCGCGGCGTTCAAGCGCGCGACGCCCTCGGATAATCCGGGCACGCGCGCCAGGCGCGAGGTCAGCGGCATCCAGCGCGGGATGTCGCGGAAGGATGTGTAGCCGCCGAACAGCTCATCGCCGCCCGTACCCGACATCGCAACCTTCAACCCTAATTCCGCCGCGGCCTTGCTGATGAAATAGCTGTTGAGGCCATCGACGCTCGGCTGGTCCATCGCCGCAAAAATGCGCGGCAGCTCGGCCTTGAAATCGGCGAGCGACAGATCGCGGATCGTGTGACGCACGCCATATTGCCGCGCCACCAGCGCCGCGAGCGGCGCCTCGTCGTTCACGCGCCCGCGATACTCTTCGAAGCGCAGGGTCATCGTCTCGAGATCGCTCGCGCCACTCTCTTTTGCGAGTGCGACGACGGCGGTCGAGTCGATGCCCGCGGAGAGAAACGCGCCGACCGGCACGTCCGCGACCATGTGATAGCGCACCGACTCGAGCACGGCATCGTGCACGGTGGCGACACGCTCGTCTTCGCTCACGTCGCGCGCATGCTCGACCGCATCGCGCCACGTTGCGGCGACGGAAAAGTACGGCACCGGCTCACCGATACCGTTCGCATCGCAGAACGCATACGAGCCCGCGGGCAGCGCGCGAATGGCGCGATACATCGTGAACGGCTCCGGCACCGTGCCGCGCAGGAAGAATCCCGCCGCCGCCGCGGGATCGAATTGCTTCGACACGCGCCCGCTCGCGATCAGCGCCTTCACCTGCGACGCCACGCGCAACACGCCGCCCTCGTCCGCGTAATACAACGGCTTGATGCCGTACGGATCGCGTGCGAGAAACAGCCGCTTCCGCGCGTCGTCCCACAACACGATCGCGAACATCCCCCGCAGCTCCGCGAGCATCTCCGCGCCCTTCGTTTCATACAGCCGCAGCAGCACTTCCGTATCCGACTGCGACGTGAACGTGCATCCTTTTCCTTCCAACTGCGCGCGGAGCTCGCGATAGTTGTAGATCTCGCCGTTGTAAATGATCGTCAGCGCCCCGCGACGCATGGGCTGCGCCCCGCCGGGGCTGAGATCGATGATCGCGAGGCGCCGGTGCCCGAGCCCCACCCGCCCGTCGTCCGAGATCCACTGATCCGCCGCATCCGGCCCCCGCGAGCGCATGCATTCGCGCGACAGCAGCAGCTCGTCGGGATCGACGTTGGGCGCGTCCGCCGCGTAGGCGAAGATTCCGTTGATCCCGCACATGGTTCGGTTCCTCCCCAGTTTATCCCGCGCGCAGACGCGGGATCTCTCCGTGCACCGCCACCACCTGCTCCGTCGCATGATTGTCGTGCGTGCACTGTGAGATCCCGCGTCTGCGCGCGGGATAAACTGTCGCCCATGCGCCGTACGCTGATCGTCCTCCTCCTCACGACCACGCTCGCCGCTGACACGCCTGCACCGAAGCCGATTTACGGCTTCGCGGATCCCGCGAAGGAGCACGCGCTCGAGGCGCGCTTCGACGCTGCGCTGAAACGCGACGAGATGCGCGAGTGGATGAAGCGCCTCTCCGCGCGCCCGCATCACGTCGGCTCGCCGTACGGAAAGGAAAACGCGGAGTTCATCGCGTCGCAGTTCCGCGCGTGGGGTTACGACACGCAGATCGAGCGCTTTGACGTGCTGTTCCCGACGCCGAAGACGCGCGTCGTCGAGCTGATCGCGCCGCAGCGTTACGCGGCGAGACTCATGGAGCCGGCGCTCGCCGAGGATAAGACCTCGAATCAGCTCAGCGAGATCCTGCCGCCGTTCAACGCGTACTCGATCGACGGCGACGTCACCGGCGAGCTGGTGTACGTCAACTACGGCGTGCCGCGCGACTACGAAGTGCTCGCGCGCAACGGCATCGACGTCAAGGGCAAGATCGTGATCGCGCGCTACGGCGGGTCGTGGCGCGGCATCAAGCCGAAGGTCGCGGCGGAGCATGGCGCGATCGGCTGTCTCATCTACTCCGACCCTCGCGACGACGGCTATTTCCAGGGCGACGCGTATCCGAAGGGGGCGTATCGCAGCGACATGAGTGCGCAACGCGGCTCGGTCGCCGACATGCCGACGTATCCCGGCGATCCGCTCACGCCCGGCGTCGGAGCGACCGCGGATGCGAAGCGCTTGAATCGCGCCGAGGCCGCGACGATCACGAAGATCCCCGTGCTCCCGATCTCGTACGGCGACGCGCTGCCGCTGCTGCGCGCGATGGAAGGTCCGGTCGCGCCGCCCGACTGGCGGGGCTCGCTCCCCATCACCTATCACCTCGGCGCGGGTCCCGCGCGCGTGCACCTGAAGCTGGAGTTCAACTGGAACCTCGTGCCCGCGTACGACGTGATCGCGAAACTGCGCGGCAGCGATCTCGCCGACCAGTGGATCCTCCGCGGCAATCATCACGACGGCTGGGTGCACGGCGCACTCGATCCGATCAGCGGCATGGTCGCGCTGATGGAAGAAGCGCGCGGCGTCGCGGAGCTGGCGAAGAGCGGCTGGCGCCCGCGGCGCACGATCGTGTACGCGGCGTGGGACGCCGAGGAGCCGGGGCTGCTCGGGTCGACCGAATGGGTCGAGACGCACATCGCGGAGCTGCGCGAGCACGCGGCGGTGTACATCAACTCCGATTCGAACACGCGCGGCTTCCTCGACGTCGCCGGATCGCACACGCTGGAGCGCCTCGTCACCGAGGTCGCGCGCGACGTCGAAGACCCGCAGCGCGGCGTCTCCGTGCTGCAGCGTCTCGTCGCGCTGAACGTCACGCAGGCAACGTCGCCGGAGAGGCAGAAGGAGCAGCGCGATCGCACGCTGATGCGCCTCGATGCACTCGGCTCGGGCTCCGACTACACGCCGTTCCTGCAGCACGCCGGCATCGCGTCATTGAATGTCGGCTACGACGGGGAGGGCGAGTACGGCGTCTATCACTCGGTCTACGACTCGTTCGATCACTTCATGCGCTTCGGCGATCCGAAGTTCGACTACGAGCTGACGCAGGCGAAGACGACCGGCCGGATGGTGCTCCGCCTCGCGAACGCCGACTTCCTGCCGATGCAGGCGACGACGCTCGCCGACACCGTCGCGCGTTACGCGACGGAGATCGAGAAGCTCGCCGGCGACATGCGCGAGGAGACGGAGGAGACGAACCGGCAGATTCGCGATCGCACGGCGGAGCTCGCGGCCGATCCGACGAAGCCGTTCGCGATGCCGGAGGAGAAGGCGCCGGTGCCGTTCCTCGCGCTCGCGCCGCTGCAGAACGCGGTCGCGCGTCTGAAGAGCGCCGCGCGCGCCTTCGACGCGTCGCCTTCGCACGACGACCGCACGACCATGCGTCTCGAGCGCGCGCTCACGCGCGAAGAGGGACTGCCGCTGCGCCCCTGGTACAAGCATCACGTCTACGCCCCCGGCTACTACACCGGCTACGGCGTGAAGACGCTTCCCGGCGTGCGCGAGGCGATCGAGCAGCGGAAGTGGAAGGACGCCAACGAGCAGATCGTCATTCTGGCGGGCGTGCTGGAGGGATACGCGAAGATGTTGGAGGGCGCGACACGCGGCGGAACCCGTCCGTGACGGAGAAGAGGTAGACGACACGGCCGATGACATCGCGCATCGGGATCGGCCCGCGGTAGCGCGAGTCGTTGGCGTTGTCGCGATTGTCGCCGAGGACGAAAACGTGTCCTGCTCCATCGCCTCCGATTTCATCGTGTACTGCTTGAACCAGACCTTGGTGACGAGCGTGAAGAACAGCTGCCCCGCCAAGAGGACAACAGCCAGGGCGATCCAGAGTCTGGTGGAGCGCGTCACTTCTTCGGCAGCATGTAGACCGTCTCGCCCTTCTTCGACATGCCCAGGTCCTCGCGCGCGATGCGCTCGACCGCGTAGGACGACTTCTTCACGCTCTCGATTTCGGCGCGGAGCCGGGCGTTGTCGGCTTCGAGTTTCGCGATCTCCGCGCGAAGGTCGGCGGCGCGCGTGCGCGCATGCTGCAGCTCCGGCAGCCCGCGGTCGCTGAAGACGAACGAGATGAAGAACACCAGCGTCAACACTCCCGACAGCAGCACGACCGCCTTCAGCGTCACCTGCGTGGCGCGGCGGGAATCGTGCGTGGAGACGGACGGGAGCATGCAAAGGCTAGTGTAGCGAATATAATTCGAGCGTGAAGCGCGATCACGCGTCGAACCCGCTGACCGAGCGCTACGCGTCGCGGGAGATGTCCCACCTCTTCTCCGCGGACTTCAAGTTCAAGACCTGGCGGAAGCTTTGGGTTGCATTGGCGGAGGCGGAGCGGGAGCTGGGGCTGAACATCAGCGAGGCGCAGGTCGCGGAGCTGCGGGCGCATCTCGACGAGATCAACTACGACGACGCGGAGCGGCGGGAGCGCGAGATCCGGCATGACGTGATGGCGCACATCTACGCGTACGGGCTGCAGGCGCCGTCGGCGAAGGGGATCATTCACCTCGGCGCGACGTCGGCGTACGTCACGGACAACACGGACATCTTGCAGATGTCCGAGGCGCTCGCGCTGCTGCGCCGGCGCATCCTCAACGTCATGGCCAAGCTGCGCGACTTCGCCTGGCGCTGGCGCGCCACGCCCGCGCTCGCGTTCACGCACTTTCAGCCGGCGCAGCTGACGACGGTCGGCAAACGCGCAACGCTCTGGTTGCACGATCTCCTCCTCGACTATCGCGATCTCGAGTTCCGCCAATCGCAGCTCGCGCTCCTCGGCGTGAAGGGCGCGACCGGCACGCAGGCCTCGTTCCTCAACTTGTTCGACGGCGATGAGTCGAAAGTGAATCGGCTCGAGCAACTCGTCGCGGACAAGATGGGACTCGGGCGCAGCTATCCGGTGTCGGGGCAGACGTACTCGCGCAAGGTCGACTCGCAGGTGGTCAACGTGCTCTCCGGCTTCGCGCAGTCGGCATCGAAGTTCGGATATGACATGCGTTTGCTGCAGCATCTGCGCGAGATCGAGGAGCCGTTCGAGGAAGAGCAGGTCGGTTCCTCGGCGATGGCGTACAAGCGCAACCCGATGCGCGCCGAGCGCATCGACGCGCTCTCGCGGCATCTGATCGTGAATGCGCTCAACCCCGCGTTCACCGCGGCGACGCAGTGGTTCGAGCGGACGCTCGACGACTCCGCGAACCGCCGCATCGCCATTCCGGAGGCGTTCCTCGCCGCCGACGCCATCGCGCTGCTGTACGACAACATCATCGGCGGCATCGTCGTGCACGAGGAAGTGATCGCGGCCAACGTGCGGCGCGAGCTGCCGTTCCTCATGACCGAGAATCTGATGATGGAAGGCGTGCGGCGCGGCGGCGACCGGCAGGTGCTGCATGAGCGCGTGCGCATCCACTCGCAGGCCGCCGCGGATGCGATGAAGGGCGGCGCGCGCGAGAACGATCTCTTCGACCGCATCGCCGCCGACGCGCTCTTCAGCATCGACCGCGCGTCGATCGAACAGCTCGCGCACGCGGAGGATTACACGGGACTCTCCAAGCAGCAGACGGAACGATTCCTGATCGAAGACGTCGATCCGCTGGTCTCAGTGGTGAAGGCGACGGTGAGCGAGGAGCTTCGCGTATGAGGCCGCGCATCCTGGCGCTCGCCGCGCTGGCGATCATTGTCTACGGCTGCGCCTCCACCGCGCCGCTCGCGCCGCCGCCCGCGGAGCCGCTTCACGGCGTGGCCAGCTGGTACGGCGAGGAGTTCGCCGGACGCACGACCGCGAATGGCGAGATCTTCGATCCGCTGCTGCTCACCGCCGCGCATCGCTCGCTGCCCTTCGGCACGGTCCTCGACATCACGAATCCGAAGACGACCCAGACCGTGCGCGTGCGCATCAACGATCGCGGCCCGTACATCGGCAATCGCCTGATCGATCTCTCCTACGCCGCGGCGCAGGTGATCGGCTTGATCGAGCCGGGCATCGGTGAGGTCGACATCAAGATCGTGCACCTCGGCAACGGCGAGCGCGAGCCGCCCGCGCCGATGGAAGTGACGATCGCCGAGGCGCCGAAGACGGTGAGCGTGATCGCCGCGGGTGAGCCGCCGAAGGTGGACTTCCCGATTCCGGCGGCAAAGAGCGAGCCGGTGGTCGTCGATCGCATCGACGTAAAAACGGTGGCGGCGGATGGAACGACCATCATCGGTGGAGCGGCGGGCTTTCAGCCCGCCGAAACGGCCGGTGGGCTAAAAGCCCACCGCTCCACAATCGAGAAGCAGTTCATCGTGCAGGTCGGCGCCTTCGCGGTCGAAACGAATGCGACGCTGCTGCTCGATCGAATCAAGAAGATCAATCAGCAGGCCTTCATCGACCACCACGATCTCTTCCGCGTGCGCATCGGCCCGTTCGCCACGCGCGAGCTCGCGCAGCAGGCGCGAGCCGCGCTCGAGGCAAACGGGATGTCGGCGATCATCGTCGCCGAGTAGCGCTAGAGCAGCTCGCTCTCCGCGAAGAAGAAACCGATTTCGATCTTCGCGTTCTCGTCCGAGTCCGATCCGTGGATCGCGTTCTGCTCGATCGACTCGCCGAAATCCTTGCGGATCGTGCCGGCGTCCGCCTTCGCGGGATCGGTCGCGCCCATGACGTTGCGCAGCGACTTGACGGCGTCCTCGCGCTCCAGCGCGGCCACGTACACGGGCCCCGAGGTCATGTACTCGACGAGGCTTCCGAAGAATGGGCGCTCGCGATGCACGCCGTAAAAGCCCTCGGCCTGCGTGCGCGACAACGACGCTTTTTTCAGTCCGAGAACGCGAAAGCCCTCGGCTTCGAGACGGCTGATGATTTTTCCGAAATTGCCCTTACGGACGGAGTCCGGTTTGATGATCGTGAAGGTTCGATTCGACATAAGGGCGCGGATTATACGCTGCCTCGTGATAGTCGACCGGCAGGTAGAGCGTGAACGTCGAACCGTCGCCGGGCTTCGACTTCACCTCGATGCGTCCGTGGTGCAGCTCGACGAAATTGCGCGTGAGCGAGAGGCCGAGGCCCGTGCCGCCACCGCGCGCGCGCCGTCCTTCTTCGGTCTGATAGAACTCGACGAAGATCCGCTGCAGCTCGTCGGGCGGAATGCCGATGCCCTGGTCCGTGACGTCGATGCGCACGGTGTCGAGGACGAGTGGAGAATCACCGCGCGGCACGAACCCGCAGTTCAGCGCCACGAGCCCGCCGTGCGGCGAGAACTTCACGGCGTTCGAGAGCAGGTTGAAAAGGATCTGCTTGAGGCGCCCTTCGTCGAGCCGCACCTGCGGAACCCTCGGATCGACGGATGAGATCAACTGCACGTTCGCTTCCGCCGCGAACCCGCGCATCACGCGCTCGACCGATGTGATCGTCTCGCGCAGATCGAGCTCGTCGACGCGCAGCTCCATCTTGCCGGCCTCGATCTTCGAGAGATCGAGGATGTCGTTGATCAGCTCGAGGAGGTGATTGCCGGCCGTGTGAATGTTCTCCAGGAACTTGTGCATGCGCTGCGGCAGCGTGGTGCGTCCTGCTTCGATCAGCACGCTGGAGAAGCCGATGATCGAGTTGAGCGGCGTCCGCAGCTCGTGCGACATGTTGGCGAGGAACTGGTTCTTGGAACGGTCGGCGGCGAGGAGGCGCAGGTTCGTCTCGCGCAGCTCGTTCGTCCGCTCCAGCACGCGTTGCTCGAGCGCGTAGGTGAGCCCCTCGAGGTCTTTGTAGAGGTTCGCGTTCTCGATCGCCACCGCGGCCTGATTCGCGATCGCCGTCAGGAGCAGCACGTCATCCGCGGAGAACGCGTGCTTCTTGTAGCTCTCGACGGAGATGACGCCGATGACGTGATCGCGGGCCATCATCGGCACGCCGAGCCACGACTCGGTGGCCTTCGTGTCGGGAACGGACTTGATGCCGAGGCGCCGCTCGTCGGCGGTGCTGGCGAGGAGCAGCGGCTGATGATGCTTCACGACCCACGAGTTCAGGCCTTCGCCGAGGGGGATGCGCTCCTTCGGCAGAATCTGGTCGTCGCGGATGTCGAGCTCGAACAACAGCTCATTCACGCGATCGTCGAGCAGGGCGATGCTGAAGAGCGAGCAGTCGATGACTTTCTTGCACTCGGTATAAATCGCGATGAGCAGCTCGTCGGTGGTGAACCGGAGCGAGATCGTTTTGCCGATCTGCGTCAGCGACGCGAGGCGCTGGAGTTGATGCCGGCTGCGGCTGCGCGTGATGGCGAGGTTGCGGGCGATGAAGTTCGCGACGCCGCCGGTGAACGCAAGCGCGACGACGGCGCCCCATCCGATTGCGCCGTACGACAGCGCGGTGATGACGGCGTACGGAATGGTGAGGAAGTAGATCGAGGCGTCGATGAAGTCGAGCTTCACGATTTTCGGGATCGAGTAGCCGTACGCGCGCGCGGGGCGGAACATCACCAGGTTGTTCGTGAAGATCATCGCCGCGCCGCAGAGCGCGATCGTCCAGGCGGCGGCCGGCGAGACGTGCATCACCGGCACTTCGCCGCCGAGGAACTCGTACAGCGTCGCCGCGGCAATGACTGGAATTCCGTAGGTGCCGAAGAGGCCGAACGTGCGCACCCACTCGATGGCCGGATCGTCGAGCGAGATCTTCGTCCAGCCGATCTGCTTCATGCCGAGGATGCGCGTGCCGATCGAGACCAGCACCGCGATCCACGCCGTCAGCACGCCGCCTAACAGCGGAAAGAACGTGATGAACGCGGTGAGCACGAGCGAGACGTAAATCTGGTCGGTCAGCTCGAACTTGAGCAGCGCGAGCGTGGTGGCGAAGGCGATGAAGACGGCGATGAGGATCGGCGCGTTGTCGCCGAGGCGCTGGAAGACCGTCGCCACCTGATCCTGCCGCAGCCATGTCAGCCAGATCATCAGCACCAGGCCCGCGCTGCCTTGCGCGAGAAAGACGGAGAGAATCCGGCTGCGACCAGCGGCTTCGGGCGACGGGGTGGCCATGGGAGCCTATAAGTGTAATTTAGATCCGGATCATCGCCATTCCGTCCCGGTCGCGGCAGACGAGCGTGTCCGTGAGCGCGAGCTCGCCGGACAGCTCCACGCCATGCGCCACAATGCAGCGCTCGAGCCGGACGCGGCTGCCGATCGCACAGTCATCCCACACGCTCGTGTCGTGCAGCTCCCCCTGGACCGAACTGCGCGCGCCGACCGTGCTTCGCACGAGAGATCCATCAATGGAAGCGCTGTGATCGACGAGCGAGTCGCCGCGGACGCTCGAGTCCTCCGGCGCCTGCACGGCGCCGCGCACGATGTGCTCGAGCAGCGCCCGCGACGCGGTGAGGTAGCGCTGCGGCGTGCCGATGTCGAACCAGAGACCGTCGTCGATGACACCGGCGATCGTCTCGCGCTTCGCATCGAGCAGCGGCTGATAGACCTCATCGACGATGCCGGAGAAGTCTTTGTCCGGCAGATAGCGAAAGACCCGCGAGCTGATCACGTGCGAGCCGGAGAACATCAGGGGCTCGCCGGTGCCTTTGCCAAAGCCGGTAATGAAACCGTCGTCGAGCGGGACCGCGGTGAACTTGTCGTTGGCCGGAGGATGCCGCAGCGTGAGCGCGGCGAGTGAATCGGAATCGCGGCGCGCTTCGATCAGCTCGTCGTACGGCGGGAACTGCACCGTGTCGCCGTTGACGAGCAGGAACTCCGTCTCGTGCTCGAGCAGCGGACGCACGCGGCGCACGCCGCCGCCGGTGCCGAGGATTTCTTTCTCGAACGAGAACGCGATCTCCGCGCGCGCGAAGTAATGCGCGCGCAGGTGTCCCTCGATCGCCTCCGCGAGGTGATGCACGTTGACGATGAGATCGCGGATGCCGGCGGCGAGCAGCGACTCGACCGCCCAGCCGATGAGCGGCCGGTTGCAGAGCGGTACGAGCGGTTTCGGCAGCGTGTATGTCACGGGCCGGAAGCGCGTGCCGAAGCCGGCGGCGAGGATCATGGCTTTCATGCGGATGGGAGCTGCTCGGGCGGAAACACCATGTGCTCCGGCAAATCGCCGCGCGTGCGGCGGTGCTGCCGGTAGAGGTCCGCGTACGACTGCCGGATGGCGTGGTCCATGTTCATCCCCAGTTCCTCGGCGAGCGCGCGGATCACGTCGATCGCGCCTTCGATCTCGAAGTAGTCGCCGATCGGCGTGCGGTCGATGACCACTTCCACGTCGCGCACGCGCCAGACCTCGCGAAATTTCTGATAGCGGAACACGGGCTTGAATCCGAGCGAGTCGAAAAGCTGGATGGCCAGCTCGAACGATTCGACGCCGGTCTGCACTTCCTCGCGCATCTTCACGTTGCCTTCGAACGCCAGCGGGCCTTTGAACGTGGCCAGCGCGTAGCGCCCGAACTTGCGGACGCGCAGCATCGCCCCGCGCGTGCGCAGCTCGCCGCGGCGGTCCAGCACGATGTTGTCCTCGAACGTTTCGGGATAGAGGCGCTGCGCGCCGATCTCATCGAGCTTGCGCACGAGCGTCTGGCGGTCGCGAAGGGCGAATTTGACTTCGATTTCCTGGGCCACTAGTTGCGGAGAACCTCCACGCCCGGAAGTGTAGCTCCCGAAATGAACTCCAGCGACGCGCCGCCGCCCGTCGAGATGTGCGTGATGCGTCCCGCGTAGCCCGACGCTTTCACCGCTTCGACGGATTCACCGCCGCCAACCACCGTGATCGCGTCCGCCTCGGCGACCGCTTTGGCCATGGCGATCGTGCCGCGCGAGAACTCTTCTTTCTCGAACACGCCCATCGGCCCGTTCCAGAAAATCGTCTTCGCGCCCTTGAGCTCGTTCGTGTAGTGCGTGACGGTTTTCGCGCCGATGTCGAATGCCTTCTCGTTTTCGGTGAGACCGTCGCTGACGTCCGCGTCCCAGTCGATCTCCGTCGGGCTGTCGAGCGAGTCGGCGACGACGAGGTCGGACGGCAGCACGAGCTCGGCGCGCTTGTCCATCTCCATGATCCGCCGCGCGACGTCCATCGAGTCCGTGTCGACGAGCGAGCCGCCCATCGGCACGCCGCGCGCAGCGAGGAACGTGTTGGCCATACCGCCGCCGATCAGCACTTCGTCGGCGAGATTCACGAGCGCCTCGAGCGGCTCGATCTTGCCGGCGATCTTCGCTCCGCCGAGGAGCGCCACGAATGGACGCTCGGAGACGTTGGTGATCTTCTGCAGGAACTCGATCTCTTTCGCGAGCAGCAGGCCGCCGGCCGTGTTCTCTTTCGGGAAGAGCCGCGGCAGCGCGTCGATCGACGCATGCGCGCGATGGCAGGCGCCGAAGGCGTCGTTGACGTAGTAGTCGGCGAGCTTGCGCAACTCGGCCGCAAAGTCGGCGTCGTTCTTTTCCTCGCCGGCGTGGAAGCGGAGATTCTCGAGCAGCATCAAATCGCCGGGACCGAGCTGCGAGGTGTCGGCGCCGGTGGGGTCGTCATGCCACTGCACGTCCACGCCGAGAAGCTCGGCGAGCTTCGCGCGCACCGGCTCGAGCGAGTACTTTGATTTGCGCTCGCCCTTCGGCCGGCCGAGGTGCGATGCCAGCACGATTGCCGCGCCGCGCTCGCGCAGCATGCGAATCGTCGGCAGCGTCTCTTCGATGCGCGTGGCGTCGGTGATGCGCGTGCCTTCGAGCGGCACGTTGTAGTCGACGCGATAGAAAACGCGCGAGCCTGAGGGAAAGGTGAGTTGATCGAGCGTGCGGATGTTGATCATCGTGCCGCCAGCGCTTCGTTCTTCACGCGCGCCACGTGCGCAATCAGATCAATGATCCGATTCGAATAGCCCCACTCGTTGTCGTACCACGCCAGAATCTTGTGCATGTTCGGTCCGACGCTGCGGGTGAACGTCGTGTCGAGGATCGACGAGTGCGGGTTGTGATTGAAGTCCACCGACACCAGCTGCTCGTCGGAGTAGGCGAGGATGCCTTTCAGCTCGCCGTTCGCCGCGTCGCGGATCGACTGGTTGATCTCATCGGCGTTCGTCGATTTCTCCGTCTGGAACGTGAGATCGACGAGCGAGACGTTCGGCGTCGGTACGCGCACGGAGATGCCGTCGAACTTTCCTTTCAGTTCGGGGAGCACGAGTCCCACGGCCTTCGCGGCGCCGGTCGTCGTCGGAATCATCGACAGCGCGGCCGCGCGTCCGCGCCGCAGATCCTTGTGCGGCAGATCGAGGATCTCCTGATCGTTCGTGTACGAATGAATGGTCGTCATGATGCCCATGGTGATGCCGTACTTCCCGTGCAGCACTTTTGCGACCGGGGCGAGGCAGTTCGTCGTGCACGAGGCATTGGAGATGATCTTGTGCTTCGACGGGTCGTAGTCGTTCTCGTTCACGCCGATGCAGAACGTCGCGTCGGCGTCCTTCGACGGCGCGGAGATGATCACCGTCTCGACGGTTTTCTTCAGATGCCGCGAGGCTTTCGCTTTCTCGGTGAAGCGTCCCGACGACTCGACCACGATGTCGACGCCGAGTTCGTCCCACGGGATGTCGGCGGGGTCGGGGCTGGAGAAGACGCGCAGGTCCTTGCCGTCGATGTTGATGCTGTTCGCGCCGTGCTTGATCTGGTTGGGGATCGTGCGGTGCACGGAGTCGTACTTCAGGAGGTAGGCGAGCGTCTCCGGGCCGGTGAGGTCGTTGACCGCGACGAAGTCGACGTCGGTATGTCTCTCGAGCGCCGCGCGCATGACATTGCGCCCGATGCGACCGAAACCGTTGATACCGACTTTCACCATGACAAGTTCCCTCCGGTTTTGTGGAGCGGCGGGCTTCAGCCCGCCGAAAGCCGGCAGGCTGAAGCCTGCCGTCCACCAGCGCGGGTAGTATATCGACGTGAACTCGACTGCGAAGTCCGTGCACGTCTCACCGCTGCGCTGGGACGGACACGTCTTGTCTCTCCTCGATCAACGCCGGCTGCCCCGCGAAGAAATCTGGATCGAGTGCCATTCGGCGGCAGATGTTGCAGAAGCGATTCGGACGATGGTCGTGCGCGGGGCGCCGGCGATCGGTGTGGCCGCCGCGTTCGGCATGGCCATGGCGGCCCAGCGCGGCGACGACCTGCAGCAGGCCGCGGACGAGCTGAAGCGCGCGCGGCCGACGGCGGTGAATCTGGCTTGGGCGGTGGATCGGATGCTGGCCACGAAAACCGACCTCGCCGCCGAGGCCGAGCGCATGTTCCACGAAGACGTCGAATCGAACATGCGCCTCGGCCGCTACGGCGCGGCGCTCCTCGGCGAGCGCGCGACCGTGCTGACGCACTGCAACGCCGGCGCGCTGGCCACCGCCGGCTACGGCACGGCCCTCGGCGTGATCCGCGCGGCGGTCGAGAGCGGCAAACGCATCTCCGTCTTCGCCGATGAAACGCGTCCGTATCTGCAGGGCGCGCGTCTCACCGCCTGGGAACTGCAGCGCGATCACATCGACACCACGCTCATCACCGACAACATGTCGGGCCATTTCTTCAAGCAGGGTGCATTCGACGCGGTGATCGTCGGCGCGGATCGCATCGCCGCGAACGGCGACACGGCGAACAAGATCGGCACGTACACCGTGGCCGTGCTCGCGCACGCGCACAATGTGCCGTTCTACATCGCCGCGCCGGTGTCGACGATCGATCCGAATACGCCGGACGGCGACGCGATTCCGATCGAAGAGCGCAGCGCGGAGGAAGTCGTCGACATCTTCGGCGCGCGCGTGGCGCCGGAAGGAATCCACGTGCGGCATCCCGCATTCGACGTCACTCCCGCGCGGCTCATCACCGCGATCATCACCGACCGCGGCGTCCTGCGGCCGCCGTACGAGGAGGCGATACGGAACGTCTTCAAAACGTAATCGCGGCGGTGTGGCTGGGCAGCGCGGTGTTTCTGATGCTCGCCGCGTCCGCCGCGTTTCGCGTCTCTCCGAACGCGACCGTGGCCGCGGACGTGGTCGGCGCGATGCTCGCCCGCTGGCACTACATCGCCCTCGGCGGGCCGCTGCTGCTGTTCGCGCTCGAGCTGCGTCACGCTCGCAAGCTCGTGTTGATCGTGCTCTTCGTCGCCATCGCGATCGGCGCGTTTCAATCGCTCGTCGATCTTCGCATCCGCTCCATCCGGCAGATGTCGCGCGTGCCGATCTCGGAGATGGATCGCAGCGATCCGGTGCGGCGGCGCTTCGGCGCGCTGCACGGGCTGTCGATGATGCTGCTTCTTTTGCAGACAGTCGCCGCGGTGACGGTAGTGGCATCGAAGGGGAGAGAGGAGAAACCGATGCAGGATGACGACGCGATTTACAAAGTAGTGGTCAACCAGGAAGGCCAGTATTCGATCTGGCCCGCCGACAAGCCAAACGCGCTCGGCTGGACCGACTACGGATTCTCGGGCCGGAAAGAGGAAGCCCTTCGCAGGATCGAAGAGATCTGGACGGACATGCGCCCGGTGAACCCGAACCGCAAGACGGATACGAGCGGCGGGGGGCCGTAAGGGCGTCATAATCTCAGCGTGGATCTCGTCGAAGAACTGAAGCAGCACATTGCGCATGACGAGACGATCATCGTCGTCGGGTCGGGTGTCTCCATTCAGGCGACGAATCAGGCCCCTTGCGCGTCATGGACCGGTTTGCTGGAGGATGGAGTTGCGTACGCGGTCGAGTTTGGGCGACTGTCCAAACGTGACGCCGCGACGACGCGAAAACAGATTCATTCCAAAGATCCCGATCTTCTTCTCAGCGCGGCGCATACGGTCACGACGAAGCTGGGTGGTGATTTCGGGGCGTGGTTGCAGCGCAGTATTGGTGCGCTCCGTGTGATCGATCGCAGCGTGATCGAGCCGCTCGGCAAGCTCGGGCTTCTCGCGACGACGAATTACGATCACTTGCTCACAGAAGTCACCGGCTTACCGCCGGTTTCCTGGACCGACGAAGCGGCGGTCGAGCAAGTGTTGCGCGGGCGGCGCAACGGCATTCTTCATCTGCATGGCTCCTATGACGATCCGGAATCGGTGATTCTCGACGTGCGCTCCTATGAGCGCCTCGTCAATAGTGAGCACTCTCAGGCCGTGCTGACCGCGATTCGAACGTTGAAGACGCTCGTGTTCGTCGGTTGCGGTGAAGGTCTTTCCGACCCGCACTTCGCGACCTTCTTCAAGTGGACGGAAAAAGCGTTCGAGAAGTCTCACTTTCCGCACTTCATCCTCTGCCGGCAGAAGGAAGCGGCGAAAATCCGGAAGCAACAGCTTCCCGAGCGCAAGCTGCATCCCGTTGCATACGGCAAGGAGTATTGGGATCTCGCCGGCTTCCTCGCGTCACTTGCCCCTCCCTCCGCGTCGCCGCCGCCAAGAAAAACGCTACCGAATCCGGGGCCGTGTTTCGGACGCGACGACGAGATTCGCGGGATCGTCGAGGCATTGCTTGACGGCTCGCCGGTCCGCATCGCCGTCCTCGGTACGGCCGGACTCGGAAAGACGACGCTCACGCTAACGGCCCTGCATGACGGGAGGGTACGGGAGCGCTACGGCGATGCGATGTATTTCATCCGCTGCGACGCCGCGTCCTCGCTCGATGGCCTGATCGGCGTGCTGGCCACGGAGCTTGGCGTTACCGGAACGCAGGACCCCGTGCGCTCCATCATGGCGGCACTGGGCGCGAAGCCCGGCGTGCTCGTTCTCGACAATTTCGAAACGCCGTGGCAGTCGATGCCGCTCGAGGTCGAGGACTTCCTCAGCTCGTTGAGCGCAATGGACTCGCTCCAGCTCATCGTAACGCTGCGCGGGAAAGAGCGCCCGGCAGGAGTGTTGTGGCGCGATCCGGTCGAGCCCCCGCTGTTGTCGCTGCCCGCGGCGCGTCAGGAATTCCTCGCCATCGCAGGTTCCCGCTTTGCGGACGATCGGCATCTCGATGCGCTCCTCGAGGCGATGGATCGGCTGCCGCTGGCGATCTCGCTTCTCGCCTACGTCGCGCAAAGCGAGCCGTCGCTCGACGCATTGACGAAGCGCTGGCAGAAAAAGCGGACAGCGGTATTGCAGCGTGCCGGCGGCAAGCAAAGACTCACGAATATCGAGGTGTCCTTCGAGCTTTCCATCGCCGGTGCGCGGATGACGGACGAAGCGCGCAGCATGCTGTCCGTGCTCGCGGTTCTTCCCGCTGGCGTTGCGCACGGCGATCTCGCCGAAGTGTTTGAAAACGGAGACGAAGTCGCAAGCACGCTCCGCGCAACAGGGCTCGCCTTCGATGAGGGCGGCCGTTTACGAATGCTCGCGCCGTTGCGCGCGTATGTGAGTGATCACTATCCGCCTAACGATGGCAACGAGGAGCGGATGACGAGCTGCTACGTTGCAAAGACGAACAAAGCGCACGTGCTCGGCGCCATGCAAGGCGGTGATCTGGTTCTCGCCTCGCTCCCAGGGGACGCACCGAACATCGAAGCGGTGCTTCAGCGTTTGATTGAACGAGGGGACCTCGACCGTGCGGGGTTTGCTGCGGAACGATATGCCTTTTTGATTCGAGGCACCGGAGTCGGATCCACTCTTTGTTTGCAACTGCTCGCCGAGCGAGCGGAAACGGAACGAAATACGAAGGCACTTTCGCATGCTCTTCGTGGACTCTCGGAAGTGGCGTTGTGGTCCGGAAGAACAGAAGCGGCGCGTGATTTCCAGCAACGGATACTCACCATCGCCATTGACGAAAAAGATACCGCGGCCGAGGCATGGGTGCGTTTGGAAATCGGAATACTGGAAACTCGCGAGGAACACTTTACGGAAGCCTTCGAACAATTCGAGAAGGCGATGACCTTGTGGCGCGCATTGAATGAGACTAAAGAAGCGGCGCACGCGATGCTCAATCTTGCACATATCGAGATCCAGCTGAAGCGATTCGAATCGGCGAAAAAGCGCGTCGAAGAGGCTCTTCCTACGTTTCGCGAGCACAAAAGCATTGGTGCGGAAGCGTTCTGTCTCCTGTCATTGGCTCGGATTTCGTTGCATGAAGAAGACATCGAGAACGCACGCCAACATTGTGAAAACGCCCTGGCTCTCTTTCAGGCCGCGGGAAATGTTCTTCAGGGGGCGCATTGCCACAGATTTCTGGCGTCTATTTGTAGGAAGACTGGTGACTCCGGGAGTGCAATCGAAAACGAAAAGCAGGCCCTCTCGCGCTTTGAACGATTAGGAGACCAGTTGCGGATTGGCGATGTGCACAGCACTCTGATGCGGGCAGCGACCGACCCTGTCGAACGCGCCCAACACCTCGCTGCCGCTCGTGCCGCGTGGACGGCCATTGGGCGCGACGATCTTGTAAAAAAACTCGACGACGATCACCCCACCGCCAACTGATTCCCCTCAATGTCCAGCTCGTGCATCGGCAACCCCAGCGCGCCTAACGGCTCGCGGATTTGCTGCGCGTTGCCGACGATCACGATCAGGACGCGATCGGGGTCGAGGTATTTCTGGGCGACGCGGGTGATGTCGTCTTTCGTCACCGCGGCGATGGTTTCGCGGTAGCGGTCGAAGTAGTCCTCGGGGAGGTTGTAGAGCTCCATGTCGACGAGGCGGCTGGCGATGTCGGAGGCGGTTTGCACGGTCGCGGGGAAGACGCCCATCAGGTAGCTCTTCGTGTCGTCGAGCTCGTGGTCCTCGATGTCGCCGGTGCGGATGCGGCGCAATTCGGCGAGCATCTCCGAGACCGACTCGCGCGTGACTTCGTTGCGCACGGGCGCGGCGATGACGAACGGGCCGGCCTGTCTGCGGAACGCGAACTGCGAGCGCGCGCCATACGTGTAGCCGTGGCGCTCGCGCAGGTTGAGATTGATGCGCGAATTGAACACGCCGCCGAAGATCGCGTTCATCACCGACAGCGGAAAGTAGTCCGCCGTCGTGCGCGCGACGCCGATGTGGCCGACGCGGATCTCCGACTGCACGGCCTGCGGGCGGTCGATGACGTAGATGCGCGAGGACTCGATCGGCCGCGCGGCCACGGTCGGCCGCGGCGGCTCGTCGCCGCGTGCCCAGTCGCCGAGCGTGCGCTCGACCAGCGCCAGCGCGTCATCCGCACCGACGTCGCCGGAGACGACGATCGAGGCGTTGTTCGGCACGTAGTGCTGCAGGTAATACTGGCGCACGTCGTCGAGCGTGAGGCGGGCAATGCTTTCGGCGTTGCCGCTGATCGAGTTGCCGTACGTGCCGGTGCCGTACAGCAGGTTCGAAAATCGCTTGCCCGCGATCGCGGACGGCTCGTTGCGCTGCTGCAGGATCTCGTT
>DATFHJ010000192.1:0-2324 GCA_035248585.1 Thermoanaerobaculia bacterium
TGCTTTATCGCGAGAGGGAAGAGAAGCCGAAGATCAAGTTGCCGAAATAGGCGCGCCTATTTCGGCCCGCCGCCACCGTGCGCGACCGCCGCCGCACCCGCGGATGTCGCCACCGGGGCAGTTTGCGGATTCGGCGCGGGCGGCTGATTCGGCTTCGGCGGCTCGGGCAGGCGCAGGATCCATGACGCTTCCACGCGCTTGCCGCTCTTCGCGTCGATGCCCCAGACGATGGCGCGGTGATAGCGCGACTTGAGGCTGCTGAGCGCTTCCTGCAACGCGAGGGAGATCGAGCCGCTGCGCGAGTCATAGGAGTAGGGCAACGGCGCGCCGACGCTGAGGAGAGCCATGCCGACCGACTTCGGGTCGAGATTCTTGAAGTTCGGGATCTTCGCCGAGATCAGCGTCACGCCGGGATCGACGGCGAGGACCGGGTTGGGTGTGATCTCGGCCAGCTGCAGCGGCGAGGCGCCGAGGTACTTGCGGAACGCGGCGAAATCCATCCGGTCGTCGATCACGAAGCGGCGCATCCGCAGCGGATCGCTGCCGACGCGCACCTTCCCGAAGTCGCACGTCAGCGCCGCGCTGTAGCCCGCGTCGGCGACGATCTTCGTGAGGCGCATGTCGTAGTCGCCGTACGGATAGGCGAGGAACTCGACTTTCTTGCCGGTCTCTTTCTCCAGCGTCTTCTTGCTTTCCGTCAGCTCTTTCGTCGCCCATTTCTCGTACGCGGCGTCGTCGAGCGAGACGTGGCGGCGCTTGGTCAGATACGGATGCGAGAGCGAGTGGCTCTGGATGTCGACGCCCGCATCCGACATCTCTTTGATCTGCGCCCACGTCAGCGCGTTATGGGTCTGTCCGATGATCTTCGGATAAATGAATACCGTGAACGGAAATTTGCGTTTCTGCAGCTCCGGATAGGCCTCGGTGTACGTGCTCCGCCAGCCGTCGTCGATCGTGATCACGACCGCGTTCTTCGGGATCGACGCGCGCTTGCCCGTCACGTACTCGTACAGGTGCCGCAGCGGGATCACGTTGTAGCCCGTCATCTCCAGGTAGCGGAGATGCTGGCGGAACACGTTGCGCGTGATGTGCATCCGCGGCGCGGCCGGGGCCTCGACGATGTGGTAGCACAGCACCGTGGCGGCGGGGCGGTCATCTTTCTTCGCGCTCTGCGGACCCGCGAGCGCGGCGGATGTAATCAAAATGAGAAACGCGGACGATAACGCGCGACGCGCGGTCATGTTGCTCCCGGGCTGCAAGAGATCAAAAGCGTGATCGAGGCTGCTGCAACGATTGTACCGTGGAGCGGCGGGCTTTAGCCCGCCGAAAGGATGCCGGCGGGCTGAAGCCCGCCGCTCCACGGGAATCCGCGGGGCGGATTGACCGTTCCCGCCCGCGGCAGTAAAGTTCGCCCTCTTCAACACGGAGGCCTTTCTCTCCATGGATCGTCAACATCGTCATGATTTGAAACACGACAAGTTCGTCGATGAAATCGGCGCGCTGTCGTCGCGGGCGCGCCAGAACCAGCGCCTGCTGCTCCTCATCGCCGGCAGCCTCGTGGCCGTCGCGCTGATCATCTGGGGCATCTACTTCTTCCGCTCCTCGCGCGAAGCGAAGGCGCAGGCCGCGCTCGCATCCGCGATCGAGACCAGCAACGCCACCGTCCAGGACGCGGCGGCCCCGAATCAGCCGCCGCCGACGGGACCCACGTTCAAGACCGAGGAAGAGCGGAACGCGGCGGCGGACAAGCAGTTCAAGGACGTGCAGGACAAGTTTTCCGGCACCGACGCCTCCGACGTCGCCGGTCTCTACATCGCCCGCGGTCTCGCGGCGAAGGGAGACGCGACGAACGCAAAGAAGATCCTCGAGGACTTCATCGACGACCACGGCAACAACATCGCCGTCGGCTCGGCGCGCTACAGCCTCTACCAGCTGCGGATCGACAGCGGCGAAGCCGTCCAGGTCACGAGTGAGTTGAACGGCGAGCTGGCCAAGGCCGATCCGATCCTTCCGGGCGACTCGCTCCTGCTCCTCCTCGCGCACGCGTACGAAGTGCAGGGCAACGCCGCCAAGACGCGCGAGGCGTACAAGCGCATCACCACCGAGTTCCCCGACTCGCCGTACGCGGTCGAAGCGGCGCGCCGGGCAGGGTAGGCTTAGCGAACGCGAATTCTCTCGTACGCGATTCTCGCCTACTGGCTCCTCGCGTTCTCGCGAACGATCGTCAATCTTCTGCTCGCGCCCCGGCTCGAGCGGCGGATGCCGCGGCGCGTGCCGCGCGTGTCGGTGATCATCCCCGCGCGCGATGAAGAGCGGGCGATCGA
>DATFHJ010000193.1:0-15947 GCA_035248585.1 Thermoanaerobaculia bacterium
GCTCCACACTCAGTGCGGCAGGCCGAACACGTAGTACACCGCGCAGAGCGCAGCCAGCACGATCGAGCCCGCGCGCAACTCGCGCCACCGCCCCGCCAGCACCTTCATGATCGGATAGAGCAGGAGCCCCGCGGTCAGTCCGTTGGCGATGTTGAACGTGAACACCATCACGATCACGGTCGTGAACGCGGGCACGAGCTCGGTCAGGTCGTCGAAGTCGATCTTCGCGACGGCGCCGAGCATCAGCATGCCGACGATCATCAGCGCCGGCGCGTAGGCGTACTGCAGCGATTGCAGCGGCTCGAAGAGCGGGATGAAAAAGAGTGACAGCGCGAAGAGCGCCGCCGTCACCACCGACGCGAGGCCCGTGCGCGCGCCTTCGCGGATGCCGGTCGACGACTCGATGTACGCGCCGCTGGTCGACGTCCCCACGAGACCGCTGAAGATGCACGAGACCGCGTCGACGAGCATCGGCCGTTTCAAATCGCCCTTGCCGCCGGTGATCGTGTCGAGCGCGACGAGCGTGCCGAGGGTGTCGAGGAGCGACATCAGGAACAGCGTGAGAAGAATCGGGAGGAAACTGACGCGCAGGATGGAGACGACGTCGAGCTTCAGCGCGATGGGCGAGAGGTCATACGGCAGCGCGACGATCGCCTTCGGCGCGTTGCCGACGCCGAAGAGCGCTCCCGCGATCGCGGTGAGGGCGATGCCGATGAGGATCGCGCCGGGCACGCGGCGGTGGAGCAGCGCGGCGATGAGGACGAATCCGAAGATGCCGAGGAGCACGGTCGTGCTGCGGATGTCGCCGAGTTGCACCGGCACCGCTTCCGACTTCGTGACGATGCCGGTCTCGAACAATCCGATGAAGGTGAGAAAGAGTCCGATGCCGGCGGCGAAGCTGTGCTTCATGGATGGCGAGATCGCGTCGGCGAGCCAGGTGCGTACGCCGAGGAGCGTGATGAGCAGGAAGATCACGCCGCTGACGAACACCGCGCCGAGGCGCTGCTGCCAGGTGATGCCGAACGCCGCGAGCCCGAACGCGATGAACGCGTTTTCGCCCATGTACGGCGCAACCGCGATCGGCCGGTTCGCCCAGAGTCCCATCAGCAACGTCCCGAACGCCGCCGTCAAAATCGTCGCCACGGTACTGGGTCCCTGCGGAATTCCGGCAAACGACAGAATCGCCGGATTGACCACGATGATGTAGGCCATGGAGACGAAGGTGGTGAGGCCGCCGAGGAGCTCGCGGCGGACGTTCGCGCCTTGAAACATGCGCGTGCATTGTAGACCTCGGTTGCCCGGTTTCCTGACTGAGTGACTGCCGATAGAGGCACTCAAATTGCTCTAAATAACTTCAGTTTTCTTGCCGTAGACGCAAAAGGAGATGACATGCGCAAGACATTGAAAAACAAAAACTTACTGGCGTTCGCGCTGATCGCGACGCTGGCGGCCTTTGGCTGCACCACCAATCGCACGCACGGAGCGGGCGAGCCGTACATCGGCGGGCCGTCGGCCGGGCCGATGATGCCGACTTCGAACACGGGCGGCACCTCGGTGCCGACGACACCGCCGCCGATGACTTCGTCGTATCGCGGCAATGAGCAGGCCGTCGTCACGCGGCCCCACAAGCTCACTCCTGATGAAGCGGCGCTGGTGATGGTCGATCATCTTCCGAAAGTCCGCGTCCTTGGTCCCGTGAATCCCGGCCCCGGACGTCCCTATGCCTCCAACCCCGTCGTTACCGGCCAGCCCCTGAACTACGCGAATCTCAATCCGCAGGTCACCGTCAACTCGACGCTGAACTCGCCGGCCACTCCGGTCGTCACGAGCGGCGCCGACATCAACGGCGACGTCGCGAGCGCCGCGGTGTTCCCGCAGACTCTCGCCGCGACGACGCCGACCACCGCTGCGACCGCGGTCAGCCCGACCACGGCGGCGGCCTCGGTGCCTTCCGCCACGACGGCGACGCCCGCGACGACTGCTACAACCGCGACGACCCCTACGCCGACTGTTGCGAGCACCCTGAACACCAACGCGGTCTCGACGAACAGCAACGTGCGCATCCTCACGACCAACGGACGAGTCACCGTGACGAACGCCGGCACCTCCAACCGCCAGCAATAAGCCCAGGTGAAGGACAGGCACTCCTGCCTGTCCTTCATCCACCCACCATGGCAGACATCCGCATCGGCACCTCCGGCTTCCACTACAAACACTGGATCGGCCGCTATTACCCCGCCGGCATCCAGCCCGGAAACATGCTCGCGCATTACCTGCGCGACTTCGACACCGTCGAGTTGAACAACACCTTCTATCAACTCCCGAACGAAAGCTCGTTCGACACCTGGCGCAAGTCGACGCCGAAGGATTTTCTCTTCGCGGTGAAGGGGAGCCGCTTCATCACCCACACGATCAAGCTGAAAGACGCGCGGCGCGGCCTCACGAACTTTCTTCCGCGCGCGGAGCGGCTGCGCGGCAAGCTCGGTCCGATCCTCTGGCAGCTGCCGCCGGGCTGGAAAGCGAACGTCGAGCGGCTCGAGGAGTTTCTCTCGCTGCTCCCGCGCGAGCATCGCTACACGTTCGAGCTGCGCAACGCGACGTGGATGACGGACGAGGTGCTGGAGACGCTGCGCAAATACAACGCGGCGTTCTGCATCTACGAGCTGGCCGGCTATCACTCGCCGATCGAGCTCACCGCCGACTGGACGTACATCCGCCTTCACGGCCCGACGCGTTTCAAGTACCAGGGCAGCTACAGCGACGCGCAGCTCGCGTCGTGGGCGGAGCGCATCAAGGAATGGAGCCGCAAGCTGAAGGCGATCTACGTCTACTTCGACAACGACGATCGCGCGTACGCGGTGGAGAATGCGCTGACGCTGAAGAAGATGGTTTCTGGACTGCGGCAGCGCAAGCTGCCGCTTTCCCATGAGGCAGCGTAGCTGCCGACCGGTGTAGGAAAGCGGCGGCTGGTGCCGCCGCAGTCCAAAGCACTATCTGCGGTTGCCGCCGAAGAGACGCAGCAGCATCAGGAAGAGGTTCACGAAATCGAGATAGAGGCGCAGCGCCCCGAACACTGCGAGGTTCTCGCGCAGCTCCGGAGAATGTGCGTACGCCTTCAACGTCTGCGTGTCGTACGCCGTGAGGCCGACGAACACCACGACGCCGATCAGCGACGCGGCGAACGAGAGCATCGACGACTGCAGGAAGATGTTCACCACCATGCAGATCAACACGCCGATGAGACCCATGCCGAAGAACGCGCCCCACGACGTGAGATCGCGCTTCGTCACCAGGCCGTAGACGCTCATCGCCGCGAACATGCCGCCCGCGGTCACGAACGCGTTCACGATACTGCCGCGCGTGTAAACCAAAAAGATCGAGCTCAGCGTCAGTCCGCTCAGCAGCGAGTACACGAGGAACGATGCCGCGGCCGCGCCGGCCGACATCTTCGTCACCCGCGCCGACAGGAACAGCACCAGCCCGAGCTCGGCCAGCATCAGTCCCCAGAACACGATCCTGCTGCCGAAGATCAACTGCTGCATCGCCGCCGACTTCAACACCCACAGCGCCGCACCCGAGGTGATCAGCAGGCCGCCGAACATCCAGCCGTACACGCTGCGAATGAACGTGCGCTCCCGCTCCGCGGTCTCGGCGGTCCGTCCATCGATCCACGCCGGCTGAGGCTGTGATCCGTAGGGATAATTGCTCATCTGTTTCCCTCCAAGTTGGGACATTCTAAACCCTATCCCGCAACAGCCAATCCCTGAGGCCTACTCCTTGCACACCGGAAATTTACAATGATAGGCTCAGGTTTAGTGACACAGCGAAAGTTGATAACGGAACGCTCAACCGTTCTGAAGTCATAGAAGGAGAACAAGATATGTCCAAGATCATCGGCATTGACCTCGGCACCACGAATTCGGTGGTCGCGGTCATGGAAGGAAATGAGCCGAAGGTCATCGTGAACGCGGAAGGCAGCCGCATCACCCCGTCGGTGGTCGGTTTCGCCAAGAACGGCGAGCGTCTGGTCGGCCAGGTCGCCAAGCGGCAGGCCGTCACGAATCCTGAGAACACGGTCTTTTCCATCAAGCGCTTCATGGGGCGCAAGTTCAACGAAGTCTCGGAAGAGATGAAGATGGTGCCGTACAAGGTGACGCAGGCGCCGAACGGCGACGTCCGCGTGGATGTGCAGGGCAAGATGTATTCGCCGCCCGAGATCTCCGCGATGATTTTGCAGAAGCTCAAGCAGGCCGCCGAGGATTACCTCGGCGAGAAAGTGGACCGCGCGGTCATCACCGTGCCGGCGTACTTCAATGACTCGCAGCGCCAGGCGACGAAAGACGCCGGCGAGATCGCGGGTCTCAAGGTCGAGCGTCTCGTCAACGAGCCGACGGCCGCGGCACTCGCGTACGGCCTCGACAAGAAGACGAACGAAACGATCGCCGTGTATGACTTCGGCGGCGGTACGTTCGACATCTCGATCCTCGAAGTCGGCGACGGCGTCGTGGAAGTGAAGTCGACGAACGGCGACACGCACCTCGGCGGCGACAACATCGATCAGCGTCTGATCGAGTGGATCATCGACGAGTTCCGCAAAGACCAGGGCATCGATCTGTCGAAGGACAAGATGGCTCTGCAGCGTCTCAAGGAAGCGGCCGAGAAGGCGAAGATCGAGCTGTCGTCGACGATGTCGACGGACATCAATCTGCCGTTCATCACCGCCGACGCCTCGGGTCCGAAGCATCTCAACATGGCCCTCACCCGCGCGAAGTTCGAGCAGCTCATCGGCGACATGGTGCAGAAGACCATGGGGCCGGTGCGGCAGGCGCTGAGCGACGCGGGCGTCGATCCGAAGAAGATCGATGAAGTCGTGCTCGTGGGCGGCTCCACGCGCATCCCGATGGTGCAGCAGATGGTCAAGGACTACTTCGGCAAGGAGCCGCACAAGGGTGTGAATCCTGACGAAGTCGTGGCCGTCGGCGCGGCGGTGCAGGGCGGCGTCCTCGGCGGCGAAGTGAAGGACGTCCTTCTCCTCGACGTCACTCCGCTCTCCCTCGGCATCGAGACTCTCGGCGGCGTGATGACGAAGCTGATCGAGCGCAACACCACGATTCCGACGCGCAAGTCGGAGATCTTCTCCACGGCCGCCGACAATCAGACGTCGGTCGAGATCAAGGTCTACCAGGGCGAGCGCGAGATGGCGGCGGCAAACAAGCTCCTCGGCGCGTTCCACCTCATCGGCATTCCGCCGGCGCCGCGCGGCATGCCGCAGGTCGAAGTCACGTTCGACATCGACGCCAACGGCATCATGCACGTCACGGCGAAGGACCTCGGCACGGGCAAGGAGCAGAAGATCACGATCACCAGCTCCTCCGGTCTGTCGAAGGACGACGTCGAGAAACTCGTGCGCGACGCCGAGCAGCACGCGGATGAGGACAAGAAACGCCGCGAGGAGATCGAGGCCAAGAACCAGCTCGACTCGATGGTGTATCAGGTCGAGAAGATGCTGAGCGAGAACCGCGACAAGATCAGCGGCTCGGACGTGCAGACGCTCGAGAGCGCGATCAGCGACGCGCGAAAAGCAATGGAGCAGGGCGGCACCGAGAACCTGCGCAAGGCGTACGACAATCTCACGAAAGCCTCGCACAAACTCGCCGAGGTGATGTATCAGCAGCAGGGCGCGAACGCGGGCGCCGGCGAGCCGCAAGCGAGCGGCGGCAACGGCGAGTCGAAAGACGACGTCATCGAAGCCGAAGTGGTCGACGAGAATAAATAATGGTGGAGCGGCGGGCTTTCAGCCCGCCGCAGTTTTCTTATGACACGCCGAAGATCCGATGGCTACGTGATGATCTCCATCATCGCGGAGCGCTACAACATTCACCCGCAGACCCTGCGCCTCTACGAGCGCGAAGGCCTCATCAAGCCCGCGCGCACGCAGGGCAACACGCGCCTGTACGGTGAAGACGAGATCCGCAAGCTGGAGATGATCCTCACCCTGACGCGCGACCTCGGCGTCAACCTCGCCGGCGTCGAAGTCGTCCTCCAACTCGCCCGTATGATGCACGACGCCGACATGGAGTTCGGCCGCCTCCTCGACTTCATCCGCCAGACCATGCTCGACCGCCGCCACGGCATCGAGCGCACGAATGCGCTGGTGAAAGCGATGCCGCGGGGATTGACGAAGCGGTAGCGCGAAACGCGCGTGATGTGGCCGTCTTATCTTCAACATGAAATCAATCACTGCGGGACTCGCCATCCTTGTGCTACTGCTGTCCACGGCAGGATCTGCGCCGGCCCAGCCGGCAGCGTCTGAGAATGCGGGTGTATTGCTCAGAAACATGATGCTGTCTTCGAAATCGGCCGCCGTCCGTGGCAAGCAGGCCGTCGTGATCATGGATGCGCATTCGCACGATGGCGTCGCGTCGCTGATGTCTTCCACGGAAGGCGATGCGAGCATGTACTTCAGTTCCGGCGGCGTGTTGATCGGCGGAGGCGAGCATCGAAGTGTGCGTGCGGCGGCCATTGCGTTTGCAAGGGCGGTCAGCAAGCACAAGGAGGCGATGCAGAAGACAGAGGACTTTCCTTATCCAGCGACAGGAAACGTCCGGTTTTACCTGCGCACGCGGGACGGCGTGTTTTTCATCGAGGTCGCGGAATCTGAGCTTGTCGCCGACGCACACGCCCTATCCGCGACGTATCGTCAAGCCGAAAAAGTGATCGCCGAATATCAAAAAGTAATGGCATCCGCAAAGTAAACGGCGAATCAACCACGATAGCTGCTGGAGCGTATCCTCCCCCGTGCTTTGCCCCGTCTGCGCAAGCCTGCAACTCGACGAGCGCATCATCCGTCGGCCGCGCGCGCTGCGGGGTGTCGTGTCCGCGGCATTGAGCCCGACGCCATGGCGGCGAGTGCCGCCAAT
Source organism: Thermoanaerobaculia bacterium (assembly GCA_035248585.1). Lineage (GTDB taxonomy): Bacteria > Acidobacteriota > Thermoanaerobaculia > Gp7-AA8 > Gp7-AA8 > QHVT01. The sequence goes on from DATFHJ010000193.1 coordinate 6,921, forward strand.
GCGCGCGGGATTGATGTGCGCCACGGCAACCTCGATGAGTCCACGACACCCGCCGACGTGCTCTCCACGCTCGATGTGATCGAGCACCTCGACTACCTCGATGCGTTCGCGGCGCTCGTCAAAACTAAATGCCGTTCGTTCTGGGTCATCAAGGTTCCGTCGTCTAGTGCGTGTTGCAGGAATTCGTGCGCGCTGGTAAGCGATGCCGCGGGGGTTGACGAAGCGGTAGGTTTTATTCGTCCCCCCAGGGATCGATCACCCTAGGCCCGAGGCCTTGAAAGTGGCGCACGTTGCGGGTCGCGATGGCTGCCTTTCGCGCGACAGCGATCCCGGCAATCTGCACATCGCGAATCTCGATCGAACGGCCCGATTGCCTTCGCTCCGCGGCGATTCGTCCCGCCTCCTGCGCCGCGATCTCGTCGAATGGCACGATGCGGCCCTCGAAGTCTTCCTCCAGCATCGTTTGAAATGCTTCCTCCAAAGACCGGCGGCGCCGTCCTGGCGCGAGGAGCTCGATCCCGAAACGGACTTCGAAGACCGTGATCGACGTGGTCCAGATGGACTCCGCAGGCTGAGAATCGAGCCACGACACGATGTCCGCGTCGATCTCACGCTGCATGAGTGCGGAGATCACATTCGTATCGAGCAGGATCATGGCTCGAGGTCAGCGGGGCGGGCCGCCTGACCACGTAGCTCCGGGATTTCCTTATCAAGACCGATGCGCCGAAATCGTGCGGCGATCCGGGACCCGAGCCGGGTGCGAACGCCCCCCTCGCTTCGAACCGCGTTGCGGAGAATCTCGCGAATTTCTTCTTCCGTGCTGCGGCCGTGACGGCGCGCGCGGCGCTGAAGTTTCTCTTTGACCTCTTCGTCCAACTGGCGAACGATCACCTGAGCCATGGGATGCGATGATATCACGATAGCAATCGAGTTTCGCTATCCTCCCCCCGTGCTTTGCCCCGTCTGTGCGAGTCCGCAACGCGACACGCGCATCATCGCCGGCCTCACCATCCATCGCTGTCGCGAGTGCGGCCTGCGCACGAGTCCCGTCGTGGAGCGCAAGGGAACGAGCTACTCGGACGTCGACACCGCGGCGTATGCGAACTCGATCGGAAGGGTGCGGCAGGCGCAGGGGGAGGAGGTCGTCTCGTTCGCGCGCAAGCATGGAGCGAACGGCGAGTGGCTCGACGTCGGGTGCGGCTACGGGTACGTTCTCGACGCGGCGCGCGCGGCGGGTTTTCGTGTTCGCGGCATCGAGCCGGACGCGATGGCGGCGAGTGCTGCGAATGCGCGTGGGATTGACGTGCACCACGGGCAGTTGGAGGAAACGACACCACCCGCCGACGTGCTCTCCACGCTCGATGTGATCGAGCACCTCGATGATCTGAATGCATTCGCGGCACTCGTCAAAAGCAAGTGCCGGTTGTGGGTCATCAAAGTCCCGTCGTCCGACGGCATGTTCTTCCGCATCGCGCACGCGCTGCGGATTCGCGGCGCGGTCGAGCGGTTATGGCAGACGCAGTACCGGCACCCGCACGTCGTCTACTTCAACGAGCGCGCGCTCGGGCGTTTCCTTCGTAATCACGGCTGCGAGGTGCTGGCGACGCGCTATCTTCAGGAGGTCCCGATGCGCACGGCGCTTTCTCGTCTGACGCTCGCGCGCGACATGCCGCGGTGGAAAGCGTGGCTCGCGCTCGTGCCGATTCTCGCGATCAATCTCATCGAGCGGCTGCGGCGAAAGTCCGACGCGCTGCTCGTCATTGCGCGAGTGACTTCCTGATCCACGCCGCCAGGCGCACGCCCGCCTGCTGCAAACGCTGCTTCACCACGTCGTCGAACTTGTCCTGATAGTCCGCGGTCAGCAGGCGCTCTCCCGACTTTGCCGTGCACGCCTCGCCGTTCGGGCCGGGCTTCCATTCGCAGTACTCCACCGCCGGCAGCGTGCTGATCTCGTACGACTCCTGCGCCCAATCGAGCGGTGTCGCGAGAATCCACTGCGCGCGGTGCGCGTCGGTGATCGCGCCCTGCAGGTCCTGCGCGAGCTGCTCGACCGTCGTCGTCCCGCGCAGTTTCGTGAGGATGCGGCTGTCCCACACGCCGTGGAGGTTGACCGGTCGGGTCTGCGTGGCCGGCGGCCGCGGCGGGAGGCGCTCGTAGAAACTGTCCTGCGTGACGAGGACGTCGTTGCCGCCGCGGTCGTCCTTGAAACTGATGTGCAGCGGCTGGTGGATGTCGCCGAGCCAGTGACCGATGAAGAGCAGGGCCTGAGCGTGTTGATTCTCGCTCAGGCCCGGCATCGTCAGTCCCTTCGTGTGATACGCCATGCCTTTGAGGATGCAGTCCTCCCCGCAGTCCGTGGGGCTGATCGCGAACGTCTCGCGCGAGACGTTCAAAAAGTGCCAGTTGTTGAACTGCCGGAACTCCTGCACCCACTTGATCGGCCTCTCCGGATCCTCCACTCGCCCGCGCGCGACGTCGGGGAAGTTGCATCCTTCCGCAAATCCCGCGACCGGATTCCCCTCGGGGTCGCGATACAGCGCCGTCAGCTCGTTGACGCGCTGCAATGCCTCCGGCGCTTTCTGCAACTCGAGCAGCGCGATCCGGCAGACGATGATGTGCCCGTCCGGCCCCCACGCGAATGCATTCGCGGCACAAGCAATGATGAGAAGAAGGAAAAGCAGTCGACGCATCGCACTACGATAGCAGCGCCGGCCCTAAAACTTCGTCGACACCCCGAACCCGAGGCGCGTGGTGCGCTCGCTGCGGTCGATCGACGCGTCGAATCGCGTCTTCGTGCCGACGCCGATGCCGGCGGTGAGGTGGTTCTCGGACGAGTCGAGGATCGCCGCGACGTTCGACAACGGCGATGGCGGGAGGATGCCGTTGAACGTCTTCAGCGCGTGTGCGGGATCGCGCCACCAGCCCGCGCGCAGTGCGAGGGCGCCGAGGCGGTACTCGGCGCCGGCGTGAAGCTCCGTCACGTCGGGATATCCGAGCTCGGATCGGGCCGGGTTGACGTTGCGCTGCTCGTGCATCATTTCGCTGTAGCGGACGCGCAGCACGTCCGCGGCGATCGTCAGTTGCGGCAGCGGCTCGATCGAGATCCCCGCCCCGAACGATGGCGGCGTGCGGAACTCGAGCGGCTGCGCGGGCAGAGGCGTGTACGAAAACGTCCGCTGGCCGGCGAACGATCCGCCTGACGCATACGTCGCCCCGATGCGCGCGGCGGAGCCGAAGCTCCACGTCGCGCCGCCGCTCCACGTCAGCGCCGTATCATCCACCGTTTCCGCGATCCCGTTGAGCGGACCGAACCCGTCCAGGAAAACGGCCTCCTGCCGGAAATGATCGCGGCGGATCGAAGCGCCGACGGCGAGCGGACCGCGTGACCATGCCGTCGCCGCCCCGTATCGCTGCAGCCGCAGCCGTACGTCGACCGGAAACGTGATCGGCAACTCGAATTGCATCTGCGGTGCATTGCACGGCGTCACCGCGGGCCGTCCTTCGCAGATGAAGAAGTTGAAGGTCGTGTAGGGGCCGTAGATGGACGCCGTCGAGTGATGCACATCGAGCGGCTGGTCGTAGAAAAACGACCAGGTCAGACCGGACATCGGAAACGTGAGCGCCGCGCCGCGGATCCCGCTCGTCGACGAATCGATGCCGAACGAATGGAGCTGGTTGTCGACGATGTAGCGCCCTTCGAACGAGCGCCGCCGCGTTTCGATCGAGAACGAGCGCGCGGCGCCGGCGATCGCCGCGGGATTCGTCGACGCGAGCTCGGCGTCGTTCGCCGCGATGCCGGTCGAGCCCATGGCCAGCGACCGCGCACCCGCGCGGTCGAACGTCATGCGCACGCCGGCGATGTTTTCGATTTCCTGAGCGGAGACTGCAAACGTGCTTGCGAGAAGGAGAGTGGTGAGAAGCGTTCGCATGCTGTTGCGACGCATCACGCCAATAAGAGTTTCGCGAGACCGGCGATCGCACCCGAAACAACGAGCCATGCGGAGTTGATGCGAAAGCGCAGCAGCACGATCGCGCTCGCGATCGCGAGCACGACCGTCATCACGTCGACGATCGCCGTGCGGCCGAGCTGCCACGTCACCGCGGCCATCAGCGCAACCGCGGCAGCATTCACGCCGTCGAGAAACGCGGACGCGAATTTCGACCGGCGGAGTTTCGGCACGAGCGGGCCGCTGATGGCGACGAAGACGAAGGCGGGGAGGAAGATGCCGAGCGTCGCCACGAACGCGCCGGGGCCGCCGGCGACGACGTAGCCGATGAACGTCGCCGTCGTGAAGACGGGGCCGGGCGTGATCTGGCCGGCGGCCACGGCGTCGAGCAGTTGCGATTCCGTCAGCCATCGTCCGCGCTCGACGAGATCGGCGCGCAGGAACGCGATCAGCACGTAGCCGCTGCCGAAGAGGACCGATCCGACTTTCAGAAAGAAAAGAAACAGCGGCAGCAGCGGAACGGCGAGCAGGGCATTCGCGGCAACGCGGCGCATGCGAAACAAAGCGATGATCAAACCGGTGCCGAAGAAAACCGCGAGCTCGTTCAAGCCGGCGAGGCTCGCCGCGATGGCGGCGATCGCCGCAATGCGCAGCGGCCACGTTTTCAGTGCCGTCGCCGCGAGGCGCCACAGTGCCTGCACGACGATGGCGATGATCACCGGCTTGACGCCGTAAAGCACGCTCGTCACTTCCGGCAATTTGCCGTAGTGCACGTAGGCCCAGGCGAGCGCGTAGACGATCAGCGCCGCCGGGAGGATGAAGCACGCGCCCGCGACGAGGAGACCCGCCCAGCCCGCGCGGCGATAGCCGATGTGAATCGCCATCTCCGTCGAGTTGGGGCCGGGAATGAGATTCGTCGCGCCGAGGAGATCGAGAAACTCTTCGCGCGTCATCCAGGCCCGGCGGTGCACGACCTCGTCCTCGAGCATGCTGATGTGCGCCGCCGGTCCGCCGAACGCCGTCGTGCCGAGGCGGAGAAAGAGCAGCGCGAGCTCGGCGAGCGGATGATTCACGAAGACATCTCTTCGACAATCTTCTCGCACGACTCGATGTGGGAGTAGGCGATCCGCTTGAACACGTGATACGAGATCACCGCCGAGGCCGCGGAGCCCGCGACCGGGATGAACTTCAGCACGCTCTCCGCCGCGATGGCCAGACCCGCGGAGGTGATCGCCTTCACGATCATCTCCTTCGTCACCGCCTGGCCGATGAACTGCCCGCCGAACCGTCGCGCGACGCGGTAGAACGCGATCTTGCCCGCGCTGTCGAGGCGGTTGAGCTGATCCGGCTCCAAACCGAAGCGGCGATTGATGGCCGGGATCACTTCCAGCAGCAGCGCCACGTCCGCCGCGAGATCGAGCCCCATCATCGGCACGGCCGCGATGACGCCGGCGGCCCGCGCGCGGCGGCGCACCAGTGCGCGGCATTCGGCGCCGACCTGTTCCAGTTCGGACTTTCTTTTACGAGATCTTCGACGTCATCACGAATCTCGTCGGCGGCTGGATCGGCGCGAACTTCGGCCTCCGCATCACGCTCACCGCCGGCGGCTGGATCCAGATCTTCGCGCTGGCGATGCTCGCCTTCGTCAGTCCGTCGTGGCCGGTATGGCTGGTCGTGGCCTGGGTGATGGTGAGCCAGGCGCTCTCCGGCATCGCCAAGGACTTGACGAAGATGAGCTCGAAGAGCGCGATCAAGCTCGTCGTCCCCGCCGGTGCCGACGATCGCCTCTATCACTGGGTCTCGGTGCTCACCGGATCGAAGAACGCCCTGAAGGGTCTGGGCTTCTTCGTCGGCGCACTGCTGATGACGATCTTCGGCTTCTCGCTCTCGCTCCTCTTGATGGCCGCCGGCCTCGTAGTGCTGCAGCTCGGGCTCATGCACCGCCTGCCGCAGGACCTCGGCATCAAGGACGGGAAGAAGAAAGAGAAGTTCCGTTCGATGTTCGCGCTCGACCGGCGCGTCAACATCCTCTCCGCCGCGCGCTTCTTCCTGTTCGGCGCGCGCGACGTCTGGTTCGTCGTCGCGCTGCCGGTGTTCATGGCCTCGTCGTTCGGCTGGTCGCCGCTCGTCGTCGCCGGCTACCTCGCGCTCTGGACCATCGGCTACGGCATCGTGCAGTCGACCGCGCCGAAGTTCATCTCCGCGGACGACGGCGGACCTCCGAAAGCGTCGACGGTCGTGTTCTGGACGACGGCGCTCGCGGGGATTCCGTTCCTGATCTCGCTCGCGCTGGCGAGCGCCATCCTGCCGGCGTGGACGCTCGCCGGCGGCCTCATGGTGTTCGGCTTCGTCTTCGCCATCAACTCCGCGATTCACTCCTTCCTCATCGTCCATTACTCCGAGTCGGAGAAGGCGGCGATGACGGTCGGCTTCTACTACATGGCCAACGCCGGCGGACGCCTCATCGGCACCGTGCTCTCCGGCGCGATCTATCAATTCACCGGCATCGTCGGCTGCCTGTGGGTGTCGACGATTTTCGTCGCCGCGGCGGCCGTCATCTCGACGGCGCTGGCGATTCCGGAATCGAAACAAAAACAACTGCACGCGGCACCGGCGCCGTACGCGCTGCTGCCCGCACATGCAACTTGAAACGAAGGGAGAGAGAGACATGGCAACGACCAGAACATCCAGGACTTCGGCAGCAGGTGGCGTTTTGTCCGACATCGCAACGAATGCGTCGGAGGGATTCCGCCGCGCGGCGAGAGACGCCGCTGATGCCGCCGACCGGCATGCGCCGGCGATCAAGCAGTCGATCTCGAAAGGCGTCTACATGCTCGCGTACGGACTGTCGTTCGGCGTCGTGTACGGCGCGGTCGTCGTGGGCGACATCCTTCCCGACGACGGCGTGATCAAGCAGGGCTTCCGCGACGGAGCGGACGCCGCGAAGCGGTCGCACGCCGAGTACAAAGTATCGACGGCGATCGAGACACCGAGCAGCGAGCCGGCAATCTAGCGGAGGGTCCGCTTTCAAACCAGCAACCGTGGAACGGCGCGCCTTTCGGCGTGCACAGGAGAGGTCTATGTCTTATTGGCTCGTATTCGCCTGCGGTGTCTTCGTCGGACGGAACTGGAAGACGCTGCGGGGTGCCGTCGCGCCGGTCGTCGTCGGCGCGTCGCAGCGCTTCGACGCACTGTACGCCGACGCCGCGCGCTCCGTCGCCCGGACTCTCGAAGACGTCGAAGACCGCGCCCTCGAGCGCCGCCATCGCGCCGAGCTCACGAACTGATGCGCATCGCCTATCCCAGCTCCGGGCGCGTGATCGTCCGCGACGTGCCGTTCTTCGGCACGCCGGACGGCGACGACTGCCGCACCTTCGTGGCCGTGCTCCTCGACCTCGAAGACGTCGAGGAAGTGTCGATCTCCGCGCGCGAGGTGAAAGCGGAGATTCGCTTCGATCCGAATTGCGCGCCCGAAACGTTCGGGCAGAAGCTCGCCGCGCGCCTCGGCGCAGGCATCGACGGCGAGACGACGCCGATTCCGTTGAAGGCGGACAGCCGCGGCGTCGTGCGCGTGCATCGCTACGGCGCGATCGCCACGGCGTGGCGCGTCACGAGCGAGCTTCCGGGCCGCATGCGCGTGCGCAACGACCGGCTCTTCCGGCGAAAAAAGCTCTGCCACGACATCGAGCGCGAGCTGATGACGGTGATGGGCGTGGAGCGTTTTCGCTCGAGCGCGATCGCCTGTTCGGTGCTCGTTCACTACGACCCGAAGGCGATCGGGAAGGCGGAGCTGCTGGCGGTGTTGGACGAGATCCTCGTCAACGCCGAGGAGCATCCGCATGCGGACGAGCACCAGTACGAACTGCTGCTCAACACCGTGGGGGTCGTGCTCGCCGCGGCCGCGCAGTTCGGCGCGCCGGTGCTTTACGTCCCCGCATCGCTGCTGCTCATCTACTGCGCGATCCCCACGTTCGCCGGCGCGTGGGAGACGCTCTTCGTGGAGCGTCGCCTCGGCGTGGACGTTCTCGACGCCATCGTCGTCGTCCTCTGTCTCGTCAGCGACGAGATCTTCGCCGGCTCCGTGCTGTCGTGGTGTCTCGCGTTCGGACGGCGGCTGCTCGCGCGCGCGCAGGAAGACTCGCGGCGGCGGCTCGTCAGCGTGTTCGCGAAACAGGCCCGCACCGCGTACCTGTACGTCGACGGCGTCGAAGTGAGCGTGCCGATCGAGCGGCTCAAGGCCGGCGACACCGTGGCCGTGCACACCGGCGAGATGATTCCGGTCGACGGCGTCGTGTTCGAAGGCGCGGCCGTCGTCGACCAGCACGCGCTCACCGGCGAATCGGTGCCGGTGGAAAAAGAGCCCGGCAGCCGCGTCTTCGCCTCGACGCTCATCATCGGCGGACGCCTGCTCATCACCGTCGAGCGCGCCGGCAGCGAGACCACGTCGGCGAAGATCACGACGATCCTCAACGAGACGGCGATGTATCGCCTCTCCTCGCAGTCGCGCGGCGAGTACCTCGCCGACAAAGCCGTCATCCCGACGCTCGCGCTGGCCGCGGCCGGCTACTGCGTCGGCGGCCTCCGCGGCTCGACGGCGATCATCAACTGCGACTTCGGCACCGGCATCCGCATGGCCGCGCCGCTCGCGCTCCTCAGCTCGCTCTCGCTCTGCGCGAACCGCGGCATCCTCGTCAAAGACGGCCGCGCGCTCGAAGAGATGGCGCTCATCGACACCATCCTCTTCGACAAGACCGGCACGCTGACGAAAGAGCGGCCGCTGGTGGCGAAGATTCACGCGTTCGGAAAGCACACCGAGGAGGAGGTGCTGACGGCGGCGGCGGCGGCGGAGCGGCGGCTCGATCATCCGATCGCCGCGGCGATCGTGCACGCGTTCAACGAGACCGGCCGCGAGTTCCCGCCGACCGATCATTCGTCGTACCAGGTCGGCTACGGCATTCGCGTCGACGTCGAAGGACGCCCGGTGCGCGTCGGCAGCAGCCGCTTCCTGCAGCAGGAAGAGATCCCGATCTCGCGCTCCGCGCTCAAAACCGAGTCGAAGGCGCACGACGAGGGGAACACG
>DATFHJ010000194.1:0-2014 GCA_035248585.1 Thermoanaerobaculia bacterium
GTTTCACCGGCGCGCGAACCTCGCGTTGAAAGCGCGACTCTCCGACGACGAGCTTGCGCGCACGGGCCGCCATCCGATGTACGGCGTGCTCACGGTGGCGCAGATGTACGAGCGCATCGCCAATCACGACGAACGGCATCTCGCGCAGATCGAGCGCATCAAACAGACGCTCGGCCTCGCGACGACGAACACGCCGAATCTCACCGGCATGGTCCTCGGCACGACGCTCGAGGAGCGAACGCCGGGCAACGGCGTGCAGGTGCGCGAGCTCTGGCGCGAAGGCGCGCGCCGCGCGCTGACGGTCGACTTCCCGCCCGGCGCGCAGTGGCCCGGCCTCGACTATCACGTCCCCGGACCGGAAGAGGTGTACGTGCTCGAAGGCACGTTCGACGACGACGGCACGACCCTTCCCGCCGGCACGTTCGTGCACTACCCGGCCGGCTCGTCCCACTCGCCACGGGCGGCGGAGGGCGGGCGGTTGTTCGTGTTTTATCCCGAGGGCTAGACGTACAACTCGAGATCCAACAAGAACCGCTTCGCCTGCAGCCCGCCACCGAACCCCGTCAGCGAGCCGTTGGAGCCGATGACGCGGTGGCACGGGACGACGATCGGGAGCGGGTTGGCGCCGTTGGCGGCGCCGACGGCGCGGATGGCCTCGGGCTTGTTGATCACGCGGGCGATCTGGGCGTAGGAGCGCGTTTCGCCGTAGGGAATCGCGCGGAGCGCGCGCCACACGTCGAGCTGGAAGGCTGTGCCGCGCGGCGCGAGCGGGAGGTTGAAGACGCGCAGCTCTTTCGCAAAGTACGCGCGCAACTGTTCGCGCACGTCGTCGAAGGCGCCGTCGTTCGGCGTCCAGTCGTCGTGCGGCGTGTCGCGGAACGAGATCGACGTGATGCCGTGCTCGTTGCGCGCGACGAGGAGATTGCCAACCGGCGATTCTATGTAGCTGTAGTAGTCCATAGCAGCATCGCTCCGTAGGCCCGGAAGGGCCGCCATGCTTCGGCGTGTCGAAGGAGCTCTCGCTCCGTGAGATTCCCTGCCATGCGCCGCAGGATGAGATCGCCCGCGGGAAAGGCGTCGCGATCGCCGAGGCGCATGGCGATGTAGTTTGCGGTCCAGGGCCCGATGCCGGGGATTTTCTGGAGTGCGGCGGCATCGCCGCCGCTTTCGAAAGCGGCGGCGATGCCGCCGCAGTCCAAAACCCAGCGCGCGAGGAGGCGAATCGTTTCCGCGCGTTTGCGCGGCATGCCTTCGATCGACACCTCGGCGAGGCGCTCGGGCACGATGCCGGGGGACGCTGCGATGCGGCCGAGGATCGTGCGCGCGGCGGCGACGCTCACCTGCTGTCCCACGATCGCGCGCACCGCCAGCTCGAACGGATCCCACGCACCGGGCACGCGCACGCCGGGACGCTTGCGGATCCGCGGCGCGAGCAGCGGATCCCTGGAGAACGTCTTGCGGATCGCGTGCGGATCGGCGCCGAGATCGAAGAGGCGGGTTGCCTGGAGGCGCGCCGGAGGCGCGCACCACACGCCCTGGCGGTCCGCGTCGTGCCGCACGACCACGCCGCCGCGAACGTATGCATCTTCCTCCACGCGCTCCACTCCCTCGATCGCGCGGGCGCGCAGCCAGCCGGAAATCATCGGCCAGTCATAGGGGGTCGAGTAGCGGAGCAGCACCATCTCAATCTATAAAACACCGCACATGCTACGCACGTTCTGGGTTGCGATCGCCGCCCTCGCCGTCACCATTCCGTATTCGAGCGCGGTGATCCTCGTGGCGATCTTCCGCAACACGTCGCCGCTCATCGACAAAATCGTCCGGCTCTGGGCGCGCTCGATCGTCCGCGCGGCCGGCATCGACCTGCGTACGGAAAACATCGAAGCCATCGAGCCTGACAAGCGGTACATCCTGGTCGCCAATCACTACAGCTACTTCGACATCCCGTGCATCTTTGCGGCGGTCCCGCAGCCGATCCGCTTCATGGCCAAGCAGAGTCTCTTCAAGATTCCGA
>DATFHJ010000195.1:0-17233 GCA_035248585.1 Thermoanaerobaculia bacterium
TAGCCCGCCGGAGCAGAAACCGGCGGGCTGTAGCCCGCCGCTCCACTCACGCCCGCGGGTGCGCCTTCTTGTAGACGGCGATCAGCTGCCAGTCATTCAAATGTGTGTATTTCTGAGTTGTTGACAGCGACGCGTGGCCGAGGAGCTCCTGGATCGCGCGGAGGTCGGCGCCGGCGTTCAGGAGGTGCGTGGCGAAGGAGTGGCGCATCGTGTGCGGCGAGATGCCGGCCCGCAGCGCGGCTTTGCGGAGATAGCCGTCGAAGAGGCGGCGGACGCTGCGGGTGGTGATGCGCTTGCCGCGATAGTTGACGAAAACCGCCTGCTCGTCCGCGTCGCTCGCCAGCTCGCCGCGCACGGCGAGGTAGGCGCGCAGCGCCGCTTCCGCTTTCGTCCCGAACGGCACGATCCGCTCTTTCGATCCCTTGCCGTGCACTTTCACGAGCCGCGAGCGCAGCTCGAGATCGTCGAGATCGATTCCCACGAGCTCGCTGATGCGCAGGCCGGAGGCGTACATCAGCTCGAGGAACGCCACGTCGCGGACGCCGAGGGTGGTGGAGGGGTCGGGCTGCTCGAGCAGCAACGCGACGTCCGACGTCTGCATGACCGCGGGGAGATGCTTCTCGCGTTTCGGCGTGGAGACGGTGCGCGCGGGATTCGCGGTGACGACTCCTTCGCGCACCAGCCATTTGAAAAAGGTGCGCAGCGCGGAGAGATGCCGCGCCACGGAGGCGCGGCTCAGTTTGCGGCGGGAGAGATGCGCGAGGTAGGAGCGGACCGCGAGGTGATCGACGCGCGCGAGCTCGAGCTGCTCGCGCGCGGTGGTGAAGTAGTCGTTGCAGAGGAACGCGGTGAAGGATTCGAGATCGTCGCGATACGCGGTCACGGTGTTCACCGAGACATTGCGCTCGTACGTCAGGTAGTCGAGGAAGCTGCCGATCTCGTTGGTCACACCCACCCTCCCATTCGCACGTCAGTTTACGCTCGCCGTGACCACCACGACGAGCGCTTTGTCTTTCATCGTCGTCGTGCCGATCACGACTTTCTCTCCCTGGCGGATGGCCACCGGCGTCTCGAAGCCGACGGATTGGTACTGCACGTTGTTGTTGCCCAGCTCGAGCGGCACGCGCATGGAGAACGCGAAGCGCTCGATCTCGATGCTCGCGGGATCGCCTTTGCCGGCGGTGATGCGGCGCAGGTTGTAGGTGTAGAAGATCGGCCGCTCCTGCGATGCCGTCATGCCGAGGAGTGTCGGCTCCGCGACGCCGGAGCCTTCGATGCCGTCGCCGAGCTTCGTGCGATGCACGCTCGAGGTCATGACGCCGTAGTGCGAGTACTGCAACGTCGCCTTCAGCTGCTTGACCACCGGCGCGAGCTCATCCGGCACATCGGCCGCGGGAAGGGCGGTTTTCGAGGCGATGAGCACGGCGATCTTCATGTCGATGTCCGGCTGCTTCGGCGCCGGCTGATCGAGGCGTTTGATGGCCTCCTCGATTGCGGCGAGGTTCTCCGGATAGTCGCGCACGGTGAGCGTCTTCAGCTCTTCGTTGAAGCTCATCTCCGCGCCTTTGAATCCGCTGCCGAGCAGGCGGATGGTGTTGTAGATGAAACGAACCGGGTGGTGCTGCACGGTGAAGACTTTGTTTTTGTACTCGCGGACGATGTTGTATTCCGGCTCCTTCTTCGCCTCTTCCTGCGCGAAGAGCGTGGTGGTGAAAAGAAGCACGAGGATGATGCGTTTCATGAGTTCTCCTTCGGGACGATCCAGATGATCCGGACGTCAGGGTCGGCGGTATGGATTTCGATGCGGGCTGCTGCGACGGTGGCTTGGGTTGAATGGCGACGAGGTCTCATCTTTCGACGAGGCCGTGGAGCGGCGGGCTTTAGCCCGCCGTCCGGTTCCGGCGGGCTGAAGCCCGCCGCTCCATGGTTCAACGCGGCTCGCTGCACCGCGGCGGGAATGACAAGAGGCTCCGGCGTGATCATCGCCAGCACCACCAGCACCGCCGCCGCGAACGCGTACGCGAAGCGGAACACCCACCACCGCCGCTCGCGCCGTCGCGCGAGCTCCGAGTGCACGCGGGCGCGCACCGCGGCGTAGTCGAAGCCGGTCAGCGGATTGGGTGTGCGGAGATGCTCGAGGTTCATCGCGTCATCGCTCCCACGATCTTGCGCAGCTTGGCGCGTGCACGGCTGAGCTGCACGCGCACGGTGGCGACGGTGTTGCCGAGGGCCGCCGCGACTTCGTCGGTGGGCAGGCCTTCGACGTCGCGCAAGAGAATCGCCGCGCGCTCGCGCGGCGCGAGCGTGTCGATAGCCCGCGTCAGCAGCGCGCGATCGCTTCGCTCGATCAACTCGTCTTCCGCCGTCGGCGCGTTGGACAGCAGCTCCGGCAGCGGATCCGTTGGCCGGCGCCGGCGCCGCAGATCGATCGAGACGTTGACCACGATCCGCGACAGCCAGGCGAAGAAATCCTTCCGCTCGTCAAATCCGCGCAGATGCCGGAAGAGGCGCAGAAACGTCTCCTGCATCGCGTCCTTCACTTCTTCCGGATCGCCGAGGATGCGCCAGGCGATCTGTGCGACGCGCCGCTCGGTCAGCACCATGATCTCCTCGAAGGCGGCGCTGTCGCCCGAGCGTGCCGCCCGAATGGCTTCCAGTAGCTCCGCGCTGTTGCTCGTTTCCCGTTCATGAGTCACTAATGCCTCGGCGGTCATGTGTGCCGTCTCACTCACATGTACCGGGGCAGCCGGGAAAACGTGTACTCATCGCGTGTCTTTCGACGCGCGAGGGGTCGGATGCGTTTTTAGCGGGCCGCTTCGGCCGCGCCCGCGATCAGGGCGTCGAGCGCCGCGCGATCGAGGTAGCGGCCGGCCAGGACGACGCCGCGGATCGAGCGCGTGTTGCGAATGTCGTCGAGCGGATTCGCATCGAGGATCAGCAGATCGGCTTCGTTTCCGGTTCGCCCGAGGTACCGCGCCGGCGCGGTGGTCGCCGCCTGCAACGCCTGGAGCGGCGTGAGGCCGGCGCTGACGAGTAGCTCGAGCTCCTCGTGCAGCGTGTCGCCGGGATAGCTGAAGTCGGCGCCGGCGTCGGAGCCGGCAAGCAGCGGTACGCCATGCCGGTGCAGCACGCCCGCGAGCCAGATCTCGTTCTCGTGCTGCTTCTTGATCTCGGCAAAGTACGCGGGCGGCCGGGTGAGCTTGCTCGCGCGATTCTTCAGCCAGATCGCGCGCAATTCCTTCGGCAGATACCGGAGGCGGCTGTCGTTGGCCTTCGCCGGATCCTCGATGTACGCGCGGGCGCGGCGAACGGCGAGCGTCGGCGTCTGCCACGTGCCGTTCTTCAGAAAAAGCCGCAGCAACTCCTCGCAGTCCGCGGGCTTGTCCCGCGAGCAAAAGAGCGCAATCTCGGAGCGCATGTGCTCGATGCTCGTCATGCCGGCGTTCGAGGCTTCGGCCGCGGTGACGTCCGCCGGGACGTGCCCGGCAACCGTCAGCCCGGCCTTGCGGGCCTCGTCCATCACCGCGAAGAACGCGTCGCGCGGCAGGAGCGTGTAGACCTTGATGAAGTCGACGTTCGCGCGCGCCAGCTTCTGCACCGCGGCGCGCGCTTCATCGACCGTCGCCACCGGAATCGAGATCGACGGATCGACCGGCTCCGGCCCGTCGAGCACGGGACCGGACGCCGTGATGCGCGGTCCGATCAACGTTCCGTTCGCGATCTCCGCGCGAACGGCGTTCGTCACCTCCAGCGTTCCGCCCATGTCCCGCACGCTGGTGATTCCGTTCGCGACGAGCAGCGGAAGGAACGTGCTCCGCACGGCCGGATCCCAGAGCGTGTGCACGTGCATGTCGCAGAGGCCCGGCATCACGTAGCGGCCGCCGACGTCGACGACCCGCGCCGCGCGCGGCCGGGCGCCGCTCGTTTCGATGACGCGATCGCCGGCGATCAGGATCGTCCGGTCCCGCCGAATCGCGCCGGTCTCGACATTGATGACCGATGCGTGAGTCAGAGCGAGATCGGCCGGCCGGCTGTGCGTGCAGGCGGCAAGTGTGAGCGTCAGTGCGAGCAGGAAGATCTTCATGGTGTCAACTGTGCTACGGTACGCCTCCCACCGGAGGCGGCATGTCGGAATCCACTGGACCCTTGAAGAAAACCCCTCTCAACGAAGTCGAAAAAGAGCTCGGCGGGCGGATGGTCGATTTCGGCGGCTGGGAGCTGCCGGTGCAGTTTACGGGCATCCTCGACGAGCATGAGGCGGTGCGGACAAAGTCCGGGGTTTTCGACGTCTCGCACATGGGCGAGATCACGGTTCAGGGTCCCCAGGCGCTGGAGCTGCTGCAGAAGGCCACCTGCAACGACGTCTCGCAGCTCACCGACGGCCGCGCGCAGTACACCGGCCTCCTCTATCCGACGGGCGGCTTCGTCGACGACATCCTCATCTATCGCATCGCCGCGGACGACTACTTCATCGTCGTCAACGCCTCGAACACCGACAAAGACTTCGAATGGTTCGAGCAGTGCGCGAAGGGGTTTGACGCCGAGGTCAAGAACGAGAGTGCGAACTACGCGCAACTCGCGGTGCAGGGACCGGAGGCGGAGCGCGTTCTACAACCGTTGACCGACGTTGACCTTGCGCCGATGAAGTACTACCGCTTCGCGAAAGGCAATGTCGACGGCGCGCCGGCGATCGTCTCGCGCACCGGCTACACCGGCGAGGACGGATTCGAGGTCTACGTCGCGCCCGGCGACGCGCCGCGCATCCTGCGCAAGCTCGTCGACGCCGGCGTGAAGCCATGTGGCCTCGGCGCGCGCGACACGCTTCGCCTCGAGGCGAAGATGGCGCTGTACGGCAACGACATCGACGACCAGACCACCCCGATCGAGGCCGATCTCGGCTGGATCGTGAAGCTCGAGAAGGGCGACTTCAATGGCCGCGACGTACTGGCCCGCGAAAAGGCCGAGGGGCCGCCGCGCAAGCTCGTCGGATTCGAGATGATCGACCGCGGCATCGCCCGTCACGGCTACCCGATCGTCGAGAACGGGAAAGACGTCGGCGTCGTCACCAGCGGTACCCATTCGCCGACATTGAAAAAATCGATCGGACTCGCATATCTTCCGCTCGACAAATCGGCCCAGGGCAACGAGTTCACGATCATGAATCGCGGCAAAGAAACCCGGGCCCGAGTCATCCCGACACCGTTCTATAAACGCGCGAAATGACGCCCGAATCCTTCGCGAGGAGCAACACACATGGCTTCGAACATTCCGGAAGACAATCGCTACGCCAAGAGCCACGAGTACGCGCATCCGGAGGGTGACGTCGCGCTCGTCGGCATCACCGAATATGCGCAGAAGGAGCTCGGCGACGTGGTGATGGTCGAGCTGCCGACCGTCGGCACGCAGGTCGATGCGAACGAGGAGATGGGCTCCATCGAATCGGTCAAAGCCGTCTCCGATCTCTTCGCGCCGGTCTCCGGCGAGGTGATCGAGATCAACGAATCGCTCAGCGACAAGCCCGAGCTGGTGAACACCGACCCGTACGGCGACGGCTGGCTGGTGAAGATCCGCATGAGCGATCCGAGCGAGCTCGATGAGCTGATGGGCGCGGACGAATACGACGAGTACATCGAGGCGGAAAGCGCCAAGTGACCACGTGAGCAATCTCCCGAACCCAACCGACCCAGCTTCTTCCCACCGCTACATTTCCAACGCCGGCGAGGACATTCGGGAAATGCTCGAGACGATCGGCGTCGACTCGATCGATCGCCTGTTCGACACGATCCCGAACGACGTGCAGCTCGGAAAGCTGCTCGACATCCCGGGCCCGTGGTCGGAAGTCGAGACGCGGAACTGGTTCCGCGGGCTGGCGGCGAAAAACAAGACGTCGGCCGATCACGTCTCGTTCCTCGGCGGCGGCGCGTACGCGCACTACCAGCCGTCGTGCGTCGATCACCTGATCCAGCGCGCGGAGTTTCTGACCGCGTACACGCCGTATCAGCCGGAGATCTCGCAGGGCACGCTGCAGTCGATCTTCGAGTATCAGACGCATCAATGCATGCTGACGGGACTCGACGTCGCGAACGCCTCGATGTACGACGGCTCGACGGCGCTCTGCGAGGCGGTGCTGCTCGCCGAGCGGCTGGTGAAGGACAAGAAGAAAGTCGTTCTCGCGAAGTCGATCCATCCGCACTACCGCCAGACCGTCCGCACGTACATTCAGAACCTCGGCATCGAGATCGTCGAAGTGCCGTGGTCTGCTGATGGGCGGGTGGACCTCGACGCGCTTCGCGCTGCTTGCGACGGCGCGTTCGCGGTGGCCGTGCAATCTCCGAATTTCTTAGGAGTCGTTGAGGATTACGACGCGGTTGCGAAAGCAACCGAGGGCATCACGAAGATCGCCGTCGTCGCGGAAGCGACGTCGTTCGGCATCCTCACCCCGCCGGGCGAGCACGGATTCGACATCTGCTGCGGCGAAGGGCAGGCCTGGGGCGTCCCGACGCAGTTCGGCGGGCCGTACGTCGGCTTCATGGTCGTGCGCGATGCGCTGAAGCGGCACATGCCGGGGCGGCTCGTCGGCGAGACCGTCGACGTCGACGGCAAGCGCGCCTACGTCCTCACGCTCGCCACGCGCGAGCAGCACATCCGCCGCGGAAAAGCGACCTCGAACATCTGCACGAACCAGGCGCTCATCGCGCTCGCCGCGAACATCTATCTCTCCCTGATGGGCAAACAGGGGCTGCGCGAAGTGGCGACGCAGTCGCTGCAGAAAGCGGCCTACCTGCGCGCGAAGCTGCGCGAGATCGGCGGCGTGGAACTGCCGTTCAGCGGTCCCGTGTACAACGAGTTCGCGGTGCGCACGCCGTTCCCGGCCGAGGAGATTTTGCTCGATCTCGAGCACGAGAAAATCCTTGGCGGGATTCCGATCGGAATGTTTTTTGGCGAAGACCATGACCGCGACTTTCTCGTCGCCGTCACCGAACTGCACTCGCGCGAACAACTCGATCGCTACGCCAGCGTGCTCCGTGCGGCGATTGCGAGGGAGCGGAGATGACTACGACGATCGATCATCCGGAAGTCACCGACCGCGAAGCCGCGCAGAAGCTCACCGAGCCGCTGATTTTCGAGCGCTCGAAATCCGGCCGCCGCGGCTTTCATCTCCCGCCGCTCGACGTGCCGGAGCAAGACGATGCACTGCCGAACGAGCTGACCCGCGGCGAGATCGCGGATGAGGTCGAAGTCTCGGAAGTCGACGTCATCCGCCACTTCACGCGCCTCTCGAAGCTCAACTTCTCCATCGATCAGGGCCTCTATCCGCTCGGCTCCTGCACGATGAAGCACAACCCCCGCATCAACGAAGAGATCGCGCGGACGTGGGGCTTCGCGCTGTCGCATCCGCTGCAGGCGGAACATCAGGTGCAGGGAAATCTCGAGCTGCTGTGGTGGCTCGAGCAGACGCTGAAGGAAATCTTCGGTATGCCGCGGGTGTCGCTGCAGCCGGTGGCCGGCGCGCACGGCGAGCTGACCGGCATTCTGATGATTCACAAGGCGCTGGCGAAGAGCGGCAACGCGCGCAAGTACATCCTCATCCCCGATTCCGCGCACGGCACCAACCCGGCATCGGCGGCGTTTGCCGGTTATCAGATCAAAGAGCTGAAATCGAACCGGCAGGGCACGGTCGATCTCGCGCTGCTCGCAGA
This sequence comes from Thermoanaerobaculia bacterium, assembly GCA_035248585.1. Taxonomy (GTDB): domain Bacteria; phylum Acidobacteriota; class Thermoanaerobaculia; order Gp7-AA8; family Gp7-AA8; genus QHVT01. Next base: position 7,701 of record DATFHJ010000195.1, read on the forward strand.
GGCGGTCAACGAAGACGTCGCCGCGCTGATGATCACGGTGCCGAACACGCTCGGCCTCTTCGAGTCGGACATCAGGAAGATGGCCGACATCCTCCACGCGAAGGGCGCGTATCTCTACTGCGACGGCGCGAATCTCAATTCGTACGTCGGCGTGGCCCGGCCCGGCGACATGGGCATCGACGTCATTCACTCGAACCTGCACAAGACCTTTTCCACGCCGCACGGCGGCGGCGGTCCGGGTGCCGGTCCGGTCGGCGTGAGCGAGAAGCTCGTGCCGTTCGTGCCGACACCCACTGTAGAGAAGCGTGAGGATGGGACCTTCTATCTCGACTTCAATCATCCCGACTCGATCGGCCGGATGCGCGCGTTCCACGGCAATTTCAACGTCCTCGTGCGCGCGCTGACGTACATGCGCTCGATGGGTCCGACCGGCCTGCGCCGCATCGCCCAGCTGGCGGTGCTCAACGCGAACTACATCCGCGCGCGGCTGAAACGGCACTATCACCTGCCCTACGACGGGCCGTCGATGCACGAAGTGGTGTTCAGTGACAAGCTGCAATCCGCGAAGGACGTGCACACGCTCGATATCGCCAAGCGCTTGATGGACTATGGTTTCCACCCCCCGACGATCTACTTCCCGCTGATCGTGTCGGGGGCGTTGATGATCGAGCCGACCGAGAGCGAGCCGAAAGAAGAGCTCGACGCGTTCTGCGACGCCATGATCGCCATCGCCGGGGAGTGCCAGGAGCGGCCGGAGCTCGTGCGCAGCGCCCCGCACACGACGCCGGTGCGGCGGCTCGACGAGGCGCGCGCGGCGCGGCAGCCGGTGTTGCGGTGGCGACGGTCTTCGTAGTTTATGCCGCGCGGAGACGCGGCATCTCCGGCTACACCGCGTAGACGCCGCCCACGGGCGAAACCCATGCGCCGCGTCGTTGGTCTAAATCCTGCCGGGATAACTGGAGATCCCGCGTCTACGCGCGGGATAAACTAGAGCCGGTACAAGCAACAATGCCCTCTTACTACGACGACGACGAGGATACCGACCGGTTCGACCGCACGCTGTCGATGCGGCGCGTGCCGGCCCGAACGACCGTGTCGCAGACGACGGCCAGCGATCAGCGCATCGTCGATCGCCGGCAGTCGAGCTCACGCATCGTCATCGGCACGGTCGTCACCATCGCCGTGCTGTATCTGGCGCGGCCGGTCGTCGTTCCCGTCGCCCTGGCGATCCTCTTCGCGTTTCTCCTGACGCCGATCGTGATCCGCATGGAGCGGACGTTCATCCGCCGCACCGGCTCGATCGTCCTGTCCCTCGGCATCACGACGGCCGCCCTCGGCGTCGGCGGCTGGTGGATCTATCAGCAGCTCAACTCCGTGGCGAAGGAGATCTCCACCGCCGCCTCGAACGAGAACATCGCCCGCAAGGTCGCCTCGCTGAAGCGGACCGGGGGCGGCACGATCGAAGTGGTGGAGAAGGCGCTGGAGCGCGTGCAGGAAGGGCAGCGCCCGCAGCGCGCGGACCTCAAGGTGCAGGTCATCCCCGAGCGGAAACGGATCGGCGAGCAGTACGAAGAGATCGCGCCGACGGTCGAAGGCGTGGCCGCGATCTTCCTGGTCGTGGTGGTCGTCTTCTTCCTGATGCGCGACCGCGAGCAACTGCGCGACAAACTGCTGCGCCTCGCCGGCCGCGCGCATCTCACCGTCACCACGCAGGCCATCGGCGAGACGTCGCAGCGCATCAGCCGCTACCTGCTCACGATCGCGCTGCTCAACGTCGGCTTCGGCCTGCTCATCGGCGTCGGCCTCGCGCTGCTGCGCGTGCCGCACGCGGCGCTGTGGGGCGTGCTCGCGGGCCTCTTGCGCTTCGTGCCGTACATCGGCGCGGTGCTCAGCGCCGCGGCGCCGACGTTCCTCGCGCTGGCGGTCTTTCCGAACTGGTACACCGCGCTCGCCGTGCTTGGCCTGTTCGTGTTCAGCGATCAGTTGATCGGCGGATTCGTCGAGCCGATCGTCGTCGGTCAGCGCGTGGGCGTCTCGCCGATCGCTCTCCTGCTCGCCGCGATCTTCTGGGGCTGGCTGTGGGGGCCGGTGGGCCTGCTGTTGGCGACGCCGATCACGGTCTGCCTCACTGTCGGCGGCGAGTTCATCCCCGCGCTGCGGATCTTCTCGATCATGTTCGGCAGCGAGGATCCGCTCGAGGGGTATCTCAGCTTTTATAACCGCCTCCTCCTGCGCGACCGCACCGGCGCGATCGCGATCGCCGATCGCTACGCCGAGACGGCGACGATGGAGGAGATGTTCACGGAGCTCTACATTCCCACGCTGACGTTCGCGCAGGAGGAGCTCGACCGCAAGCGCATCACGCCGGCGCACGATCACTTCATCAAGGACGTGGTGCGCGAGCTGATCATCCGCTTCGGCGACCGCAATGCCGGCACGCCCGATCCGGAGCGCCACATCGTGGCCGTGTCCGTCGCCGGTGAGCGTCTCTCCCTCGGCACGCTCATGCTCACGCAGCTCCTGCGCAGCGAGAGCTACAGCGCGGACTACTTCACCGACCTTCCGGAGCAGGAGCTCGTCGCGTTCATCAACGAAGTGAAGCCCGAGGCCGTGTTCGTGTCGTGCGCGAACATCGACCACCTCGACCAGGGCTACGCCCTGCTGCAGCTGCTCTCCCAAAACTTCCCAGAGCTGGCCATCGTCGCCGGCGGCTCCGCCTTCTCCCGCGACCGCGCCCGCACCCTCGCCGCGGGAGCGACCTACGTCCCTTCGACGCTGAAGGAAGCAAAGGAAGACTTCATGGCCCAGCGCAAAGGCGCGCGGCGGAAGACGGGACGGCTGACGTTCAGCGGAACGCGATTCCGCGTTCCGCCGCCGGCGTAACTCGTGGAGCGGTGGGCTTCAGCCCACCGAAGCGTTCCGGCGGGCTGAAGCCCGCCGCTCCACACGTCATCCCGGCGGCCACCGGAACGCCCGCCCGCCCATCACGTGCACGTGGATGTGAAACACCGTCTGTCCCGCGCCTTCGCCGTTGTTGACGACGAGGCGATAGCCGTCTTCGTGCAGTCGCAGCTCGCGGGCGATTTCGGACGCGCGGACGATGGTCGTGCCGATCGTCGCGGCGTCGGCGTCGGTGAGGTCGTTGAGCATGGCGATGTGTTTTCGGGGGATGACCAGGATGTGCGTCGGCGCCTGCGGATTGATGTCGTGGAAGGCGACGACGTCCGCGTCTTCATGCACTTTCTTCGCGGGAATCTCGCCATTCGCGATGCGGCAGAAGAGGCACTGTGCGTTACCAGCCATGCGCCGATAATACGACGACGCGCGGAATGCCGGCGAGGTCGGGGAGAAACGACTCCACCTCGTATCGCTTCGCTTCCGCAATCTCCCGGATCGCGTCTTCCTGCCCGTAGCCGACTTCCATGATGACGAGTCCGTGCGGCGCGAGCCGCGCGTGCGACTGATCGAGCAATCGCTCGATGATTTCTGTCCCCCGCGGACCCGGCGTGAGCGCCATCTGCGGCTCGTGCACGCGCACTTCCGTCGCCAGCTGCTCGTATTCGCCGCGCGGCACGTACGGCGGATTCGACACGATGAGATCGAACATGCCGCGGATGCCGTCGAAGAGATCCGATGCCGCGAACGTCACGCGCGAGTCCAGGCGATCGCGGTTCAGTTTTGCAACCGCGAGTGCTTCCACCGAGGCGTCGACTCCGGTCACGCGAAGATCCGTCCGCTCGCATTCGATCGAGATGGCGATGCAGCCGCTGCCCGTGCCGATGTCGACGACGCGTGCGCCGCGCGGCGCGCGCTCGATCGCCGTCTCCACGATCAGCTCCGTTTCCGGACGGGGAATCAGGACGCGGTCGTCGACGACGAAGTCGCGCGAGTAGAACTCCTGTTTGCCGCGGATGTACTGCAGCGGCTCGCCCGCGTAGCGGCGTTGCAGCGGTGCTTCGATGCGATCTGCATCGAGCTCGAATTCGCCATGCGAATAGAGCCAGGCGAGTGGCTTTTCGAGAGCGTCGCTCAGCAGCAGATCGACGTCGCGCGGGTTGATCCCCCGCGCGAGCGCATCCTCGCGCAGGCGCGCGCGTAAATCGTCGAGCCGCTCATTCGCCATACGTCAGCTCGAGGAACACATCCTCCAGCGCGCTCTCCTTCTTCAGCTCCGCGGTCGTGCCGGCGGCGATGATCCGTCCGTGATTGATGATCGCGATGCGGTCGCACACCGCCTCCGCCACCGAGAGCGTGTGCGTCGTGAGAAACACGCACTTTTTCTCGTTCGCCAGCCGGCGGAAGAGCACCTTCACCTGCCGCTGCGCGAGCGCATCGAGGCCGACCATCGGCTCGTCGATCACCAGCACTTCCGGATCGTGCACGAGCGCGGAGACGATGACGAGCTTCTGCTTCATCCCGTGCGAGAGATTCTCGATCCGTGCGTCGATCCAATCGCCCAGCCCGAAGTATTGGAGCAGCTCGACCGCGCGCGGCTCGCAGGCGCGCCACTCCTTGCGATAGAGATCGGCGACGAAATGCAGGAGCTCGCGGCCGGTGAGCTTTTCGTAGAGGTAGGGGCGGTCGGGGACGTAACCGATGACGGCCTTCGCTTTGACGGGGTGCTCGGCGACGTCGAGGTTGCCGACGCGCACGGTGCCGCTCGTCGGCAGCGAGAGGCCGGCGATGATGCGGATGGTGGTCGTTTTGCCGGCGCCGTTCGGCCCGAGGAAGCCGAAAATCTCGCCGCGCCCGGCCGTGAGGCTCAATCGGTCGACGGCGGTGAAATCGCCGTATTTCTTTGTCAGATCGTCGATTACGATCATTGGCGTCAGGTTATCATCGGCGCGGCTAAACCTTCAGATACGGCAACCGTACACACCAATGTCAGAACGTGAGCAGCTCGACGACCGCACGCTGGTAACGCGGATCCTCGAGGGCGATCGAGATCTTTTCACCACTTTGGTGTCGCGCTACGAGAAGCGGGTCATCAACTACGTTTACCGGATCACGCATCGCTATGAAGAGGCTCACGATCTGGCGCAGGACATCTTCGTGAAGGTCTACCTCGCCCTCGATCGTTACGATCCGAAGTACCAGTTTTCGACCTGGCTCTTCCGGATCGCTCAGAACAGCGCCATCGATGCGCTGCGGAAGAAGGCGATCGTCGAGGTGCCGCTGGCGCGGCCGACCGAGGAAGAGCCGTCCGGGAAAGAACGCGAGTTCGCCGATGACGGCATTTCGCCGTACCGCGCGCTGAAGAACAAGCAGCTCAGTGCAGCGATCGATGTGGCGGTGGAGCAGCTTCCCGCCGACTATCGCGAGCTGATTCAACTCCGCCACTTCGCGGAGATGTCCTACGAGGAGATCGCTTCCATGAAGAAGCTTCCCCTCGGTACAGTGAAGAACAAATTGTTTCGCGCGCGGAACTTGCTCAAAGACGCGCTCGGATCGTTCGTGGAACCGTTATGACCTGTGACGACTACCTGCAGGACCCCGAGGCGAACGCCGCGCATCTGGAGACCTGCGACGCCTGCCGCGCGCTGGCATTCGAGCTCGACGACGAGATCGATGTGCAGCCGCGCCCGCTGAAGCTCGATGCGCTGCCGCTCGCGCCGTGGGAAGGCGCGTCGCATCGCACGTGGCCTCTCGTGTTCGTGGGTCTCGCGGCGGCGTTCATTCTCGCGGTCGTGCTGTTTTTCGCCGCCGGCGTTTCGTCGCTGAGCGGGATCACGACCGCCATGATGTCGTCGATTCCTCCCGTGAAACCGGTGGTTCGCGTGCTGCAGCTGACCGGCCACGCCATCGGCGTGCCGGTGGTCGCGGTGTTGTTCCTGGCCATCAACTCACTGCTGTTCATTCTTCTGCGGCGCGCGCCGAAGGGGATCGATGTTTAAGCGGCTCGTGCTTCCGCTGACGACGCTCGCCGCGCTCGCCGTCCTCTGCATGATCGTCGCGCCGACCGGCGCGACCGAGCACCGCCCGTTTGCGAAAGACCTGTACATCATCGGCAAGCCGGCGGCGATCGAGCGGCCGGTCGACGGCAGCGTGCAGGTGTATCGCGGCAACGTCACGGTCGCAAACGTGATCGCCGGCGACCTGCTCGTGCTCGGCGGGACCATTACGTTCATGGGCGCGGGACGCGTCGACGGAAATCTGATCTATGCCGCGAGCACGGTGAAGAATGCGGAGAACCGCGTGCGCGGCCACGTCTATCCGCTGGCATCGCTCGAAGGCGCGGCGGCGTCGATGACGAAGAACGCGATCGTCGCGTCGCTGCTGCTCGTGTGGCTGATCACCGCGATCGTGGTGACGCTGATGAGCGGCCGCGAAGTGCGCCTGTCGTCGACGGAAGTGCGCGCGAGTGCGCTGCACTGCTTCGTCCTCGGCCTCGTCGCGTTCACGAGCTTCGTGCTCACCGCGATCGCGTTCAGCTACCTCGTCCCGTACGTCGTCGGCGTCCCGCTACTCGCGGGCCTCGCCGTGTTTGCGATCCTGACGAAGGTGTACGGCATGGTGGCGATGTTCCACGCCGTCGGGACGTTCGTCGCCGGCTCGCGCAACCGCCAGCAACTCGCCTCGCGCAAATGGCTGCGCGGCGATCTGGCGATGGTGGTCATCGGCGTCCTGATCCTCGGCGCGATCCGCCTGATCCCGGTCCTCGGCCCGATCGTCTGGGGCCTCTCGAGCATTTTCGCCGTCGGCACCGCCCTCGCGACCAAGTTCGGGCGCCGCGAGCCGTGGTTCCTCGTGTGGCGCCCGAGCGAGGCTTAACTCTCCGGCTGCCACTCCAGCGCTTCGCTGCGCAGTTTCTCGAGCCGCTTCCAATGGCGCTCGATGGCGGCGCGTCCGGTGCGGGTGATGCCGATCTGCGTGGTCGGGACTTTGCCGGCGTAGCCTTTTTCGATCGTCACCAGCTCTGCTTCTTCGAGCTTGGCGAGGTGGCCGGAGAGGTTGCCTTTGGTCAGGCCGGTGAGTCTTTGGAGGAAGAGGAAGTCGGCGCTGCGGCAGGCGGAGAGTGCGGTCAGGATGGACAGGCGCGCGGGCTCGTGAACGAGACGGTCGAGCACCGCGATTTCTTCAAACGGTGCCGGCATTTCCCATGATCCTCGTCAGTTCGAAGTGATCGAGCAGTCCGCCGGCGACGTAGGCGGCGCCGATCACGGAGAAGAAGAAGTTGATGGCGGTCTTGCCGTTGGGAATGCCGAGGAGCGGCAGCGCGGCCGTCGACAAGAGGATGCCGGCGATGACGAGGTAGTGGAGCCGTCCGCGGCCCGTCGAGTTCCAGTACAGGACGATCGCGATCGCCCAGACGATTCCGGTGACGAGCAGCGGCGGCTTCCAGAGCATGTCCACGGCCAGCGAGAGCATCATCGCCGGGTAGACGCCGTACCACTTCCAGCGCTCGCGGCGCTCGGCGCGCGCGGCGATCGTTCGCACGCGCCCGTAGGTGCGCGAGTAGTACTTGCCGGCGAGCATGGAGATGACGAACGCCACGGCCATGTTGACCGCCAGGAACCGCGGCGCGAACTGCCAGCTCAGCAGCGCCAGGCCGAGCGGAACCCAGCGCAGGCCCTGCCAGAAGAAGAAATTGGCGGTGACGTTCTCGATGGTGCGGAGGCGGGTGTCGTCCATGGACCGGTTTGTATCACAAACCGGTCCGCGATGCTAGATGTTGTCGACGATGTGCTTGCCGAACTCGCTCGTCTTCACCTTCGTCGCGCCGGGCATCTGGCGCTCGAGGTCGTACGTGACGAACTTCTGTTGAATCGTATTGGCCAGGCCGGTCTCGATCGCGTCGGCGGCTTCGAACCATTTCATGTGGCGGAGCATCATCACGCCGCTGAGGATCAATGAGCCGGGGTTGATGACGTCGAGGTTCGCGTATTTCGGCGCGGTGCCGTGCGTGGCTTCGAAGATCGCCACTTCGTCGGATTCGTTCGAGCCCGGCGCCATGCCGAGGCCGCCGACCTGCGCGGCGAGGGCGTCGGAGATGTAGTCGCCGTTGAGGTTCGTCGTTGCGAGCACCGAGTACTCCGACGGCCGCAGCAGGACTTGCTGGAACATCGAGTCGGCGATGCGGTCTTTGATCACGATCCTGCCGGCGGGCGCCGGTCCGGTGAGCTCGGACTCCGGAATCGTGACGTCGCCGAATTCTTCGCGCGCGATCTGGTAGCCCCAGTCTTTGAACGCGCCTTCCGTGAACTTCATGATGTTGCCCTTGTGCACGAGCGTGACGGAGTCGCGGCCCGTCGCGATGGCGTACTGAATGGCCTTGCGCACGAGGCGCTTCGAGCCGAACTCGGAGACCGGCTTGATGCCGATGGCCGAGGCCTCGCGGATCTTGGCGGAGGCGCGGCGCTCCATGTTGTTGAGGAAGTCGATCACCGCGTTCGCCCCCTCCGACCCCGCCGGCCACTCGATCCCCGCGTACACGTCCTCGGTGTTCTCGCGGAAGATGACCATGTTCACCTTCTGCGGCTCGCGCACCGGCGAAGGCACGCCGTCGAAGTAACGCACCGGCCGCACGCAGGCGTAGAGGTCGAGCACCTGGCGCAGGGTGACGTTGAGCGAGCGGATGCCGCCCCCGACCGGCGTCGACAGCGGGCCCTTGATCGACACGCGGTAGTGGGCGAGGCGATCGAGCGTGTCCTGCGGCAGGTACTCGCCGAATTTCTCGAAGGCCTTCTCGCCGGCGTACACCTCGTGCCAGTGGATCTTCTTCTTCCCGCCGTAGCTCTTCTCGACGACGCCGTCGATGACGACCTGCGTCGCGCGCCAGATGTCCGGCCCGGTGCCGTCGCCTTCGATGTAGGGAATGATCGGATCGTCAGGCACGACGATGCGGGCGTTCTCGTAGCCGATGCGGGTGCCGGAGGTCGGGTGGGGGATGCGGTCGGTCATGGCCGCGGGACTCTAGACGAAAAGTCGCAGAGTCGCAAAGTCGCAGAGTCTCAGAGAAGCGATGAGCCCGGGTGGGCGGGTCTCTGAGACTTTGCGACTCTGCGACTCTGCGACTTCGGTCGTCCGATGAGCGACCGCAACACCGCAAGGTTGCGACGATCGCTCTCATGCTCCACCGGCTTCGGCGTCTCGATCACCTTCGGGATCTTCGCGAACCGCGCGTCGTTGAGCAGAAAGCGGAACGGCTCGAGTCCGAGCTCGCCCTCGCCGATGTGGGTGTGGCGATCGACGCGCGAGCCGAGCGGCTTCTTCGAGTCGTTGAGATGAAACGCGCCGACGTTGTCGAGGCCGACGAAGCGCTCGATCTCATCGATCGTTCGCTCGTAGCCGTCGCGCGTGCGCAGGTCGTAGCCGGCGGCGAAGACGTGGCAGGTGTCGAAGCAGATGCCGACGCGGCGCTTGTCGTCGACGCGGGCGATCATCTGCCCGAGCTCTTCGAATGTGCAGCCGACGCACGAGCCCTGGCCCGCCGCGGTCTCGAGCAGCGTGACCACGCGGTGATCGGGGAGCATCGCGTGAATCTGATCGAGTGAGCGCGCGATCTGATCGATGGCGGCGTCGCTGCCGGCGCC
>DATFHJ010000196.1:0-4469 GCA_035248585.1 Thermoanaerobaculia bacterium
TCTCCGGCGGGCTAAAGCCCGCCGCTCCATGGCAATTCAACGGCGTCGTCCGCCTCACCAAAGTCGGCACGACCTACATCCTCGGCACGATCGTGCTCGCCGTTGCGGCGATCAATACCGGCAACAACGCCATCTACATCGGCGTCGCCTTCATGCTCGGGTGCCTGTTGCTCTCCGGCATCGCCTCAAAGGGCGGGCTGAAGCACCTGCATGTCGATGTCGGCGCGATCGATGAGGCGTGGGCGGGCCGGCCCGCGGACGGGACGCTGCGCGTGCGCAACGCGTCGCGCGTCTGGAACGTGCGCGACGTCGTCTTCGTCTCGCCCGAGCTCGCGGATCCGGTGCTCGTGCCGATCCTGCCGCGCAAGCAGGAGCTCGTGATCCCGGTGCGGTTCCTCTTTCACCGCCGCGGCCTCGCGGAGCTGAAGACGCTCGACTCCTACACGCGCTATCCGTTCGGATTCTTCCTGAAGAAGCGGCGGCTGCGCGTGCACAGCGAGGTCGTCGTCTATCCGCGGCTCCATCCGGAGAGCCTCGTGCAGGAGCAGTTCCGCAGTGTGGCCGGGCAGGAGACGAGCGAGCCGCGGCCGGGCGAGGGGACGGAGATCCATTCGTTCCGCGACTACACGCGCGGCGATTCGCTGCGCCACGTGCACTGGAAAAAGTCGGCGTCCCTCGGCCGCTGGATCATGAAGCAGAACGAAGCGGAAGGCGCGCACGCGGTGCAGGTGATCGTCGATCCGTACAAGCCGCGCGGCGTGTCGAGCGACGCGTTCGAGGAGATGATCAGCGACGCGGCGACGTTCATCTTCGACGCCGCCGCGCGCGGCCTCGAGGTCACGCTCACGCTGCCGCGCGTCGACGTCCGCTCGCGCGACGGTCTCTTCCGCGCGCTGGCGCTCGTCGAGCCCGTGTACGAGCCGGTGGAGATGCTCGTCGACCGCAATGCCGTCTACTTTTCTGCAGCAGGAGGGCACCATGACGCGAAAAGCGCGTGAGCTCGAGCTGCTGCTGCTGGCGGCGTTCGCGGCGGTGCCGCTCTATTTCACGAACGCGATCGGCGCGATGCCGCTGCTGCTGTTCCACGGCGCGATGCTCGTGCTCGCGGTGCGCGTCGCGGCGGGAGCGACTCCGCAGCTGTTGCCCGCGATCGTGATGCGCGGGCTGGCCATGCTCTACATCCCGTTTTACTTCGTCGACTGGCTGCTGGTCTCGCACAGCGCGATCGCGGCGTCGACGCATCTCGTGCTCTTCATCGCCGTCTATCAGCCGGGCGAGTCGCTGCAGCGCAACAATCACGCGCAGCGGTTGCTCACCGCGGCGCTGATCTTCATCGCCAGCATCGCCACGTCGACGCACATCACGATCGTGCTGTTCATCGTCGGCTTCGCCTACCTGACGCTGCGCCAGCTGATGTACGTCAGCCACCTCGAGACCGCGCAGTCGCTGGGCCGCGAGTACAGCGAGCCCCCGCTCGGCCGCGCGGCGCTGTTCTACGTCGCGGGCTCGGTGCTCATCGCCTCGCTCCTCTTCCCGTTCCTGCCGCGCGTGCGCAATCCGTTCGTGCAGGGATTCGCCGGGAACCTCGGCAGCTCGGCGACGGGTCTTTCCGAGACGATCGACTTCCGCGAGCCGCGCGTCTCGCCGCTCGACGCCACGGTCGTCGCGCGCATCTGGATGCCGTACGCCTCGCGCCCGTTTTTCCTGCCGATGCGCCTGCGCGGCAACGTCTACGACGAGTTCAAGGACGGCATCTGGCGGACGCGCCCGCGCGGACTGCGTCCGCTGATGGCACGCGACGACGGCTATTTCCTGGCCCGCCGCGCCGGCGTCGAAGGCTCGGCCACGATTCAGACGCGCACCGAGCGCGGGCGGCTGTTCGTTCCCAGCAATGCGTATCGCGTCGACGGAGTGGGCGGCCCGCTGTACGAAGGTCCGGGCCGCGACATGTACTACGCCTATTCGCGCAGCATGGTCACGCTCGACGTGCACATGGCCATGCAGGCGGAGCCGTTGCGCCCACCGCGCACCGGGATGACGGGCTATCCCATTACGCCCGAGGTCGCGGCGCTCGCGCGGAGGATCGTCGGGACGGAGACGCGGCCGGAGAAGCAGGCCTCGCTGATCGAAGAGTGGATGGTGCGCAATTTCCGCTATGTGCCGAATCCGGCCACGCCGCCGGCGATGACGCTCGAGCGCTTCCTCCTGCGCGACCGCATCGGGCACTGCGAATACTTCGCGGCCGGGATGGTGGTGCTCCTCAACTCGCTCAACGTCCAGGCGCGCATCGCCGGCGGCTACTACGGCGGTCGCCTCAATCCGCTGATGGGCTACTTCACGATCCGCCGCGACGACGCACATGCGTGGACGGAAGTGTGGGACGGCAAGCGCTGGCTGACGTTCGATTCCACGCCGTCCGCGCTGCGCCCCGGCAGCGAGGACAGCGGCTTCCGCGCCTACGCCTCCGCACTCGGCGAGTCGGTGACGTATTTCTGGGACCGCTACATCCTCACCTTCGGCCTCGCCGACCAGGTCACGCTCTTCAGCGATCTCCTCACCGCCGCGCGCGACGCGCTCTCGGTGAAAACGAACATCACCATCGCCAAGTTGAAGCAACCGTCATTCGCAATCGTGCTGCTCGTTCTTGCCGTCTGCGCGATTTTTTACCTGCGCCGCCGGCGGTCACTGTTCGATCTGCTTGCGAAGCGTTTGAAGCAGCACGGCGTCGAAGTTACTTCGACGATGACCGTCGAGGAAGCGCTGCAATTGCTGCAGGCCCAGGATCGCCAGCAGTTCGAGCCGCTCGTCGCGTTGTACGAAGAAGCGGTCTTCGCGGGATCCGTGGAGCGGCGGGCTTCAGCCCGCCGGAACATTCTTCGGAGGGCTAAAGCCCTCCGCTCCACTACTTGATCGTCGGCAATCGCCGCGGATTCCGCATCAGCGCCGCCATCTCCCGCACCGCCGCGTCCAATCCCACGAGCGCGGCGCGCGAGATGATCGAGTGGCCGATGTTCAGCTCCTCGATCTCCGGGATGGTCGCGATCGCGTCGATGTTGCGATAGGTGAGGCCGTGGCCGGCCAGCACCACGATGCCCATCTTCTTCGCCGCGCGCGCGGCGGTGGCGATCTTCTCCAGTTCCTTCGGCCAGTCGCCGCCTTTCCACGCATCGGCAAACTTGCCGGTGTTGATCTCGATCATCGGCGCGCGCAGTTTCTGGCACTGGCGGATCTGCTCGAGGTCGGGATCGACGAAGATCGAGACGTCGATGCGCGCGTCCGTCAGCTGCGTCACGACCTTCTCTACGTTGCCCGAGTGCAGGACGACGTCCAGTCCTCCCTCGGTCGTGACCTCGTCCTTCCGCTCCGGCACGAGCGTCACCTGGTCGGGCTTCACCGTCTGCGCGATGCGCACCATCTCCGACGTCGCCGCCATCTCGATGTTCAGGTGCGTCGTCACGGTCTTGCGCAGCAGCTCGACGTCACGGTCCTGAATGTGCCGCCGGTCCCCGCGCAGATGGACGGTGATCCCCTGCGCGCCGGCCAGCTCGCAAATCACCGCCGCCGCGACGGGATCCGGCTCGTTGGTCTTGCGGGCCTCGCGAATCGTGGCGATGTGATCGATGTTGACTGCTAATCTCATGCTGCAAAGGCTAGCAGCATGCGGTCGCGTCACATTCGCGTTGTCATAGTCGCGGGCGTTTTACTCCTCGCGGCCGGCCTGTTCGTCGTCTACGGACGCGGCATCTGGTTCCCGCTGCTGCTGCAAGTCACCGGCGGTCGCACGGTGGCGGATGCGGTGGCCAAGTACGGCCCCGCGGGACGCGCGCGTCTCGCGCCGCAGTTCGAGCGCGCCGGCGTCAAATATCCGCCGAAGAAGATTGCGCTGCTGGTGTTCAAGCGCGAGAACCGCCTCGTGCTTTGGGCCGACGGCCGTTTCATCCGTGACTATCCGATCCTCGCCGCGAGCGGCCACGCGGGGCCGAAGCTGCGGCAGGGCGACTATCAGGTTCCGGAGGGCGTGTATCGGATCGAGTTTCTGAATCCGAACAGCAGCTATCACCTGTCGATGAAGGTGAATTATCCGAACACGTTCGATCGCCAGATGGCCGCGCGCGACCACCGCACGAACCTCGGCGGCGACATCTTCATCCACGGCAAGAACGTTTCCATCGGCTGCGTGGCCCTCGGCGACCGCGCGATCGAGGAGCTGTTCACGCTCGCCACGGATACGGGGCATCAGCGCATCAAGGTGATCATCGCTCCGAACGATCTCCGCACCGGCGGCGCGATCTTCCACAAGACCGCGCCGCGATGGATCGGCGACCTCTATCGCACCATCGCCGCGGCGCTGGCGGAGTTCCCGGTGTGGATGGAGTCGAACAGCTCGATGGACGTGCGAGGAATGTCGAAGATGCCGAAGCGTTTCCAGTGACCGGCAAATGCTCTACCGCTTCGACAACATCGAGAAA
>DATFHJ010000197.1:0-15813 GCA_035248585.1 Thermoanaerobaculia bacterium
CACGATCGTGTGCTGCTTGCCGTCGGGCAGCGAGCGGTAGCGCAGGCGCACCGTGGCCACGCGCTGCCGCGCTTTCAGCGGAGTGCGAAGCTCGAGCGCGTAGAGACCGGTGACCGACGTGTTGTGCAGCAGCGCGCGCTCCGGCGTCAGCGTCGAATGATCGCCGATCGCCTCGTAGCGCTCGACCGCGTCGGAATTGAACTCGATCTCCAGCTTCGCATCGCTGCCGATCGGCGGCACCGAGCCGCGCTGCGGTACGTCCACCATCGCCGTGTCGATCGTCAGGCGGAGAATGCCGCGCTTTCCGTTCGCATCGACCGGCGCGGGCGACGCTTCCGCTTCGAGACGCACGCCGCGCTTCACGCGCCGCGACGGCGCGCCGGCGAAGTAGTTCACGAGCGCTTCCACGTCCGCGCTCGACGGCGACGGACGCGCGCCGCTCTCGATCGTCGTCCTGATGCGGCGGAAGACCGATGAGTCGACAGAGATCCCGAACACCGACTTCGGCGCGAGGTTCAAGTCGTCTGCAAATGCGGGAGGAACCAGCGAAGAGGACGCGGCCGTCTTGCGTCGCAGCGCGGTCGCTTCTGCCGTTACGCTGATCGATGCTGGAGGCGGCGGCGCCTCGACGACCGGTACCGGCGCGGGCGCAACTGCCGACGGCGGTGGCACCGGCGCATACTCGGCCACTTGCCGCTGCGGCTCGGGAGTGCTCACGATGCCGCCGGCCACACCACCCACGACACCGCCCGCGATTCCGCCTTCCACGCCGCCTTCGACGCCGCGCTCCTCATCGCGTGCGAGCGCGAGCTCCTGCCGCGTGCTCCCCTCATTGCGCACCAGCTCCGACGGGGCGGCCGACGCGCGGGGCGGCGGCGTCGCGGCCTGCACGATGTCGACGCGGACTTCGTCCGCTGCCGCGACGGGCGCGGAAAGACCGGATGCGGTATCGATCGCGGTGGGCACCGGCTTCGGAGCCGGCGGCGCGCTCTCCTTCATCGCCGTGATGGCGCTCGGCTGATTTTGCGGAACGAGCATGAACAGCGCGGCGGCGACGGAGATCAGCACGATGATCGACGCCGCGACGCGCAGGTTGAATCCGATGGTGCGGGAGAAACGCGCGCGCTCCGCCTCGACGCTGAGATAGCGCGGAATGTCGCCCTTGATGCGGTCCAGCAGATCAGCGGGCGGCCGCGGAACGGCCGTCAGCGACAGCTTGCGCTGAATCTCTGCTTTTCGTTTCGAAGTCATGTCACATCCTCGTCGAGCAATCCTTCGAGCAGCGTGAAGGCCCGATGCAGCCGCTTGCGCACGGCCACCGTCGTGATCTTCTCGATCTGCGCGATCTCTTTCACCGGCAGTCCTCCCCAGAAATGCGCCGTCACCGTGAACTTCAAGTCTTCCGGGAGCTTCATGACTGCCTCGCGGAGGTGCTCGGCCTCCTCTGCAACCACCAACACGTCATCGACGGCCGGCGTTTCATCTGCGACATCGATCGAGTCCGGCTCATCCAGCGAAGTCATCCGCCGCGGACGCCGGATGTGGTTCAGGAACGTCGTGTAGGCGATACGGTAAAGCCAGGTGAAGAGTTGCGAACGGCCGTCGAATCCTTTGAGTGCGCCCCACGCTTTCTGATACGTCTCCTGCGTCAGATCGGCGGCCAGATCGCTGTCGCCGCACAGACGGTAAATCGATGCAAATACGGCCGAGTACGTCCTCTCGACCAGTTCCTCGGCGGCCGCGCTGTCACCCGCCCGAATCGCGGCGAGGAGCTTCTGCTCCTCCGACCACGGAGTCGTCGTCACTACTTCGCGCTCCGATTTTTGCATCGGGAACGGTGCGACTTCGGCCACAGAAATTTGACGCTCATGACATCAGAAAAGAAACCAGGGCGACGTTATCCTAGCGGGATGAAACGGTTTCTCGCGATTTCAGTGCTGCTCGCGCTCGCTTTCGGATGCCGCCAGGAGCCCGCGGTCGACGTCGCGGCGCACAACAACGACATCCTCAAATGGCGCGCCGACCGCGCCCAGCGCCTGCAGCGCGAAGACGGCTGGCTGAGCCTCGTCGGGCTGCACTGGCTCGTCGAAGGCGAGAACAAACCGATCCCCGGCGTGATGCTCGTCCGCAACGGCGGCACGGTCACGCTGCAGCCGGGCGAAGGCATGACCGTCGACGGCAAGCCCATCACCGTGCCGACGCCGCTCGCCGACGACTCCGCCGAGAAGGGGCCGACCATCGTGCAGATGGGGACGAAGCGTTTCAATGTCATCAAGCGCGGAGAGCGCTACGGACTGCGCGTGAAGGACTCGCAGGCGGAGACGCGCACGCATTTCGCGGGACTCGACTACTACCAGGTCGATCCGAAGTGGCGCGTCGAAGCGCGCTTCGAGCCGTACAATCCGGTCAAACAGATTCCGATCACCGACATCACCGGCATGACCTCCGACAACCCCGCTCCGGGCGCGCTCGTCTTCACCGTCGACGGCAAGGAGTACCGCATCGATCCGATCGTGGAAGAGGGCTCGACGGATTACTTCATCATCTTCCGCGACGCCACGAGCCGCGATGAAACCTACGGCGCCGGACGCTATCTCTACGCCTCGGCGGCGGACGCGAACGGCAGAGTGATCGTCGACTTCAACAAGGCCTACAACCCGCCCTGCGCGTTCACTCCGTACGCGACCTGCCCGCTGCCGCCCGCGCAGAATCGGCTGCCGGTCCGCATCGAGGCAGGGGAGAAAAAGTATCGCGGGGGACACGCTTAAGACCCGTGCCCGCGCCCGTGCCCGTGCCCGTGCCCGGTGTGGGTGGCTCGAGGCGCGTTTCCCCCGCCCCGGGCACGGGCTCGGGCACGGGCTCGGGCACGGGACAAGATACGTAGATCGAACCTCCGCCTCGTGGACGTCATCAGCACTTACGTCCCGCGCAACCCTCATTTTTCCACCGCGCGTAGCTCCGTAAGTCCATGGCCGTACTCTTTCCTCGGAGGTGATGCCATGGATCGACAACAGGTGATCACGGTTCTCGAGTCGCTCGCCAACGGCACCGATCCGAGCACCGGCGCGCGGATTCCGAGCGATACGTTTCACAGCGCCGACACGGTGCGCGCGCTGTTCGCCGCAGCTTCGCTTCTGAAGAACGCGCGCAACGGCAACACGAAGTTCGTCGCCGCCGGAACGCCGTGGAGCTCGGAAGAGGACTCGCGGCTGACGCAGGAGTTCGAGAATCGGATGACGATCGCGCAGATCGCGCTGCAGCACGGCCGCACGTCCGCGGCGATCACCAGCCGGCTCGTGAAGCTCGGGAAGATTCAGGCTACGCCGACGAGCGCTCGTCCGACAACACCTGCGCCACGCACGCAGTGAGCGCGCTCGCGTACGGAATGTGGAGGAACTCGTTCGGGCCATGCGCATTGCTCTGCGGTCCCAGCACCCCGGTGATCAAAAACTGCGCCTCGGGGTACCGCGCGCCGAGCATGCCCATGAACGGGATCGATCCGCCTTCGCCGAACGTCATCGCGCCTTTGCCGAACTGCGCTTGCGACGCCCGCTCCACCGACTCTTCGAGCCACGGCGCGATCTTCGGCGCCACCCATCCCGCGCCGCCTTTTTCCGGCTCGAACGTCACGCGCGCGCCGTACGGAGGATCGCTTTCGAGCAGCGCCTTCATCTTCCGGTCGATCTCCGCCGCGTCGAGCGACGGCGGGATGCGCAGCGAGAGCTTGAGCGCCGTCTTCGGCCGCAGGACGTTTCCAGCCTGCAGCAGATCCGGCATTCCCGCCTGGCCGGTGTAGGCGAGCGCGGGACGCCAGGTGCGATTGACGAGCAGCTGCAGCGGATCCTTCGTCACCGGCTGCATGCCGGGCAGGAACGGGAACTTGCTCCAGACGTCATCGCCGAGGACGCGGGCGGTGGCTTGAAGCTCCGCGAGACGCTCGGGCGGGACGTCGACGTGCAGCCACTCGGGGAGGATCTCGCCGTTCGTCGCATCTTCGAGGCGATCGAGCAGCATGCGGAGGATGCGGAACGACGACGGCACGATGCCGCTCGCGTCGCCGCTGTGCACGCCTTCGCTGAGGACTTCGACGGTCAGGTTGCCAACGATCGAGCCGCGCAGCGACGTCGTCATCCACAGCTGATCGTACGTGCCGCAACCGGAGTCGAGGCAGATCACGAGACGCGGCGTGCCGATGCGGTCGGCGAGGAGCTCGATGTACGTCGGCAGATCGAGCGAGCCGCTCTCTTCGCAGCATTCGATCAGCACGACGATGCGCGAGTGCGGCAGCTTCTGCCGCTGCAAGGATGCGATGGACGAGATGGTCGCGAAGATCGCGTAGCCGTCATCCGCGCCGCCGCGTCCGTAGAGCTTGCCGTCGCGCAGCACCGGCGTCCACGGTCCGAGCCCCTCTTCCCAGCCGACCATCGCCGGCTGCTTGTCGAGATGCCCGTACATCAGCACCGTCGACGACTCGTCGCCCTCGATCTCCATGAAGATCACCGGGGTGCGGTCTTCGACCTCGTGCACCTCGAGCGTCAGCCCCGCGATTCCCTGCCGCTCCACCCACCCCTTCGCCAGCGCAACCGCTTGATGCATATGGCCGTTGCGGCGCCAGTCGGGATCGAACAGCGGAGACTGGTTGGGAATCCGAATGTAGTCGTGAAGCGTAGGGACGATCGACGACGACCAGTTCTCGTCGATGATGCTGCGGGTTTGCTCGGGGTTCATTGCGACGGCGGAGAATAGCATCGAAGACCCGGTGTACGCGATGATCTCCATAAATCCGTAAAATCCAATGCGAAGTGGAGTACCATTACCGCCATCCAGCCGGGTCCGTTTTTCTGGGAAAGCCGTCGTTTCTTAACGCCGCCTCGCGCGGCTGATCGTGATAACGTGTCATGAGTTCAAAGTCAGTCAACTTGCAGCGGTCCGCCGATGAAACGCATGAAGGGAAGGCTGCCGTGCTGGACGAAAGGCCGCAACCGCGAGCCGAGAAGAAGGGTCGTCCGCGCGTGATCACTCAGAGCCCTCCCGCGCCGCCCGCGACTTCCGCTGCCGATGACGTCGAGGCGCTGTATCTCGAGCATCGCAGCCTGCTGCTGTATGTCGCCTCGCGCAAGTTCCGCATTCCGGAGTGCGACTCCGAGAATCTGATCCAGGAAGTGTTCCTCTCGTTCCTGCAGTCGGGGACGAAGATCGACAACGTGCGGGCGTGGCTGGTGGCGGCGATGTGCAACGCCAGCCGGCATTACTGGCGCGCGCAGGGCCGGACCGAGTCGCTGCCGGAAGACATCAGCGATCACTCCGACCCCGGCTCGCACGGACTGGCCGACCAGTTCGCGACGCAGATGACGGTGCGCCAGGCGCTCCAGTATCTGCAGCCGCGCTGCCGCGAGACGCTCTGGCTGCACTACTTCGAAGGCCGCTCGGCCGGAGACGTGGCGCGCGAGTTGGAAACGACGAACCGCTACGCGGAGAAGCTGATTCACAACTGCCTCAAACGCGTGCGCGAGATCTACCTCAACATCACCTCCGTGAGTCGATGACAATGGAGCCGATGATGGTCGAAGAGAAACACTACGACGACGACTCCCTGATCGCCCTCTCGTCCCAAGCGTTCGCGAGCGACGATCACCTCTCCGCCTGCACCGGCTGCCGCGAGCGCCTCGAGACCTTCCGCATCCTCGCCGACGCGCTGCGCGAGGAAGCCACCTGGAGCGACGCTCCCCTGAGCGAAGCCCCGATCCCCGAAACGATCGCCACCCTCCGCGGCTTCGCCGATCAGATGGCGATCGAAGATGTGGAGGCCGTCTCGTTCCTTCCGCGGTTGCTCTCCGGCCCGCGCGAGACCTGGATGGCGAACCTGCACCGCCACCCGGAGTTCCGCACCCCCGGAACCGTGCGCAAGCTGCTGGAAGCCGTCCCCGCCGCCCGCGACACCATGCCCCGCGACGCCGTCGAACTGACCGCGCTCGCCACCGAGATCGCCGACCACCTCGAGGACGCGACGTCGCAGTTGCGCGGCGCCGCGTGGCGCGAACGCGCCTACGCCTTGTTCTACGTTGGCGACTTTGCCGCCGCGGAGAGGGCTCTTTGCGCCTCGGAAAGTCACTTTAACGAGTCTTGTGTAAACGATTACGACCTGGCCCGGGTGGGAATCGTGCGGGCGTTGGTGGAGCGGGGGTTGGAGAGGTATACGAGCGCCATTGGCACGGCGCGGCAGAGTGTTCGGCGGTTCCGATCCTACGGCGACCAGACCCGACTGGCATCGGCGCAGTTGGCAGAGGTCAACCTTCTCTTTAGCCGTTATGAGTATGAAGCCGCATACGCATTGTTAATTACCTTAAGGGACGATCTCCTCAAGTTCAACGACTTGCCCATGTACGCAAGAGTGCTAGGGAATCTTGGGCATTGCTGTTTCAAACTGGACCGTGCTGAAGCACTCGAATACTTCGATCAAGCAGCTCGAATATTTCAAGAAATCGGCAACGAGTCCGAGGCTATTCGGACGCGCTGGAACGCGGCCCGCGTATTGGCTAGTCAGGGTTACGTCGCCCCTGCACTAACGCGGTTCCGCACGCTGGCGAGCGAGTTTGAGCGGTTGGGTATGCTGACGGCAGCCACGGAAGTTGGACTCGACGTTGCCGAACTTCTCGTCACGATGAGCAAGTTCGACGAAGCCGAACAGCTTTGTAAAGTGGCGATCGCCCGATTCCAGACATCGAACCTTTCTTACACTGCAGCGGCGCTAACCGCTCTTGGTCTGATGCATGAAGCGATAACGAATCGCACCGCAACCACGAAACTCGTTTCGCATGTTCGTGATTATCTGCGTCGCGTACCCTACGAACCGAACCTTCTGTTCGCGTTCCCTCCCCAATAACGCAAACTTAGGGTAGGGATTTGACGCTCTGCGTCACTCCCTAGTTCAAGGGCGCGCCCTCCCGATCTCGAAAGCACCGCAGGAGGGCGTCATGAAACGCGAAACTCGAAGTGTAGTTGTACTTCTACTGACCATTGTTCTCTCAGTCCAGATTGCGCCTATTGCCCAAGCATCTCTGCGCAATCCCGATGACTTCGCCACAAAAATCGAGCGAGTCATCCAGCGGCTTCAGCGACTCTTTAGGCTCATCCCATTCGACTCGTCGGTGATCCCGCCTGTCCCCTGACCTAAAACCCTCCCACCCGCCCGCCCGTACAATACGGCGCGCTCCGTAAGGAGGGGTGCGTTCCTATGGGCGACATTTTGGCGGTCCGGAATGTGGTCAAGGTCTTTGGTGCCGTTCGGGCGGTGGACGGGGTCTCGTTCACCGTGCGCCGCGGCGCGATTACCGGGCTTTTGGGGCGGAATGGGGCCGGGAAGACGACCACCATTCGGATGATCACCGGCATCTTCATGCCGGATTCCGGTGACATCCAGTGGATGGGCGGCGGCGATGGAAGCGGGACGTCGTTCCGCGACCGGATCGGCTATTTGCCGGAAGAGCGCGGGCTCTACCGGCAGATGAAGATCGTCGAGCTGCTGCTCTTCCTCGCCGAGATCAAAGGGAAAAAGCCGGCCGACGTTCGCGCGAAGATCGACTACTGGATCGAGCGTTTCGAGCTCACCGACAAGCGCAACGCGAAAGTCGAAGAGCTCTCGAAGGGCAACCAGCAGAAAGTCCAGCTCATCGGCACGCTGCTCCACGACCCCGAGCTCATCATCCTCGACGAGCCGCAGTCCGGACTCGATCCCGTCAACATGGTCCTCGTCCGCAACCTCCTGCGCGACCTCCGCGCCGAAGGCAAGACCATCCTCCTCTCCACCCACATGATGGGTGAAGCGGAGCGCATGGCCGACGAGATCATCCTCATCCACCGCGGCCAGGTCGTCCTTGACGGCAGCCTCGAAGAAGTCCGCGGCGCGAAGCACGCGCTGCACATCGACTTCGAAGGCGACGGCTCCTTCCTCAACACGCTGCCCGAGGTGCGGCACGCCGCCATCGTCAGCAACTCCGCCGAGATCACCCTCGCCGACGGGGCCGACCCGCAGAAAATCCTCGAAGCCTCGATGGGCCGCATCCGCATCCGCCGCTTCGAGCTCGCCGTGCCCTCGCTCGAGCAGATCTTCATCGAGAAAGTCGGCGCGGAAACCCTTGCCGGGGAGGTGGAGAAATGAAGAAGACCTTCGCCGTTTTCAAACGCGAATACCTCGTCGCCGTGCGGAAGAAGATGTTCATCATCATGACCTTCCTCATGCCGCTGCTCATGGTCTTCGCCTTCCTCGGGCCGACACTGCTGATGGAGCGCGGCCTCGGCGACAAGCACATTGCCGTCGTCGATGGCAGCGGCCAACTCGAGCCGGCGTTCAAAGCGCCGGAGAAAGACGACAAGCCGGACATCGCCATCGGCAAGCGCGGACGCGACCTGCCGCAGCAGATGATCATCCAGTACGTCGACGCCCACGGCATCGCCGACGTCGAAGCGGCCGCGAAGCCGTACGTCACGCGCCTCGGCGCGAAAGACGGATTCGACGGCGTCTTCATCCTGCCGCATGACACGCTCACCAACACCGAGGCGAAGCTCAAGTACTACAGCCGCAGCGCCACCGACTTCGTCACGCAGGGGCGGCTCTCCTCGCGCACCAACCGCTTCGTGCAGGAGCGGCGGCTCGCGGAGCGCGGCATCAACAAGGAAGAGAGCGAGAAGCTCCTCAGCGACCTGCGCACCGAGGGCGTGCAGATCTCGAAGACCGGCGAGGTGAAAAAAGGCGGCATCGCCAACTTCCTCGTCGGCATCGTCCTCACCGCGCTGCTCTTCATCCCCAGCTTCATCTACGGACTCGAAACGATGCGCGGCATCATCCAGGAGAAAACCGACCGCGTCGTCGAAGTGCTCGTCTCCTCCGTCTCCTCGCGCCAGCTCCTCGTCGGCAAAGTCCTCGGCATCGCCGCGGTCGGCCTCACCCAGATCGGCGTCTGGCTGCTCATGGCCGGCATCGCCGGCGCCTATGCCGGCGCGGTGGCCACCGCCGGCGGGATGAACGTCTTTGCCATCCTGAAGCCGGCGACGTTCGTCTTCTTCGTCGTCTTCTTCATCCTCTCGTACCTCAGCTACGTCTGCATCTACGCCATCGGCGGCTCGGTCTGCAATTCCGAAAAAGAAGCGCAGCAGCTGATCATGCCGGTCACGTTCCCGATGATGCTGCCGTGGTTCCTCATCGCGCCGATCCTCACCAACCCCGACTCCAAGCTCGCCGTCGGACTCTCGATGGCGCCGGTCTGGGGCCCGCTGACGATGTACGTGCGCACTCTCGTCGCCGAACCGCCGATGTGGCAGATCATCGTCACGATCATCGTCTCGATCCTGACGATCGCCCTCTTCTTCTGGATCACCGCCAAAATCTTCCGCGTCGGAATCCTCTCGTACGGAAAGCGCCCGACGATTCCGGAGATCTGGAAATGGCTGAAGGTGGCCTGACGACTTCCCGCGCCCGCGCCCGCGCCCGCGCCCGTGCCCGCTTCCGTGCCCGGGGCGGGCGGCCCACCCCGGGCACGGGCTCGGGCACGGGCACGGGCACGGGGTGAACAGGTTATGATCCCCCTCCAAGTTCGGAGGGGGCTTCATGCCGGATCCAAAAACGCTCAACGATATCTATGAGCTGACCTCGTCAGTCGATCGCCCGGCGATCATGAAGTACAAGAAGGGCGACCGGTGGGTCGACGTCACGGTTCCCGAGTTCCGCGACACGGTTCGCTGGTTTTCCACCGGCCTGTACGAGCTCGGCGTGAAGCCGGGCGATCGCGTCGGCATCCTCTCCGAGAATCGTCCCGAGTGGACGATCGCGGACTTTGCGACGCTCTGCGCGTCCGCCGTGTCAGTGCCGGTCTATCCGACGCTCCTCGGCTGGCAGATCGAGTACATCCTCAACGACGCCGGTACCGTCGCCGTCGTCTGCTCGACGAAAGAGCAGCTCGACAAAGTGCAGGAGATCCGCTCGCACGTTCCCACGCTGCAGAACGTGATCGTCTGCGATCTGCCCGCGCCTGTCGAAGGCGTGCTCACGTTCGCCGACGTCGTCGCGCGCGGCCGCGCCTTCGAACAGAAGAACGGGCGCGGCTGGTTCGATCAGTCGCGCGCCTCGCGCACGCCCGACGATCTGGCCACGCTCGTCTACACCTCCGGCACCACCGGCAATCCGAAGGGCGCGATGCTCACGCACGGCAACATCACGACGAACGTCGTCTCCGTGCGCGCCGCCGTGCCGTTCCAGATCGGCGACGTGGCGCTGTCGATCCTCCCGCTCTCCCACATCCTCGAGCGCATGGTCGACTACCTCTATCTCTACAAGAACGGCACGATCGCCTACGCCGAGAACGTCAACAAAGTCGCCGACAACCTGCAGGAGATCCGCCCGCAGTACTTCGGCGCGGTGCCGCGTCTCTTCGAGAAGATGCGCATGCGGATCATGGACAACGTCGCCACCGCGCCGCCCGCGCGCCAGAAGATTTTTCATTGGGCGCTGAAGGTGGGCGAGGAGCGCCTGCCGTATCGCATCGAAGGCAAGCCGCTGCCGCTCGGCCTCAAAGTGAAATCGGCGATCGCCGACAAGCTCGTCTTCAGCAAGATCCTCGCGCGCCTCGGCGGGAACGTAAAGTACGTCGTCTCCGGCGGCGCGCCGCTCTCACAGGAGCTCGCCGCGTTCTTCATCGGCGCGGGCGTGGAGATCCTCGAAGGCTACGGCCTCACCGAAACCTCGCCCGTCATCTCCGTGAATCGTCCGGAGAAACGGAGACTCGGCACGGTTGGTCCGATCATCGACGGCGTCGAAGTGAAGATCGCCGAAGACGGCGAGATCCTTTCGCGCGGCCCGCACATCATGAAGGGCTACTGGAACAACCCGGAAGCGACCGCGCAGGCGATCGACAAAGACGGCTGGTTCCACACCGGCGACATCGGTGAGATCGACAAAGACGGCTTCCTGAAGATCACCGACCGTAAGAAAGACATCATCATCAACGCCTACGGAAAGAACATCGCGCCGCAGCCGCTCGAGGCGCTGCTCAAGAGCTCTCCCTACGTCGGCACGCCGGTGCTCATCGGCGACCGCCGCAAGTTCCTCACCGCGCTCATCGTCCCGAACTTCGAGAAGCTCGAGCGCGACGCCGCGGCGGCGGGCATTCAGGCGAAATCGCCCGAAGAGCTGGTGAGCCACGACGGCGTGAAGAAAATGATCCAGGGCGAGATCGACCGCTTCAATCAGAACCTCGACCGGCAGGAGAAGATCCGCCGCTTCGCGCTCCTGCCGCGCGACTTCACCATCGAAGAAGACGAAATCACGCCGTCGCTCAAAGTGAAGCGCAAAGTCATCGACAAAAAATACAAACACGTCATCGACCAGCTGTACGCCGACGAAAACCTCGTGGAAACGACATGACCGCTGCCGCCGCCCCGCTCCCAACGATCACTCGCGCATTCACCATCGAACGGCAAGGCGATCTCGGCATCGTCTGGTTCGATCTGCCGGGCGAGAAGATCAACAAGTTTTCTTCCACCGTCGGCCTCGAGTTCTCCGCCTTGATCGACGAGCTTGCCGCGGCGTCCGACCTCAAGAAAATCATTTTCGCCTCGCGCAAACCCGGCATCTTCATCGCCGGCGCGGACGTGAGCGAGTTCACGAAGGCCACGAGCGCCGACGAGGCGCGGGAGTACGTCCGCTTCGGCCAGCAGATGTTTCAGAAGCTCGCGAAGCTGCCGCAGGTCACGGTCGCCGCGATCGACGGCGCGTGCCTCGGCGGCGGCTGCGAGATGGCCATCAGCTGCGACTGGCGCGTCATCACCGACTCGCCGAAAGCGCAGATCGGCCTTCCCGAAGTGAAGCTCGGCATCTTCCCCGCGTGGGGCGGCGTGACGAAGCTCCCGCGACTCATCGGACTGCCCGCGGCCCTCGACATCATCCTCAACGGCAAGGCGCTCGACGGCAAACGCGCGAAGAAAGCGGGCCTCGTCGACGAAGTTGTGGAGCCCGGCATCCTCCTCGACGTCGCGAAGAAATTCGCCGCGCGCGGCAAGCGCAAAGGCGGCGGGCGGACAAAGTTCTACATCGAAGGCAACCCGCTTGCGCGCAACCTCATCTTCAACAAAGCGCGCAAGGCCGTGCTCTCGCAGACGCATGGCCAATACCCCGCGCCGCTGAAGGCGATCGAGGTGATGCAGTACGCGATGGGGACGAGCGTCGAAAAGGGACTCGAGAAAGAGGCGCAGGAAGTTGCGCCGCTGATCATGGGCGACGTCGCCCAGAACCTCGTGCGCCTCTTCTTCCTGATGGAAGACTCGAAGAAAGATCCGTATGCGGCGAAGGCGCTCGACGTGCGCGAGGCGGGCGTCCTCGGCGCGGGAGTGATGGGCGGCGGGATCGCGCAGATCGTCGTCGACAAAACGCCGGCCGACGTGCGGATGCGCGACATCAACTGGAAAGCGATCGCCGGCGGGATGAAAGCGGCGTCCAAGGTCTGGCGAAAGAAAGTCGAGCGGCGGCGCATGACGCGCGGCGAGATGGCGCGCAAGCTGGCGCGCATCACCGGCGCCACGGATTGGAGCGGCTTCTCGCGCGCCGACGTTGTCATCGAAGCGGTCGTCGAGAATCTGCCGATCAAGCGGCAGGTGCTGGCGGAGTTCGAAGCGCTCTCGAAGCCGAACGCGATCTTCGCCACGAACACCTCGACGATTCCGATCACGAACATCGCGGCCGAGGCCAGGAGGCCCGAGAACGTCGTCGGCATGCACTTCTTCAATCCCGTCGACAAGATGCCGCTCGTGGAAGTCATCCGCGGCGAGAAGAGCTCCGACGTGGCCATGGTCACGGTCGCGAACTTCGCGCGCAAGCTCGGAAAAACCGTCGTCTATTGCAACGACGGGCCGGGCTTCATCGTCAATCGCATCCTCGGCCCGTACATGAACGAGTCGGGGTTCCTGCTCGAGGAAGGGCACACCATCGAGTCGATCGACAAGGCCATGACGGATTTCGGCATGCCGATGGGGCCGATGGCGCTGCTCGACGAAGTCGGACTCGACGTCGCCGCCAAAGTCGCGGTCATCCTCGGCGAAGCCTTCGGCGCGCGGCTGCAGCAGAAGTCGACCATCGTCGACAAGCTCTACGCCGACGGGCGCCACGGCAAGAAAAACGGGCGCGGGCTGTACATCTACGACGGCGGCAAGCGGCAGGGGCCCGATTCATCGGTCTACAAAGTCCTCGGCATCCGCTCGCCGAAGCCGGCCGATGCGAACGCGGTCGTCGAGCGCACCATCCTCGCGATGATCAACGAAGCGTCGCTGATCCTCGATGAGAAGATCGTCGCCTCCGCGGGCGAGCTCGATCTGGCGATGATCATGGGCACCGGCTTCCCGCCGTTCCGCGGCGGACTGCTGCGGTACGCCGACTCTCTCGGCCTGCCGTACATCGCGTCGCGGCTCGACGAACTGTCGTCGCGGCTCGGTCCGCGCTTCACGCCGAACGAGCCCTTGAAGCGGCTCGCCGAACGGGACGGGAAGTTCTATCAGGCCTACGCTCGTTCGTAGCACGGTGGCTTCAGCTCCGGATCTTTTGACCGCGCGGCAGCGCGCGATCGTGGCGATCGCTGCGCTCGTCTGCGCCGCCTCGCGCTTCCTCGCGCTCGCGCGCTCCGTCTGGGACTGGGACGAAGTGCAGTTCACGCTGGCGCTGCGCGACTACAACGTCGCCCTGCACCACCCCCATCCGCCCGGCTTCCCCGTGTACATCTTCCTCGCGAGACTCGCGCGCTTCGTTACCGACAGCGATTTTCACGCGCTGCGGCTCGTCAATCTCATCGCGGCGATGCTCGTCTTTCCGGCGATCTTCTTCCTCGCCCGCGCGCTGCGGCTGCGCTTCGAAACGTCGCTCATCGCCGCGATCCTCTTCGCGTTCTTGCCGAATGTCTGGTTCTTCGGCGGCGGCGCGTTCAGCGACATTCCCTCGATCGTGATTGTCTGCTTCGCCGCGGCGCTGCTGTTTCGCGGTGCTGACAATCGCAACGCGTACTGGCTCGGCGCCCTGCTCCTCGCGATCGCCATCGGCATCCGCCCGCAGAACCTGCTCGTCGGGCTCTTCCCCGCGATTTACGCCACGCGCAAACGGCGTCCGCTGGAGATCGTTGCCGCGCTGCTGATCGGCATCGTCATCGTCGGCATTTGTTTCGGCGGCGCGGTCTACGCCTCCGGCTCGCTGCCCGAATACATGCGCGTCATGCGCGAGCATGGCGATTACATCTCGCGCGTCGATTCGTTTCACAGCCCCGACCGCCCCGCGCTCTGGCGTCTCTTCGATCGCTTCTTCATCAAGCAATACCAATCGCCGGTGCTGAGCGCCATTGCGTCGCTGCTCGTGCTCGTGTCGGCGATCGGCGCGGTGCGCGAGCGCGACCGGTCGATGCTCTACAACGTTCTGACCTTCGCGCCGTTCGCGATCTCCGCCTGGCTGATGCTCGACCGCTTCAGCATCAGCCGCTTCTCGATCGGATACCAGCCGATGTTCGCCATCCTCGCCGCGGACGGCATCCGCCGCGTCGCGGCGTGGAGCGGCGGGCTTCAGCCCGCCGGAATCCTCGGTGGGCTAAAGCCCACCGCTCCACTCGTTGAGCGCGCGCTGGCATCCGCGCTCGTCGTCTCGTTCATCGCCTACACCGCGCCCGATTTGCAAGTCGTCCGCACGACCGTCGCCCCGTCCGTGCTCGCGGCGCAGGCGTTGCTGCGAACCGTCGATCCGAAGCGCGACGAGCTGTATGTCGGCCACACGATGTCGAAGTTCGTCGACCTCGTCGCGCCGGGCCTGCCGTATCGCCGCGTGATCGACGACCGCGCGCTGCCGCTCGCGCCGAACCCGCGCGCGTGGCTGCTCGCGGAGGTGACGGAGACGAAGCCGGAGGGACTGATGTTCACGCGCGAGCGCGGGCATCTCTGGAACATCACCCGCCGCCATTACTTCGAAATCGTACTGAAGCCGCTGCGCACCCGCGCCCAGTTCCTCGCCGGCTGGTATGCCCCCGAGGCCCAGGACATCCACGAATGGCGCTGGATGAACGGCCGCTCGGTGACGATCCTGCCGCCGCAGAGCGGCCCGGCCATCCTCCGCATGCACCTCGGCATCCCCGGCGAGTTGATGGACAAAAATCCCGAGATCACCGTGAAGATCAACGGCCGCATCGCCGACCGCTTCCGGACCTCCGAGGGATATCTCGAGCGCAACGTGCACGTCATGCCCGCGCCGAACGGCGCCCCGAACACGCTCGAGCTCTCGATCGATCACACCCTCAGCCCGCCACCGCACCAGGCATCGGACGGAAGGACTTTGGGATTGCGGCTTCGCTATTTAGCATGGGGACCAGCATGAGCCTTTTAGTTGCGACGTTCGTCACTGCATTCAGCGCCGGCGCAGTCAAAGCGCACATCCAATTCCTTGCGAACGACCTCCTCGAAGGAAGAGGCACGGGCACGCGCGGGTATCGCATCGCGGCGAATTACGTCGCGGCGCAGTTCGGCGCGGCCGGGCTCGAGACTTCGTTTCAGGAAGTGCCGTTTCGCGAGACGGTGCCGAACGCGCAGTCGACCGTCACGCTGCTGCGCGACGGCGCGGCACCGGTGACGCTGCGGGCGTTCGAGCAATTCGTCACGCAGGGCAATGCCTTGCAGGATGACGCCACCGTCGAAGCGCAGGTCGTCTTTGCAGGCTTCGGCATCACCGCGCCCGATCAAAAATACGACGACTACGCGAACCTCGACGTGCGCGGAAAGATCGTAGCCATCTTCAGCGGTGCGCCG
>DATFHJ010000198.1:0-12653 GCA_035248585.1 Thermoanaerobaculia bacterium
TTCGGCCTCCTCGAATTGCTCGCGCGCGTCGAAGCGCTCCTGCGGCGCGTCACTCCGCGCGCGGCCGCGGAACGAATCGGCGAGATCGAGATCGATCGCTCCTCGCGCACGGTCACGTGCGATGGCAATCCGGTCGACCTCGCGCCGAAGGAGTACGACCTCCTCCTCGCCCTCGCCGATCGCAACGGCGCCGTCGTCTCCCGCCTCGAATTGATGCGCCAGGTGTGGGGCTACTCCGACGCCGTGATTACGCGCACGATCGACACGCACGTCGCCGAGCTGCGCCGCAAGCTGGAGCGCGATCCGGCGAAGCCGCGACATCTTTTGACGGTTCGCAAAGTGGGATACCGGCTCAAGCGGTAGCCCGGCCACCCGGTCACCCAGTTACCCGGCACCGGGAGACCGGGCGACCGGGCCACCCTCAAACGGGCTCCCGGAACAACGTGTCATGTGCCGCCGAACGCTCATCCTCCGGCCGCCCCGCCGTGTAGTAATACAACGACACCGACTTGCGGGTGACCCCCGGCGGCGAGGTGAGCGGATGCGGATGTCCGTGGAAGGACGTGTCCGTCGTCGAAAAGACCACCGTCCGATTGAACGCCGGCAGGATGCGCCGGCGGCACTCGGTCATCGACGCGTTCCACAGCTCCAGGTGTCCGCCCCACTCCTCCCGCCAGTCCTTGTTCAGATAGACGAGCATGTTCAAACGGCGGTCGAGCTTCAGCTTCGGATGGACGTTGAAGTCGGCGTGGACTTTCAGGAATCCGCCGGGCTCGATCTGATGCAGGCCGCCGCCGCCGAAGTAGGGATCGGGAATCAGTCCTTCGATGCCGGTCAGCGCTTCGAGGAACAGCAGCAGCTCGAAGCCGTTCATGGCATCGAGGAACGCCCGGATGAACGGCGAGATGGTGCTGTGCTCGTGGTAGAAGCCGAGCTTTTTCTCCAGCGGCGAGTCGAACCGCGTCCAGCGCATCCCGTCCGGCTTCGGGAATTCCGCGACGATGCGCTCCAGGTCGGCGTCATCGAAGAGGCCGTCGAGGGCGATGTGCGGGAAGGGATCGTTCGCCGCGTATTGCTCGCGCAGCGCGCGCGGATCGTGGTGCAGCGCCACCGGTGCCATGCGCGCGCCATCATAGAATGCGCCGCGCGATGTCGCTTCCCTATCGCGAGTTCTATTACCCGCTCAACGTCTTCATGCACATCCTCACGCATGAAGAGGGCGCCGTGCCGTACCTGCATTACGGCCTCTTCACGCATCCCGGCGAGCGCATCGGCTCCGCGCAGGAGCGCTCGACGCAGTTGCTCGTCGCCCGCCTCCCCCCGCCGCCCGCCCGCCTCCTCGAGGTCGGCTCCGGTCTCGGGACCACGCTCCGCCTGCTCCTCGACCTCGGCTACGACGCCACCGGGATCACGCCCGACGAAAAGCAGATCGCGATGATCGGAGCGTTGCCGGTGCGTTGCATGCGCTTCGAGGACTATCCCGCCGAATCGTTCGACACGATTCTCTTCCAGGAATCCTCGCAGTACATCGACTCGAATGCGCTCTTCGCCCGCGCACACGCACTCGCGCCGCACATGATCGTCCTCGACGAATTCGCGCTGCGCCCGATCGACATCCCCGGCGCGCTGCATTCGTTCGAAGGATTCCTCGACGCCGCGGCGCAGCACGGCTTTCGCGTCATCGAAGAAGTCGATCTCTCCGCGCAAGCCGCGCCGACCGTCGATTACTTCAACCTCCGCCTCGACCGGTTCCGCGAGCCCCTCATCCGCGACCTCGGCATCACGAACGAGCAGGTCGACGACCTCATCGCCAGCGGCGTCCGCTATCGCTCGCTGTACGCGGATGGCACATACGGCTACCGCCTGCTCCAGTTCAAGGCTTTGTAGTTTATCCCGCGCGTAGACGCGGGATCTCATGGTGCAACGAAGCGAGCAGTGCCGGTGGACGAAGAGATCCCGCGTCTGCGCGCGGGATAAACTATTGACGGCTCCAGTTCAAACGCGGCTGACGCACGAAATCCAGCGCGATCTCCGGCGAGTACGTGAACCACCCCTGCGGCGAGTCGTAGCGAATGCGCAGCGCGATGCCGGGCATGCCGGGCATGCGGAAGCCGTCTTCGCGCGGGACGTCGAAGGCCTGAATGCCGTTGCCGAGGAGCACGCGGTACTTGCCGTCGGTGTAGGGACCGAACGTCCAGAAGAGCGAGTCGTCGCGATACTCGAACGACGCGGAGAGCGGCGCGGTGTTGCGCATCGAGCCGCAGTGCTGGCGCGCGATTGCCGGAAGCTCGCGCGAGATCTCGACCACCGCGCGCTTCGACGGCTGGTACTCCCACGCCCGCGCAGGCAGCGCCGGCGTGGTGCACAAAAAGTAGTCATCGTAAAACCACGACGCGCCGGACGGCTTGCGGTAATGCATCGTCTTCAGCCAGTTCAGCTCTCCCATTGCCGCAGGAGGAACGATCGGCCGGCGGAGCATCGTGTTCGGCGGCATGTCGAAGAAAAACCGCGCCTCGTCCGACATCCGCTGCGTGCGCCCGAACTCGTAGCCCCACTCCTGCCGGTTCGCGACGAGCATGAGCAGCGGCACCGCCGCGAGCAGGATCTTCCGGTCGCGCGCGCCGGCGACGAACGCGACCGACCAGCAGAGCCACGGCATCAGCGCGTAGCGGCGCTGCATCTCTTTCGAGACCGGCACGATCGGCCCAACGGCCAGGGCCAGCGCGACGACGAACAAAAGAATGCCGCGCTTTCCGATGAAGGCGATCCCAGCGAGCATCACCACGATCAGCGCGACGCCGACGATGACATTCGCGCCGGCGGAGGCGAGGATGATCTTCTTCGGAAGCGAAACGAGAATCGCCAGCCATTCATCGCGATCGATCGCCCACCCGTAGCCGCCGAAGAACGTGCCGATGACGGCGCGGCGCCAGAAAAAGTAGATGGCGACGGCGACGGCGTGCGGCGCGGCGAAGCGCAGCCGCGCGCGGAAGTCGCGCTCGGGCAGCGCGAGGAAGAGGAACGGGAGGGGGATGACCGTTTCCTTGGCGAGCATCGCCAGGAGATAGACGAAGGCGGAGAGGAACGTGAGCCACGGTCGCCGCCGCAGCGCGAGCACATAAAAAATCGTCGCCAGCGATCCGAAGAAAATCCCCATGAAGTAGTGGATGCCGGAGATCTCGGTGATCAGGCTGACGATCGGCACCGAGGCCGCGTATAGCAGTGCACCGACGCCGGCCGGCAACCAGGGGAGCCACAAGCGCAGCGCGGCGAAGAACGCCAGCGTCGAAAGCGCGAGCGCGATGAGATGCACGACGAACCATCGCGACGGCTCGAGGCCGAAGAGAGCCATGTCGCCTTCGTAGACCGCGAGCACGAGCGGTGTGAAGAGCTTCTGCGGCCAGATGGAGGCGTTGAAGAACTCGTCGACGACGGTGTGATCGATCGCGATGTGGACGAGATAGACGTCGTCGTACGTCCACCAGAGGCGCACCACTTTCCGATAAAGCACAAAGCAGAAAGCAGAAAGCAGAAGGCAGACGAGAAGGGTGCGTTTCAAGGCGCGGAAATGTACACGAGATCGCTGCCGAACTGGCGGATCTCGCCCGGCGCGCCCATCGCTTGCGCCAGCGCGTCCGGCGTCTCGAAAAAGTTGAGGTGCAGGTCGAGCGTGTAGTGAAAGCGCCGCTGCCGCGGCACGATCACGATCAGCTGCTTCCGCGCCACGCGCCGCAGCTCGGCGATCGCGCGCGGCAGGTCGCGCGTGTGCTCGAGCGTGTGAAAGCAAGTCACGACGTCGAAGGACTTGTTGCGGAACGGCAGGCGCTCCGCGACCGCGCGGACGTTCCCGCCGAGGAGATCGCAGCCGATGCCGGAGGTCTTCGTGAGGAAGTAGCCGCGGCCGCTACCGACGTCGAGGAGCGTGCCCTCTTCCAGTCGTGAGAGCACATACGCCATCGCCTCGGCGTTCGTGTCCGTGACCCGGTTGTCGGCGAACGTATGGATTCGACGGTACGCATCGGCGAACTCCGCATCGCTCATCGACGGCGCGAGATCCTTGAACTCCATCGCCGTCCGCACGTGGCGTCCCTTGAACCAGACGAAGAAGAACGGCCCCATGAACCAGCGGGAGTCGCGGATGGGGCGCGGCAGCGCGTCGATCACCGAGCGGATGCGATTGGTGATGCTCGTCTTCACCGCGCGTATCGTCCCAGAACGCCGTTCCATTTCACGCGCACGAGATCGACCGGATCGGTCACGAGGCAGCGCCAGACGCGCAGGCGCGACGGCCGCAGCTCGCGCATCGGCGCGATCGGCACCTGGGCGATGCGCATCCCGCGCTTCACGGCGATGTAAAGGTACTCGATGTCGTACATCCCGCCGCGCACCGTCTGCAGCTCCGCGAGCGTACGCGCGGCGCCCTTGCGGAAAGCCTTGAATCCGCATTGCGTGTCGAAGAAGCGCGTCGAGTGAAAGATGAAGAAGCGTTGCGCGACGAAGAGACCGATCGACAGGATGAAGCGGCCGAGGTTGCGGTACTGCCAGCGAGAGCGCCGCTCGGCGATCGCCACGTCGTGGCCTTCGTCGATGAGGCGGATGAAATCGGGGATCAGCGCGAGCTTCTCGTCATCGATGTCGGCGTCGAGGTGGAACACCACCTCCCCTTCCGCCGCGAGCATCCCGAGCCGCACGGCATCGCCCTTGCCGCGCTTCTCGCCGCGCAGGACGCGGGTGGAGGACAGGCACTCCTGCCTGTCCGGACAGGCAAGAGTGCCTGTCCCCCACTCCGGCGTGACGTCGCTGTCATCGACCACCACGATCTCGGACGACGGCGGCAGCACGCGGGCAATGCGCGCGATATCGTTCGCGAGCGCGGGCTCGTTGTACGCGGGCACGACAATGGATACATGCATATGGCAGGATGACGACGACGATGCCCGACCATATCACCACCCTCGCGGAGGAGCTTGCCGGGCTGCCGCCGTCCGAGCGCTACGAACGCCTGCGCGCCGAAGTCGAATCCCTCTCCCTCGCCGAGCGCTTCGATCTCATTCACCGCCTCGGCGTCTACCACCATCCCGATTCGTACTCCGGCCCCGCGGCCACGCTCGAAGAAACGGCGCAGCTGCGCGCCGCGCTGCCGCGCATCATCGAAGAGCGCGGGATTCGCACGATGCTCGACATCCCGTGCGGCGACTTTGCCTGGATGCGCCACGTTGAGTTTACGGCCGACTACACCGGCGCCGACGTCGTGCCCGAGCTCGTGAACGCGAATCAGGCGCGCTTCGGCAACGAGCAGCGGCGATTCGTCGTGCTCGATGCGACGAAAGATCGCCTGCCGCAAGTAGATCTCATCCACTGCCGCGATCTCCTCATTCATCTCAGCATCACGGACTGCCGCGCCGCGCTGAAGAACTTCGCCGCCAGCGGCTCGCGCTATCTGCTCACGAGCCACTTCTCCGCGCGCACGGCGAACGACGAGATCGTCTCCGGCGACTTCCGCCCGATCAATCTCACCGCGCCGCCGTTCGATTTCCCTCCGCCCCTCGAGGTGATCGATGAACACAGCAACCTCGGCGACGGCGCATTCCGCGACCGCTCGATGGCGCTCTGGAAGCTCGCGGACCTCGGATGAGCCTCCCTGTCCTCTTTCCGCGGAAGGAGTACGACACCATCGCCGAACGCTACGCGGCCTGGCAGGCGGAACTGCGCCTGCGGGAAACGGGCGAGATCTATTACTACGATGAAGACGAGCCGGCGCGCGATGTCGTCGAGGAGATCGACTCCGAACGCGTCCTGGTCGTCCTCGATCCCATCACGACCATCGAAGTTGCAACCGAGACGCTTCGCAACGAACGCCGGCCTTTGTCTTATCTCGTCCCACCCCCCATCCCCCAACCCCCAGCACCGATACTGCAGCACATCCCCACCACCGCCCGCTCCATCCTCCACGTCGGCTCCGGCGACGGTTCGTTAGGCGCGGCGGTCAAACAGCGCCAGCGCTGCCGCGTGGTCGGCATCGCAGCGAAACGCAGCGCCGCGAAACTCGACGACGTGTACGTCGGCGACTATGTGACGATCATCGACATCCTCGACGAGTCCTTCGATTGCATCATCGTCACCGGCGTGCTCGAGCACGTGATCGATCCCTGGTCGCTGCTCATGAATCTCCGCCGCCTCGGCAAGACGCTCGTCGCGCTCATCCCGAACATCGCCAACGAAGCGACGATCGCCGGGTTGCGGGAGGGACGCTTTCCGGTCGCCGCACAGCTGCGCTTCTTCACGCGCGAGTCGATCGTGGAGATGCTGGAGATCGCGGGATGGAAGCTGGAGCGGCTCGAAGCGCCCTCGGATCAGGCATTGATCGCCGTCGCGGGATGAAAGCCGGCCGCCCCGACGTTTCGGACGCGCGCGACGTATACTCCGGCGGATTCATGACTGAGCAAATCGCGACCCTGATCGCGGAGCCGTTTCTCCACTACAGCAGCGAGCGGATTTACAACACGCTCACCGACCAGCTCCTGCTGGCCGGCGAGCCCGGCTTCGCCGAAATCCAGCAAATCCGCGGCGGCGAGACCTCGCCCTCCGCACTCTCCGGCAACCTCGTCCGGGCGCTCGTGGAGAAAGGCTGGCTCGTCGAGACCGCGCCCGACCTCGGCTCCCGCTTCCGCCTGAAGTACGTCTCCTTCGAAGCGAACACGCTCTGCAACCAGTCCTGCTACTTCTGCCCCGTCTCCGTCGATCCGCGCGAGGATCACACGATGAGCATGGAGCTCTACGAGCGCATCACCGCGCAGCTCGCCGAGCACCGCGACACGATCGACGGCATCTCGATGATCCACTACAACGAGCCCACCGCCGACCGGCTGTTCGTCGAGCGCGTGCGCGTGCTCAAGCGCTACGGCCTTCCGCCGGCCGTGCTCACGAACGCGACCGGCCTCACGCCGGAGCGCGTCGACGCGATCATGGAGATGGACGGCTTGCGCTACCTGTCGATCAACATTTCCACGCTCGACCGCGAGCGCTACAAGCAGGACCGCGGCGGCGATCATCTGAAGCTCGTCCTCCGCAATCTCGATTACCTCAAGGACAAGCCGCTGGCTCCGCAAATGGACATGGCCGTCCTCGGCAAGGGCGACGAGATTCATCGCCGCGACTACGAAGAGATCAAGGAGCGCTTCGCGAACACGCGCTTCACCGTGCACTTCTACGAAGTGATGGATCGCGCGGGCGCGGTGCCGGTGGGAATGCATCCCGAGCGTAAGCACGAGCGCCTCGCCGGCTGCGAGCAGACCGGCTCGCGCGTCGTGCAGTGGGTGCACATCACGCCGAAGGCCGACTGCGTCCTCTGCTGCCAGGACTATTACGATCAGCACATCGTCGGCAATCTCGAGGAGCAGACGCTGAACGAGATCTTGACTGGTCCGCGCATGTCGCTGATGCGGCGCTGGGTGTACGGCATGGAGCAGGCTCCGGACGACTTCATCTGCCGCGGCTGCATCTACGCGCTCACGTCGTGATCTATTACCTCATCGCCGACTACCTCGCGCACAGCTGGGGCAACGGGATCATCTACGAGCACGTGCGCGTGCTGCGCGAAGCGGGGTTCGAGGCCAGCGCGCTGCATCACGCGCTCTGGTTCCGCCCGACGTGGCTCGACTTCGACATCCCGATCCGCTACGTCGAGGAGCCGGGATTCGCGCCGGCGAAGGACGACATCGTGGTCGTGCCCGAAGTGCTCGCCGCCAGCGACGTCGTGCAGCAATACCCGTGGCGGAAGATCATCTTCGTGCAGGGAACGTTTCTCATCTTTCGCGGCCTGCAGCAGCATCGCGACTACGCGGAGCTCGGATTCGAGCGGGCGATGGCGATCCTGCCGCATGCCGTGCATGTGATCGAGCGGCACTTCGGGGTGCGCGCGCATCTCGTGCCGCCTTACATCGCGCCGTACTTTTTCGACGAGCCCGAAGCGCCGCGCGAAAAGCGCGTGCTCTATGCCTGGAAAGAAGGCTACCGCGCCCTCGGCATCCCCGATCAGGAGATCGCGCTGCGGCTGATGGAGAAGGAAATCGCGCGGCGCCCGGACTGGTCGATGACGCGGCTCGAAGGCTTCATGCACACCGAGGTCGCGGCGCTCATGCGGACGTCGACGTTTCTCGTGAACGTGTTCTCGCACGAGGCGTTCAACACCACCGTGCCGGAGGCGATGGCGGCTGGATGCGTGCCGCTTTGCTACGACGGCGGCGGCCTCCGCGACGTCCTGCGGAACGAAGAGAACGCGATCGTGTTTCCGAATCAGGACGTCTACGAGCTCGTCGAGCGCGTCTGCGACCTGATGGACCATCCCGACGAGACGCTCCTCGCGCGACTGCACAAAAACGGACGCGAGACCGCGTCGACGTTCAACCGCGAGCGCACCGCCGCGGCGGTGCTCGAGTTTTTCTCCACGCTATGAACCTGCCGGCGATTGGATTCGGCACCTCGCCGTACCGGCCGGACGGCTCCCGCGTCGACGTCGAGCCGGCGGTGCGCGTCGCGCTCGAAACCGGCTATCGCCTCTTCGACCTCGCGGAGATGTACGGCAACGAGCGGGCGGTGGGGCGGGCGCTGCGCGGGAGCGATGTGTTCGTGATTGGGAAGGCTTGGCGCACGAACTATCGGCCCGAGCATCTGCGGCAAGCGTGTGAAGGGTCTTTGCGGCGAATTGGTCGTGAGACTTTTGATTTGTATTTGCTGCATGCGCCCGGAGCGTTAAGACATATAGGACCGTTGGAGGACGTAGAGGACATTGGATGGGACGAGTTTCGGCGGCGCGGGGTGAGCGAAGCGGATGATGTTCCGCTGGAGGAAACGTGGGGGGCGATGCGGGAGTTGCTCGATATTGGCTTGGCGAAGCGGATCGGCGTGAGCAACTTCACGCAGGAGCAGATTGACTCGCTCCATCCCCGCCCGTTCGCAAATGAAGTTCCCTGCTGGCCTCTACCCTCGTTCGATATCCAGGTGATCGGCTATTCGCCTCTCAAGGCGGAGTGTTCCCTCCGCGAGCTCGTCGACCGCGGGATCATCCCCATCACCTTCAGCACGAACCCCGAGCACATCCGCGCGAACTTCAGCGCGATCCAATCACGATGACCTGCTCGAAGAGCCGGAATGGCTCGCTCCGCCCGCGTGAGAGCGCGTCGAGCGCCCAGCGCCGCACGCCCAACGGCGCCGTCGCCAGCATCGCCTCGGTGATCCGCGTCGCGGCGTGAACTCCGTCGCCGGCTCCCACTTCCGGAATCACGCGCCGCTTTCGAAATCCGGCGTCCTGCATCATCCGCAGCAGGTCGTTGTGCGTGTACTCGGCCAGGTGCAGTCCCACCGGCACGTCGCTGAAGTAGCGCGACACATCGTGCGGGCCCCAGAGGCGGTTCGGCGTGACGCAGATGTAGCGGCCGCCCGGCGCGAGCACGCGATGCAGCTCGCGGAAGTGCAGCGCCGCGTCATCCGTGCGCAGGTGCTCGATGACGTGTGAGCTGAAGGCGAGATCGACGCAGCCATCCGGCAGCGGATACGGCGGCGTGTCCGCCACCACGACCTCGACGTGGTCCGGCTTCGCGATCGCCTGCGCCTCGATCGCGATCACGTGCGGCAAGCGCTTGCTCAACTCGATCGTCAGCGCGCAATTCGCGCCGCCCACTTCGAGAAAGCGCGTCCGCGGCGTGAGGAACGGCTCGAGCAATCGCACCTGCAGCGCGACCAGCGCCGACGCGTCCTGCTGAAACACCGGATGATCCGGAAAGCGGCGGTGAAACTCGTCGTACGCCGCGCTGTACAGGCCGCGCGTGTCCTTCGCCTCGCGCAGCCGCCGCGCCAGTTCCCGCTCCACCTCCAGCTGCTCGCGCAGCTCGTCCGGCGTGCGCGTTTCACTCGGCGGGATCGGATGCGGCATCGGGGCGCGATGCTACGCTATCGCCTTGAGAATCACCTACCTCGCGGAAGACACCGCGATCTCCGGCGCGCTGCGCATCCAGCTCGCGCAAGCCGACGCCCTGATCGAGCGCGGACACGATGTGCGCTTCATTACCACCGGCGCGCCGCTGACGTGGCGCAGCTCGCGCGCGGAGTGGGTTTATGTCGATGACCTGCGCGCGCACGAAGGCATCACCGCGGACGTCGCGATGAGGTTTCCGATCGTCGACGACGTGTTCTATCGCGCAACCACGCCACGCGAGCATCGTCCGCCGCGCGTCCTTTTATCCGGCGCGTCGCAAGTCGAAACGAACGGCATCGACGACGGTTACGGCGCGGTCGCGCACGCGCGCTGGTTCCATCAAAAGCTCGATCTCACTCGCGTCTCGCCGTGGGCGCCGTCGCGCGAAGAGCCGCTCGACTCCGTGCAGGAGTTTCATGTCGCGCTGAACACCGACGAAATGGCGCGGCTCCTTCACTCGTGCGATCTGTTCCTCGCGCCGCATCGTTCCACCTTTGCGCTCGCCGCTGCCGAAGCGATGGCGGCGGGAATCCCCTGCCTGATGGAGCCGAAGCGAAACGCCGTGGAACTGGGCGAGAAACTCATCGAGCTGCTCGAAAACTCCGCGCTGCGCGAACGTCTCCGTGCAAACAGCCGTGACGCGGCGAAGCAGTGGCGTGCAGAGAACGTGATCGACGCGCTGGAATTGTTCCTCGGACAGCCGCGACCGGCATGACGGTTGCGACCATCGAGCGCCATGCATGCCCGCACGATTCTTTCCAGCGTGATGCTGCTCGTCGCGACGTCCACTTTCAGCCAACAACGTCCCCACGCGGTGACGAACCCGATCATCATCGAGTCGCAGATTTCCGAGGTAAAGTTCGTTCAAATCGATCAAGGCGACGACGTCAGCAGCGAGGCCGTCCTGATCCACCTGATCCGGCAACCCTACGACATCATTGCGCCGGCCGGGCTTCGCGTTCCGACCCCGGACGGCACGTGCATCTGGGCGAACGAGCTGCGGAAGGGCGACAACGTGCGCGTCGAAGGTCATCTCGAGCGGAAGACCGTCACCGCCATGCACATCACCCTGCAACTGCGGATCGAGCATCTGCCTCGTAAATGACCCGCCCATCGAAGATCGTCATGTCCACCCGTGCACGCTGAATCTCTTCGGGCGCGATGGTGAAGAGATCCTCCGACAGTACGGCGAGATCCGCGCGCATGCCGGGCGCGATCGTTCCGATCTCGTCTTCCGCGAACACGCTCCACGCGGCGCTCGCCGTGTAGCAGCGCAGCGCCTCGGCGACGGTGACCCGCTGCTCGGGAATCCAGCGGCGCGTGACGGCCGCGTGAATGCCGGCGATCGGATCGAGCGGCGCGACCGGCCAGTCGGAGCCGAACGTCAGCGTCACGCCGGCGTCGAGCAGAGATCGGAACGCGAACGCCCATCGCGCACGCTCCGGACCGATCCTCGCATCCGCCCAACGGCCGTCGTCGACGGCGTGATACGGCTGCGCGGAGGCGATCACTTCGCCTTTCGCGAAACGGCAGATCAATTCGATGTCGAGGTGCTGCGCGTGCTCGATGCGCAGCCGGCGCTCGCGTGCATTCGGAAGCGACTCGAAGACCTTCAGCACCTCGTCGTTCGCGCGGTCGCCGATCGCGTGGATGGCGAGCTGCAGCCGGCTCGCGTTCGCGGCGGGGATCCAGTCGCGCATCAGCAATCCGCGATTCGCGGGATCGTCGTCGTAGGGATCGCGGAAGGCAGCGGTCGAGGAGCCGAGGGAACCGTCGGAGAAGCCTTTGAACCCGGCGATGCGAAGGCGAGAAGTCGCGTCGATGGACGGCGCTTCGGAGCCGATCGGCAGATACATCCAGATCCGCGCGCTGAGGTCGAGCTCCTGAAACGCGCGGAAGTCGTCGATGGCATCGGGCGCGATGGCCATGTTGCACAGCGACGTCACGCCATGGCGCGCCGCCTCGCCGAGGGCGCGCTTCGCCGCGGCGACGCGCTGGCGCATCGACAGCGGAGGAATGATCCGCATCACGAGCGGCATCGCGGCATCTTTCAAAAGTCCGGTTGGTTCGCCGCGAGCGTCGCGCACGATCGTACCGCCCGCCGGGTCGGGCGTGTCCCGCGTGATGCCGGCGAGCCGCAACGCGACGTCGTTCGCCACGCCCATGTGGAGATCGAGCCGCGTCACGAACACCGGATGGTCCGGCGCGTCGATGTCGTCGCGCGATGGAGGAACCGCGGGACTCCACTGCTGCTCGTCCCAGCTTCCGCCGGTGATCCACCGCCCGGCATCGAGCTTCTTTGCATGCGCGGCAATGCGGCCGCGGAACTCCTCGCGCGACGCCGCATCGCGCAACTGCACTTCCTCCAGCCGCGCGCCGCCCATCACGAAATGCACGTGATTGTCGATGAACCCCGGCACCACCAGCCGGCCTTGCAGATCGATCACCGGTCCGTCGCCACTGCCGTCGAGCGAAGCGATCCGATCGCCGCGGATGGAGACCGCCCGCGCGAACGAATGGCCGCCCGTCCAGATCTTTCCGTTCGTCAGAATCACGGCGTCATTTCATCACGGGCACGGCCTGTGTACAGCTCAGCCGTGATGAGAAAGGCCCGGGCGGAGCACGTGGTGCTGATCAGCGTCGACGGCATGCTGCCCGCCTACTATCTCGAGGACAAATG
>DATFHJ010000199.1:0-14877 GCA_035248585.1 Thermoanaerobaculia bacterium
CGGGCCGTTCGCACTGCATGGACGCGTGTCGGCGTGGAGAACGCCTTTCTCGCGCTCGACCGCAACGCGAACGGCCGCATCGACAGCGGCGCCGAGCTGTTTGGCAACTTCACGCCGCTGCGTTCCGGCGCGCTTGCCCGCAACGGCTACGAAGTGCTGAGCGAGCTCGATGACAATCATGACGGCGTCGTCGACAGAAGCGACGTCACATGGCCGGCGCTCCTGCTCTGGACCGACCGCAATCACGATGGCGCCTCGACCGCCGATGAGTTGCAGTCGGTGAGCGAGAGCGTCGTAACGGCGTTCGAGATCGAGCATCGATTCATCGGCCGAAAGGACCAGTGGGGAAACCAGTTCCGTTACATGGCTCACGCACGCCTCGGCCACGCTCGCCACGTGTTCTACGATGTGTTCCTCGGCGTGTCACAATAGTTCGGGCATTCCCGATTCACCGTAACTGCACCCGATCTTGTGCAGTGTCCTGCCCAATCCCTGTGCTACACTGGCTGACCCGCACGCTGTCCTGCGGGGGCTGCGCACATGATCGAAATCCAGATTCATCCGAGCGACATCCGCCGGCGCGTGAGGTACTTTTTCCTCGACCGCCGTCGTGTCGTCGCCGGCATCGTTGGACTGTCGATCCTCCTCATCGGCCTGATCGGCTCGATGGCCGCGGCGCCGACCGTCATCCGCCGCGTCTACAAGACCAACTTCCTCAAGGAACAGCGCGAGGAGCGCGACATCCAGCGCGAGCGGTTGCGCGAGAACGTCGTGCAGATGGGCAGCCTCGAGCGCAGCCTCGAAGAGCAGCGCATCCGCGTCGAGAAGCTGATGACCGTCTACGGCCTCGACCGCACGCTCGGCCAAGGCGGGTTCTCCACTCCGATTCGCACCGGCCGCCTCACCGACGAACCGCTCGACGACGCGCGCCGCCGCGAGATCTCGCTGGAGACCGCCATGCGCCGGCTGCAGGAGCAGCTCGATCTCCTCGCGCGCTACGAAGCGCAGAACAGCGAGATCGTCCGCCACACGCCGTCGATCCTCCCGCTGCCCGCCGATCAGTTCGTGCTCACCTCGCCCTTCGGCAATCGCGTCTCGCCGTTCACGCGCTCCGCCGACTTTCACAAAGGCCTCGATCTCTCCGCGCCCACCGGCACTCCGATCTACGCCACCGCCGACGGCGTGGTCACGTTCGCCGGCCGTGTGTCCCTCGGCACGAGCATCAACTGGTGGCGCTTCGGCAACGTCGTCACCATCAAACACGCCGAGCGCTTCATCACCATTTACGGCCACTGCGACACCGTGAAAGTGAAAACCGGCCAGGTCGTGAAGCAGGGCGAAGTCGTTGCCACCGTCGGCTCGACCGGCTGGAGCACCAACTCGCACCTGCACTACGAGGTGCGCAGCGATCTCGAACAGCCGCAGCGTTTCGATCCCGTCGATCCGCGCATCTATATCCTCAACTATCAATGGACCAACGAAGCGCTGCTGCTCATGCGCGCGCGCACCACGAAGGACTACAAGAATTTCGATCCGCTGCCGACCGCGTTTACCGGCTATGGGAAGAGGAGGACGTGATGAGTACAGCCGGCGAAGCCAATTTCCCCACGATGATCATCCCGCGCGGGACCGAGATCCGTGTGAACACGCACGGACAGCTCTCGATCAAGACGCCGGGAAACCTGGTGATCCAGAACTCGGGTGTCTACTCCGAGATCGAATCGACGAACGGCTCCATCCGCATCGAAGAAAACGTGACCGTCGAGGCGGTGAGCATCCGCGCGGGGCAGGCCTGCTTCATCCAGGGCACGCTCACCGCGTGGAAAGTACACGCGAAGCGGATCGCGCTCGAAGACCGCGCCCGCGCGTTCATCATGCTGCAGGAGTCGGAGCATCTCGAGCTCGCGAAGACGGCGCGCCTGGTCGGCAACTTCGCGAATGAGAAAGAGCTCTTCTTCATGATGGGCAAGTTCAGCCCGCAGTTGAAA
The DNA here is from genome assembly GCA_035248585.1 of Thermoanaerobaculia bacterium. Lineage (GTDB taxonomy): Bacteria > Acidobacteriota > Thermoanaerobaculia > Gp7-AA8 > Gp7-AA8 > QHVT01. The sequence goes on from DATFHJ010000199.1 coordinate 1,989, forward strand.
GAGCTTCCCGGCGCGGTCGACATGAGCGGCGGCACGCAGCCGGGGCGCGAGATCCCGGAGTCGGTGCGTCCGACGACGATGAAGATTCCGGCGGTGACGGTCGACGACGATCACCTGCGCGCCGCGCAGACCGCGCTCGAAAAAGAAGTCACGCGCACGGACCTGCCGCCCACGGAAGCGGAGGCGCTGCGCGAAGTGCTGTTCGGACTGCGCGAGCGCAACGTGCAGCGCGTCGGACTCACGTGGCGCGATGCCTTCGCCGAGGTGCGCAACCCGAGCGAAAACGTGCGCGCGGCGTACGACCAGCTCGAGAAGTATTTCGGCCGGCCGTCCTAACGCTGGGCCCACCATGGCGGCGGCGGCTCACGCCGCCGCACGCGGCGGAATCCGCCCATCACGAAGATCAGCAGCATCCCGCAGACGAAGCCGCCGATGTGCGCGAAGTAGGCGACGCCGCCCATGTTCTGCGCATCCGGCACACCGAGCGATCCGATCCCGCTGAAAAACTGCAGCACGAACCAGAGGCCGAGAATGATCACCGCCGGCAGCTCGCGAATCGTGATGAAGAAGAAAATCGGGATGAGCGTGAGGACACGCGCGTGCGGCCAGAGCAGCAGGTACGCGCCGAGCACCCCGGCGATCGCGCCTGACGCGCCGATGGCCGGCAGCCGCGACGCGGGGCTGAAGATCGCGTGCGCGAGCGTCGCGCCGAATCCGCAGAGCAGATAGAAGATCAGATAGCGCACGTGGCCGAGGCGGTCTTCGATGTTGTCGCCGAAGATCCAGAGGTAGAGCATGTTCGAACCGATGTGCATGAAGCTGCCGTGCAGAAACATCGAGATCACGATCGAGTAGAGATCCGCGGTCCAATATCCGGGCAGCCAGAAGCGCGCGGGGATGAAGCTCACGCGCACGATCTGCTGGTCGAGGTTCTGCCCGAGCGACAGTTCCCAGAGAAAACCGAGAACGTTCAACGCGATGAGCGCGTAGTTGACGACGGGAAAGGTGCGGCGGGGATTTTCGTCTCGAAGCGGGATCATGAGCGGAGCCGCTCCGCGACCGCGGCTGGATCGACGATCTCAATAAACGTGCCCGTGCCGAGCTCGAGTCCGGCGATGGTCGTGAGGCGAGGGAAGAGATCGACGTAGAAGTGCGGCGTGCTCACGAACATCCAATTGTACGAGTCGCCGATCGTGTGCATCGCCGCGGACGCGGCTCGCAGCAGCTCCGCGAGCTCGCGCACATCCGTATCCCCGATCTGTGCGACGTGCGCCTTCGGCACGATCCATTGTTGATACGCCATCGATGACGCATGCGGCGCGAGCCAGGTGAACGAGCCGGTCTCGCGAATCACGTGTCCTTCGACTTCGCACAGCGGACAGCGCGTCGCGAACGCCGCTCCTTCCCGCTCGATTCGCGGCGGCACGAACGGCAGCGGCACGAGCTGCGAATGCAGATGCGGGATCGACGAGCCGGCGCCCGCGCCTTCATTCTTGAAGATCGCGACATACGCCGCATCCGCATGCGCGCGCTGCCGCTCCGCATACACGCGCACGACATCCTCGGCATGTTCGCCGAAGCGGGCCTCGTGATCCGCGGACTCGATGATCACCTCCGCGCCGGGAACGGGCGGATATTTGTTCGGCACCACGCGCACGCGCCACGGATCGCCGATGCGCAGAATCTCCGGCGGCGTGTCGCGTTCGTTTCCCGGACAGAACGGACAACGCGAGTCCTCACGCGAGCCCGCGAATGCGCGCGGACGAGCGGCGCGCTCGGGCGCGAAGAGGATCGGATCGCGGGTGAGAGGATTCCGGCGGATCGACGTCACTGCGAGCGCTCCAGCTTCGCGGCGATGCTGAAGCGCTGGAAGACGCCGAGCAATGCGAATGCGAGGATCAGCAGGGCCATCCACTCGGCGACTCGCAGGCTGGCGAAGGCCGTGTTCTCCCATTCGTTTTGATAGAGGAGCGCGGACACGGCGGGGTAGACGATGAGCGCGAGCACGAACTCGCCGCGCCCGAGGCTCTCGTATTCGCGCTGGCGCCATGTTGCCTCGAGCTGCGTGCCGGCGTAGCCGTTGAGCATCACGGCGATCACCGCGCCGACCGCGATCTCGACGCGCACCGCGTTGCCGAGCAGCCAGCCGGCGAGGAGCAGCGTGTCGCTCACGCGGTCCGCGAAGTGATCGAGAAAGTCGCCGTAACGTGAGGCTTTGTTTTGCACGCGGGCGACGATTCCGTCGAATGCATCGGCCAGTCCGCCGACGACGATCATGGCGATGGCGATGAAAAACCAGCGCTGGTACAACAGCGCCGCCGCGCCGGCGTTGATCGTCAGCGCAAGGAGAGAGATCGCGTTCGGCGAGAGCGGACAGCGCCGCGCCGCGGGGGTGAACCAGCGCTGGAAACGTTCGCGCCACGGATTCATGGGCGAATTGTACGAGTGATGGACAGAGCGGCGGACGTTGCCGTCCGCCGCCCGTCGATCATTGCTTCTCGTCCGGCGGCGGTCCTTTCGGGCGCTCGCCCGCGCGCTGCTGGATCTCCAGCATGTTCTTCGTGAGCGTGTCCTGCGGCACTTCCTTGAGAAGCGCCTCCACCGCTCCGATCGCGCGTTCGGCGAGATCGCCTTTCACGGCCTTGTTCGCGGCGAGCTCCCGCGCCGCGACCAGCCACCAGATCCCGCACCAGTGGAACGTCGGCGGGAACAGCGTGACGCAGATTTCCTTCGCGCACTCGGCGCGGATGATCTGCAGATGGCTGATGTGATTGCCGAGCGTGGTGATCGGCCCGCCGTTGACGGGCGCGGGCGACCACGTCGCACAGATCATGTAGCAACCGGGCGGGATCTGCGTCTCGAGATGCGAACACTTCGTCGGCAGGTTGAGATACTTGCGACCGCACCACACCAGCGGCGTGCCGTCGCAGTGAAGAATGTGGACGTACCATTGATGATCGTTGTCGATGCGACATGGGTCTCCGACTTTGGTGACCCAGACGTTCAGCCGTGCTGTGCTCATGACAGCTCCTCCAAGCCGTACCGTGGTTGACCGGAGATGCTCCGGGCCGGCTGCAGCCGATGCGCGTCGCGCCGCATCGAGGTAGTGACGGAAGGAGGGAAAACGTTACAGGCGCAGCCTCAGTAAATCACGACCTCGTCCCCGACATTCGCCATCGCGTACAACTGCGCGATGTTCTCGTTCGAGAGTCGCACGCAGCCGTGGGAGACGCTCCGGCCCAGCTGCGAGACGGCTTGCGTTCCATGCAGGGCGTAGCCGTCGCCGAGGTTGAGGCGGTAGTCGCCGAGCACGTCGGGGAACTGGCGCTGGCGCGTGCCGACGGGCGGGACCACGATCGCGCCGCCGCGCACGATCAGCTCTCCCTGCGGGAGCGGGTAGCCGTTCGAGACCACCTCGTTGCCATTGATCGAAAGGTCGCCGAGGCTCTGGCCGCGATTCAGGTGCACGACGCTCAAGCCGTTCTCACGGGCCTGCTCGATGAAATGCCAGTCCGGCGGCACCCACATCGGATGCTCTTCCTTCGACTGGATGCGAAAGCGTCCGATCGGCGTGCGGAAGATCGTCGTGCGGTTGCCGGTGCGCAGAGCCGTGCCTTTGCCCGTCGAGCAGACCGCTTCGAACACCAGCTGTCCGTCGCGCCGTGCGTACACTTTGTTCTCCGTCGTCGAGACCGTGATCACGAACGCGCTGTCGTGCAGGTCCTCGATCTGCTTCTCCGCGGACACGACTTCCGACTGCAGCGTCGTCACCTGCGTCGAGCGCTTCGACATCGCGTCCTGCAGCTGGCCCACCTGCCGCTTCACTTCGCCTTCGATTGCGTCGTCGATCGCCTGGTAACGCTGCAGCTTGCGCGCGTCGGCGAGCGTGATCGATTCCGCCGCAACCGCGTAACCGAGAACGCCGAGCGCCAGCACCAGCAGCGCCCACGATCCCAGCAATCCAACCCATCTCGGCATGTCGTTCGTCCTCAGTAGATGTACACCGCGGTCCCTTTGTGAATTCGCGGCCAGATCGCCGCGAGCGTCTCCTCCGACACCATGTACGAGCCCGGTTTCACGCCTTTCAGCGGGCTCGCCTCGCTGGGCGGCGTGTGAATGACGTAGCCGTTCGGCAGAAAGAGCACGTACTTGCCGAGGCCGTTCGGAATCGTCGGACGCGCGGGATCGAGCCACTCCGGCACGCGCCACGCGTAGCCGACGATTTTCGCCTCGACCGGGAACGCGCCTTTGAGGGCAACGAACGTCCAGGTGCGCCCGTTGGCCTGCATCGTTCGCGTTTCTCCCATCTCGATGTCGGCTTCGCGCAGCACCGTGTCGCCGTAGTAGAAGCGCAGCTTGCGCGCCTTGCTGTCGATGGAGAGATAGAAGTTCTCGGACTTGAGACTCGCGGCGAACTTCATCCGCCCTTCGAGCTCGTGCTGCAACGCGTCGCGCGTCAGATCGAGCTCCGCGATCTGCTCCTTCATCTGCCGCACGTCCGCCGGCGTCCGCGCCTCCTCGGCGAGCACGCGCGCGTATCGCGCGGAAACGCGCTGCCGGTCGTAGCGCGCGTACAGGAATCCGGCGACTCCAAGGAGGAGTAGTAGCAGGTTCAACCACAACGGCGGACGAGGAAACGACCTGCGCTCTCTTTCGGGCCTCTCGAGCATCTGCCGCTTCTATCGCGAGGGACGTGCCAAAATCGGAGGGCAGATGGATGCCGTCGCCCACGCGTTACAGAAACATCGCCTGCTCCTGCAGCAGGATCCGCGGCTGCCGAGCGTGGCCGGCCTCATCGCCGGCGAGCCGCTGCGCGGGGCGTGGTGGAGCCATCCGAAAGGGCAGGAAATCTTCAAACGTCTGCGCCAGCTCGAAGACGACGACGCGGTCCTCGTGACGCGCCTCGTCTCCGCCAAAGTCACGTACGTCCACAAGACGCTGTGGCCCGCCTTCCTCGGCGTTGCCACGTCTCACACATCCTGGCAACTCGACGGCCTCTCATCCGCCGCCAGCAAGCTGCTCGCGAGTGCACCCACGCGTGCGAAAGGCGACGCCGTGCGCGAGCTGCAAGCGCGACTGCTCGTCGCCGCGAACGAAGTGCACACGGAATCGGGCAAGCACGCGATCGAGATCGAAGCGTGGACGGCGTGGGCGAAGCGGAATCGGGCGGTGCCGATGAAGGATGTGGAGGCGGCGATGGGGGAGTTGGAGCGCGCGGTCGTACACTATGGTGCGGCCGTGTCGAGTTTGCCGTGGCACAAGGGCAAAGCGCGATGAGAAGCTTTACCGCAGCTGATCAACGAGTCATCCTCGAAGGAGTCGACTGGTGGCAGTACGAAGCGTTTCTTGCCATCCGTGGCGAGGATCGTCCCGGAACGCGAGTGACCTACCTCGAGGGTCAACTCGAAATCCTCCGCAGCTCCCGCGGCCATGAATGGTTCAAGAAGTTGCTTTCCCGACTTCTCGAAACCTACGCCGTTGAGACCGGGATCTCCCTGCAGGGTTACGGGTCTCTCACCATCCAACACCCTCCCGAGCAGCGCGGAATCGAGCCCGATGAGTGCTACGCGATCGGGAGATGGAGGGAGCGTCCCGATCTGGCAGTGGACGTAATTTGGACCGAGGGCGGCATCGATAGGTTGGAGGTCTATCGGGGGCTCCGCGTGGAAGAGGTTTGGATTTGCGAGAAGGACCAACTAAAAGCGTACGAGCTCCGCGGTGACACCTACGTCGAGATCTCGCAGAGCGTCGTGATGCCGGGACTCACGCCCGCGTTCATTGAAAGATTCCTCGATTACGACGACCAGAACCAAGCCGTGCGCGCACTCCTGAAAGCGGTGGCTACGCCACCGCCCTCCTAGAAAACAGCCGCAACACCGCCAGCACCCCCAACACCGCCCCGAACGTACACACGATCGTCGCGCCCGTCGGCAGGTCGTAGTGAAACGAGAGAAACACGCCTAACGCGCTGACGAGGGCGCCTAACATCCAGCCGAAGGCGAGGCGGGTGCCGACGCGGCGGGCGAAGAGCATGGCCGCGACGGAAGGGACGATCAGGAACGAGAACACGAGCAGGACGCCGGCGATGGCGACGGACGAGGTCACGACAAAGCCGAACGACGTATAAAAGAGGAAATCCCACCAGCGGACGTTCGGGATCTCTTCGCCGAGGGAGATGGCGAGGAACTTCTTGCGGAACAGCCAGTGGAACAGGCCGACGATCGAGTAGACGACCGCGGTTTGGATCACCACCGGCCACGACACGGTCAGGATGTTGCCGACGAGCATGTCTTTCAGATGCTCGGTGCCCTCGGGCGCTTTGCTCATCGCCAGAATCGCGGCCGCGGCGGAGACGGCGTAAACGATGCCGATCACGGCCTCCTGCGGGATGCGCGATTTGTGATGATGCGTGCGCGTGATGGCGAAGATCGCGGCGCCGGCGATGGTGAAGCCGAGCGACCAGAAGTACGTCACGGGATCGTGCACGTCGTGGCCGGCGAGATAGGCCGTGGTCGTGCCGAGGGCCGCGATCTGCGCGAGCGAGAGATCGACGAAGATCACCCCGCGCTCCACGACGTGCAGGCCGAGGTACGCGTGAATGCCGGTCAGAATCAGACTGGCGACGAACGGAGGAATGAGAAACGCAACGATGTCCATCAGTCGTTCAACGCTTTCACGAGATTGCCGACGTTGGTGTCCATCAGCGCGAAGTAATCATCGGTCCCGCTCTTCGCGCCGCCGACGGAGGGGAAGAGCACGACGAGCTGTGCGCCGGTGCGATCGGCGATCGACTGCGGCGTCTTGTGATCGAAGTACGGCTCCATCGCGATCACCTTCACCTTCTGCTGCTTGATCAGATTGATCAGCTCGAACGTGTGCGACGGCGACGGCGGCACGCCCGGCTTCGGCTCCACGTAGCCGACGACGTCGAGGCCGTAGCGCCGCATGAAGTTCGGCCAGGAGTTGTGATACGTGACGATCTTCGCGCCCTTGTACGGCGCGAGCGCGGCGCGCCAGCGCTTGTCGGCGTCGTTCATCTTCGACTTGAACGCGTTGAGTCGCGCCTGGAAGAACGCCGCGTCCGCGGGCTGCATCGCCTCGAGCTTCTTCTCGATCTGGATGGCGATGCGCACCGCGTTCGCGGGATCGAGCCAGTAATGCGGATTGCCGAGCGGGTGGACGTCGCCCATCGAGCGATTCACCTCGCCCTGCGGGCGGTCGAGGATCTCCACGCCGCGGGACAGATCGAGATAGCCGGCGCCGCCGCGCTGAATGCGCGCGTTGCGGCTCTGATCGATCAGCGGCGGAAGCCAGCCGATCTCGAGATCGAGTCCGATCACTTCGAGGAGATCGGCGTTCTTGAGCAGCAGCAAGAACGACGGCTTCGGCTCGACGAAGTGCGGATCCTGATAGCCGCGCGCGATCGAGGTGACGGTCACGCGGTCGCCGCCGACTTCGTTCGTGATCGAGGCGAGATCCGCAGTCGTGGTGATGATGTTGAGCTTTGCCTGCGCCGTGACGGCAAGCAGCGAGAGTGCGAGTGCGATGAGGGTTCGTTTCATGATTTGTCCTAGAACGTGTGCGCGCCGTGCGCGCCGATTGCGAATTGCAGTTGCAGGAGAAATTCGTTGATCTCCGCGCCGCCGATGAGCCTCGTGCGGCGGTACTGCCCGCGCAGCTGGCTGAACTCCGACGGCCAGAAGGTGAGCGTCGCGGAGAGCGCTCGCTCGCGGTCCGCGCGGTCGAAGCGCGCGCCGGTGAACCAGCGCCGCCCGAGCTGATAGTCGGCCGAGGCGTAGTAGCCGTAGAGCGTATTGCCCGAGTCGACGGGGCGGTTGGCCAGGCCTTCGAAGCGGAGGATCATCGAGTTGTAGATCGACCGCTGGAGCGGCTTCCAGCGGTACGTCACGTCGACGCCGCCGAACTTGCCGTGCTCGCCGCCGCGCGCCGCGCTCGCGCCGACTTCGATGTTGCTGTTCTCCGTGAGGTCGCGGAAGAACTTGAGGTGCGTGTTGTAGAAGTTGTCGTTGTAGATCTCGCCCGTGGCCTCGAGGAACGCGCCGAACGGATTGTCAATCTGTTTACTGACGGACACGCCGACGTCGGCCAGCCCTTCGTCGCCGAAGAAGCGCGTGATCATCAGCGGCTGATCGACCCACGGACGCGTGTGCGTGTGCCACGTGTTGGCCTTGCCGAACATCGCCTTCGTCTTGCCGGCCTTCGCGGTGAGTCCCCACGGCAGCGTAACGAATTGTGCGTAGCCCTCTTCGAGCTCGACTTCGTCCGGACCGACGGAGACGAAGAAGCGGCCCTTCGCGTACGGATCGATGAACGCTTCGAATGCGACCTCCGCTTCGTCGAGGCCGAGGTTCGGCCGGTCCTCGAATTCGTTGCGGTCGCCGGCATGCCCGACGAACGTGCCGAGGACGGAGATGTCGGGATTGAGCGCCTTCGCCGCGCCGGGGCTGACCTGATTCTCGACGGGTTTCACGTCCGCGACCGATGGCTCGATGTCGACTTTGGTCAGATCCTCGGCCGGCGCAGCGTCCGCGGCGGCGGGACGCAACTGCCGTAGCTCCTCACGGATCTCCTCCATCTGGCGCGCCAGCTCATCGAGCTTGGTTTCGAGTTGAGTGATGCGGTCGTCGTCCGCAAACGCGGGGACGCTGCAAAGAAAAAGGAACAAAAGCAAAAGACTTCGACCCTGGCGGGTCATGGTGATTCTCCTCTCAGCGGGCAGCGAACTGGACGCGGCTAAGAGGCGAGAGGAGGGGCGCGCGGCGAGACCGTGACCGGAATCGCGATCGCGTGCGGCGTCGCGGCGGATGCGCTCAGCTGATAGGCGAGGACGACCGGCGCCGAGAGCACCGGCACGGCGATGACGTATGTCGTCGCCAGCGAGCATGCCGGGCAGATCGACGTTTCATTGTCCTGCAGCGGACAGTGGCAGTACGCCGGCTGCACCGCCAGCAACACCAGGACTGCGAGGATGAGCAGTCTCCGCACTGGAGAAGCATAACCGCAGCGGGTGCTATAGTCATTTCATGTCCACCGCGCCTCTCCTCGCGCCGCCGGAGCGGTCGCTGGATCCCGACCAGCGCGTGATTCTCAACGACATCGACTGGTGGCAGTTCGAAACCTTCCTGGCGATCCGCGGCGACCGCGCCGGAGTGCGCGTGACCTATCTGGAGGGACAGCTCGAGATCATGAGTCCATCGCGCACTCACGAATGGTTCAAGACGTTCATCGCTCGTCTTCTCGAGGCCTACGCTGAGGAGAAGGGATTCATTTTCGAAGGCTATGGATCGCAGACCATGCGCAACGCGCCAAAGCTGCGCGGCATCGAGCCGGACGAGTGCTACGCAATCGGTGCGCCGAAAGAGCATCCCGACCTCGCCGTCGAAGTGATCTGGACTCACGGCGGACTCGATAAATTGAATGTGTATCGCGGACTCGGCGTGAAAGAGGTCTGGATCTGGAAAAAAGAACAACTGCTGGCGTATGAGTTACGCGGCGATGCGTACGTAGAGATCTCGCAAAGTGTAGTCATCCCCGGCCTGACGCCGTCGTTCATCCGCGGATTTCTCGACTACGAGACTCAGACCGAGGCAGTGCGGAAACTGAGGGACGCACTGAGGAAGTGAGCCCGCGCTAGAATTCCGCGCGATGCGCTCCCGCACTCTCACCTTCGCTTCGCTTCTCATTTGTCTCGCGCTCTCCGCCGCCGCGCAAACCGCGCATCCCGATCTCCTGTCGATCGCGGACAACAGCTTTCTTCTCGAAGAGGCCTACAACCAGGGCCCGGGCGTCGTGCAGCACATCAGCGTCTTCGAGCGCGATCACGACACCGGCGCGTGGGCGTTCACGTTCACGCAGGAGTGGCCGGCGCCGGCGATGAAGCATCAGCTCAGCTACTCGTTACCGATCGAAACCGACGAGGGCACGCGCCTCGGCGATGTGAGCCTCCACTACCGCTACCAGCTGCTCGGCGACGGCGAGGCGGATCTCGCGATCGCGCCGCGCTTCACCGTCATTCTGCCGACCGGCGAGGACAGCTCCGCGGGTGTGCAGGTCGGCGTTCCGATCAGCAAGGTGCTCGCGCCGCGCCTCATCGCGCACACGAACATCGGCGCAACGTTGCTCGAAGATGATCAGAACGAGATCAGCCTCGGGCAGAGTCTCATCTACGCGCCGCGCGCGAACTTTCAAGTGATGCTCGAGTCGCTTTGGTCGCATCCGAACGAAGGCGATGACTCGATCGTGATCAGTCCCGGCGTGCGCTGGTCGTACAACTTCAAAAGCGGATTGCAGATCGTGCCCGGCGTCGCGGTGCCGTTCGGCGACGGATCGAAGGCGGTGCTGCTCTACCTCAGCTTCGAGCACCCGTTCCGGAAGCAATGAGCACGGTGTCCCGGCCGAGCTGCGCGCGATAGCCGCGCCACGTGATCTCGTTCGAGAAGAACGGGACGAACCAGGCGTAGAACATCATCGCGTCGAGCAGCGGCACCGCCGCGAGCTGCTTCCACGTCATCCCCGCGCCCGTCGCGTGATTGAGCAGCGCGAACTGGAGGTAGCGCACGAGGAGGATGGCGACGAACAGCTGCGGCGCGACGAGCGCGAAGGGGAGGGGATTCGTGAGCAGCTCGCAGCAGTACATCCGATGCGAGAACGAGTACCGGATCTTGTTCCAGCGGATCTGCCGGTCGAGCGCGTGGTGCAGCGTGCGCTTCACGATCACGTTGCGCACCGTTTGCGGCGACAGCGCGACTTCGTATCCCGCCGCTTTGACCGCGAGCCCGATGGCCTGATCCTCGGCGAGCACGCGCTGGAAGCGCTCGAATCCTCCGATGGCGTCGAGCGCGGTGCGGGTGATGGCCATCGATTTTCCGACGACGCAGGTGAGGCCAGCGGCTCGGGCCGTGACGGCTCCCGGAATGACGAAGCCGAGGATGTGCAGCGACTCGATCGTCGCGCCGAGGGTTGCGGCGCCGGAGCCGGTGAAGAGATTGGAGACCAGGCCGACGCGCGGATCGTCGAACGGCGCGAGCGTCCGCGCGAGAGCGTCGCGCTCGACGCGCACGTTCGAGTCGGAGATGAGGAGGATGTCGCCTGTCGCCACCCGCGCCGCGGCGATGAGCCGCTCGACTTTGCGATTCACGACGCCGGTGCGCGAGCCGCCGTCGATCACGATGCGGAACGGCGCGCCGGGATGCGCACGCATGACCCGTCGCGCGACCTCCAGCGCCGGATCGTCCGCATCCTCCGCGGAGATGATCACTTCGCAGTGCAGCGGCACGAACGACGCGAGATTCTCTTCGAGCTCGTCATCCAACCCGCACACGGGCTTCAGGATGGAGACTCTTTTGGACTGCGGCGGCAGAGCCGCCGCTTTCAAAAGCGACGGCTTTGCCGCCGCACTCCAAACCAGCACCACCTGCACCGTCGTCACCACCGCCGCCGCAATCGCAATCCATCCAATCCAATTCATCGCCTCCCAGTCTTGCGCCGCGGCCTGCAAGAACACTTGCAGTGCGTGTAAAGAACGTGTGATCTTCGCATCATGCTGAGACGCTTCGCGCTCGCTCTCCTCCTCGCGCTATCCGCAAACGCCGCCGTCGATCCCGCGCTGTTCCAGGAACTGCGCTGGCGGCTCATCGGCCCGTTTCGCGGTGGACGCGTGCTCGCCGTCGCGGGGGTTCCGGGAGAGCCGGAGCATTTCTACTTCGGCAGCGTGAACGGCGGGGTGTGGGAGACGCGCGACGCGGGGCGGACGTGGCAGCCGATCTTCGACGAGCAGCCGATCGGCAGCATCGGCGCGATCGCGGTCGCGCCGTCGAATCCGAAAATCCTCTACGCCGGCAGCGGCGAGTCGGACATGCGCTCGGATATCGCGCAGGGCAACGGCATGTACCGCTCGGGCGACGGCGGGAAGACGTGGTCGCACATCGGGCTCGCCGACTCGCAGCAGATCGCGCGCATCCGCGTGCATCCGACCGATCCCAACTTTGTCTACGTCGCCGCCCTCGGCCATCCCTACGGTCCGAACGCGGAGCGCGGCGTCTTCCGCTCGCGCGACAGCGGCAAGTCATGGCAGCGCATTCTCAGCCGCAACGACGACAGCGACACGGGCGCGATCGATCTCGCGTTCGAGCCGGGCAATCCGAGCGTGCTCTACGCCGCGCTGTGGCAGACGCGCCGCACGCCGTGGAGCGTCTATCCGCCGTCGAATGGGCCGGGCACGGGATTGTTCAAATCGACGGACGGTGGCGACACGTGGACGGAGATCAAGGGCCGCGGATTTCCGGAGAAGCCGGGCCGCATCGGTCTCGCCGTCGCGCCGTCGAATCCGCGGCGCGTCTACGCGATCGTCGACGCGCCCGCGGGCGGGATGTACCGCTCCGACGATGCGGGGGCGACCTGGACGCGCACCTCGGCCGACGCGCGCATCTGGAGCCGCGGCTGGTATTTCGGGGAGATCGCCGTCGAGCCTGACAATCAAGATGTTGTCTATTCGATGAACGTGAATTTCTACCGCTCCGGCGACGGCGGGAAAACGTGGGCGCCGATCAAGGGCGCGCCGGGCGGCGACGACTATCACGCGCTCTGGATCGATCCGCAAACCCCCGCCCGCCGCATCCTCGGCGTGGACCAGGGCGCCGTCATCTCCGTCAACGGCGGCACGACGTGGAGCTCCTGGTACAACCAGCCGACCGCGCAGCTCTATCACGTCAGCACCGACAACGCGTATCCGTACCGCGTGTACGGAGCGCAGCAGGACTCGGGCGCGGCGAGCCTGCCGAGCCGCACGAACACGATCGACGGCATCAGCCTGATGCAGTTCCGCGAAACGACGGCGGGCGGGGAGAGCGACATGATCGCGCCCGATCCG
>DATFHJ010000200.1:0-45262 GCA_035248585.1 Thermoanaerobaculia bacterium
TCCGGAATCGGATCGTCGGCGGCGGTGCTGACGTGGATCGTGTACGCGCTCGTGCCGCCGCGCGGCGCGCGATCGCGGAAGGCGATGCGGTTCGATCCGGCCTTCAGCTGATGCTGACCCGTGGCGATGACTGTGTTGCCGCGGCGCAGCTCGACAGTAGCGTTCATGTCGCGCGGCGCGTCGATCGTCGCGGCGATGACGAACGACTCGCGCGGCGCGACGAGCGTCGGCGCATCGATGCGCTCGACCGCCACGTCGGCGGCGCTGGTGCGCGTGATCACGCGATAGTCGACGGCCACGCCGTTCGCCGCGGCGCGCAGCGCGGCGGCGGCAGGATCGCGGCCCGTCCAGCGGCCGTCGCTGAGGACGACGATGCGCCCCGGCACCTCGCGCGGAATCAGCGACAGCGCGGTCTGAATGGCGTCGTGCAGGTTCGAGCCGTCCGCCGCTTCGTGCATGCGGAAGTCGCCGAACTTCGCGCCTTCCGGCAGCAGCTCGATCTCCGCCGCGCGCCCAAACGACACGACACCCGTGCGCGACTCGCCGCTCCGTTTCGCGTCCACCGCCCGCACCAGCTCGCGCTCGTTCGCGCCCGCGCCGGCCGGCATCGAGCGGCTGCGATCGGCGACGACGACCACCACGCCCGCGCGCCCCGGCAGCTGCAGCGCGAGCCCCGCGAGCGCGAGAAGCACCAGCAGCAGCACGATCACGCGCAGCACGGTGAGCGTGCGCGAGACCGCGGGCCAGAGCCAGAGCGCCGCGGCGAGCGGCAGCGCGAGAAGCAGCCAGAGCGGCTCGCTGAACGTCACGTCGCCCTCGGAGGGCTAAAGCCCTCCGCTCCAGTCACGCGCTGATGCGCGATCAGCGCCGCGAGCGCGAGCAGCAGCAGGATCCAGGCGATGTTCTCGAAGCCCGCCGACTCCAGCGCCTCGTCATTCCATTTCCCCCATCCGCCGCTACGGTTGTGCGTGAGGTCCGTCTCTCCCGGCGCGAGCGCGTTGCAGGCGAACGAGTACGGCCCGACTTTCCAGATGCCGGGCTGCGTGGCGGCGATCACCGCCGCCGGTCCGCTGACCGTGCGGCGGTCGCCGTCCGGCGCGATCACCACGGCGCTCGGCGTTTCGAGATTCACGAACGCGTTCGACCCGAGGGACACGTTCGCGCTGCGCGGACCCGGCAACTGCGCGCTGCGCCATTCGACGAGGTTCCACCAGAGCGCGGGCCACGCCGGCGAGTGATGCAGATTCGAGATCGTGCGATCGAAGCGGATGCGCACGCGATGGCCGTCGACCGTGACCAGCGGCTGATCGCCGGCGAGGACGACCGGCTGTCCCTGCATCCCCCCGCGCGCCGCGCCCCACACGAGGCCATCGAGTCGCAGGCCGGTCGTGAGCGGGCTCGTACGATCCATCACGTACGGCCCGACGAACGCCGCGCCGCCTGCCCCCCGCTGCACTTCGACGCTCCACTCCTCGTTCGTCGCGCGATCGGTGATGACGAGCTGCGGATGGATGTCTTCCAGCGCCACGCGCGACGTCGCGCGCAACGCGCTCTCGATCGTCTCCTCCTGAACGCGCAGCGCAACGCGCAGCGGCGGACGTCGATCCGGAAGCAGCACGACGCGGTTGTCGAACGCCGCCGCGTCGTCGCCGAGCGTTGCTTCGATCGCACCGCCGGGAACGTTGAGCTGCACGCGATGCCGCGAGCGGGGCGGAACCTCGACGCGCATCGTCGAACCGGCGACTCGAAGACTCGTCGACTGGACGACTCCCCCATCGTTCGCGATCTCCAGCAGCACACGATCGCCCGCCCGCGCCGCGGACACGAAGCCGAGGTTCGGCAGCGCGCGACCGAACGCCTGCCAGCGAATGCGGCCGGGATCGGGAGGGCGGTCGGGAGGATGATCGGTGAGGACGAGCACGAGCGCGCTGCGTCCGGCGGCCGAGGCGGCGAGCGCGATCGCGGCGTCGAGATCGGCGGACGGCGACGTGGCGGTCCACTGCGCGAAATCTTTCTCAAAGCGCGGCGTCGCGCCGGCCACGAGGATGCGCACCGGCGAGAAGTTGTGCTTCGCGAGCTCGCCCTCCGCGAACGAGATCGCTTTCGCGCGCGCGTCGCCGGCCTGCATCGACAGCGAGTCGTCGCACACGATGACGACCGGCCGCGAGCGCGACCACCGCGGCAGGAGCGGCCCCGCCGCCGCGAGCGCGAGCAGAATGACCGCGAGCACTTCCAGCCAGAACGTCAGCGGCAGTTGCAGGCGCTCGCGTTTGCGCCCGCCCGACGCCGGCTGGCGGATGACGTCCCACAGCATCAGGCTCGACACTTCGCGGACGCGGAAGCGGCGTTGAAAGAGATAGATCGCGATCAGCGCCGGGACGCCGAGGAGCGCGAGCAGCGCGAGCGGCGACGTCAGGAACGGGACCATGCGGGCCGCAGGATCTCCGCCGCCGCGAGGTCGTCGAACACGAGGTTCCGCTCGACCTCCTCGGCAATGCAACGCGTGACGACCGCACGCGCATAGCGCGCCGACTCGTCCCACAACTCACGATGCCGCGCCAGCGCGTCGCGATACTGCGCCACGGCCGAGGCATCGAAAAACACTTCGCGCCATTCGTTGGTCTCCGCGTCGACGACGCGCCAGCCGCCGCGCAGCTCGGGATTCGCGTCATCGGCGCCTAACACCTGGATGATGACCGTCGCGGTCGCGTTCTGCGCGAGCGCCGCCGCGATCGCCTGCGGCTCTCCCGGCCACAACAGATCGCTGATGAAGAAACGCATGCTCAGCGGCCGCAGCGTCCGCGCCTCCGATGCCAGCGCGACCGCCGGCGTCCCCGCGTGATCGAACGCGATCGCGTTCCACGACGTCGGGCGCGCGCTTCCTCCCGCCACGCGCTGCACGCGATCGCGCACCAGCGACAGCGCGTAGGGAAACGCGGCATTCACCGCCGCCGCCGCGATCATGGCCGCGATCGCGAGGGTGGCCTCGGCCTTGCGCGTTCCGGCGAGCGCCATCGAGCGCGAGCCGTCGACGAGGATCTCCACGAACGGGCTGATCTCCTCGTGAAACTGCTTCACCGTCAGGCGATCGCTGCGCGCGAACACGTTCCAGTCGAGATGACGGAGATCGTCGCCCGGCTCGTAGTCGCGATGATCGCGAAACTCCAGCGAGCCTCCCGCGCGGCGGCTGATGCGCGTGCCGCCCGCGCCCGCGGCCAACGTCCGCGGCGGCACGAGCACGTGCGACAAGCCGACGCGCTCCCCCTCCGCAATCGCCTCCTCGTAACTCGTCACTCCGACCTCGCTCCGTGCAGGCCGAGCGGCGAGCCCCAATCGACTTCCGGCTCGTCCGGCGCGCGGAAGCGGCGGAAGCGTGCGAACTGCTGCGCGATCCACGGCCCGTTCAGCGCCAGCTCGACGAAGCACCAGAACAGCAGCGTCACCGTGCGGACGTCCTTCGCTCCATCGGAGCGCATGCGGTTCGGGAACGGATTGGCGATCGTGGCCACGGACAGGTAGCCGCTGAAGCCCGCGTCCGCGTCGACCAGGAAGGCCACGAGCGCGGGGATGATGGCCAGGAGAAGAAAGAGCACGAGCCCGATCGTCCAGGTGAAACGCGGCGCAATGCGCGTCAGCCATTTGCGGCGGATCAGCGCCGCGGTGAGCGCGTACGCGACCATGCACATCGCGGCGTCGGCGAGCTCGCGGACGCCGCCCTCGCCGACGCGTGTCACCGCGTAGAGCAGGATCGTCGCGGCGAAGAACAGCACCGACCAGAGGATGCCGCCGCCGGCGCCGCTGAAGAAGAGGAACGCGAGGACGCGCCGCGGCGGACTCGCGGGAATGGCGCGCGCCACGCGCGGCGCCCACCACTCGCGCTCCCCGATCGCCGACAGCAGCACGAGCGAGATGAGGAGCGTCGCGCAGACGGCCCAGGTGCCGAGCATGCGATCCGTTCCGTCGACCAGCGTGACGAGCGCCGCGCCGCCGTACGTGACGGCCCACATCACGGCGAACGTGGCGCGGATCGGCAGCGCGCGATTCGCCACCGGCGGCATCAGCATCGCCGTCGTGACGATGAGCAGGATCGCATCGACGGCGATGATCGTCGCCGTGAAGGCCATGACGCCGGTCCAGAAGCGGCTGGTCAGCGCGGACGCGCCGAAGCCGATGCGCAGCGCCTGTCCTGCGAACGCCATCACCGGCGGATAGGTGGCGAACGTGAGAAACAGGAAGATCGCCGCGAGGAGGATCTTGAACGACTTCGACGCCGGGAGGCAGCCGATGAAGAGCGCGAGCACCGAGTGGCTGATCACCACCGTGAAGGCGATGAAGAGCAGGACGAGGATCGAGACGAGATCGATGCCGCGGAGGACGTACGAGAAAACGAGGAACGGCAGCGACGCGCTGAAGAGCAGGACCACCAGCGCGACGATGCAGATCAGTTTGCCGGTCACGATCGTGCGCGGTTGGATCGTGGTGATGAACAGCAGATCGATGTTCGCGTCCGCCCGCTCGGCGGCCATGCGGAAGCCGCTGTACGCCGGCACGAGGAAGATGCAGATCGTGAACAGCACGACGTAGAGCGCCATGAACGTCATCGGCCCGCCGGGCTGCACCTCGCCGGCCGGAGACCGGCTCATGAACGAAGTCGTCAGGGCCATGAAGCCGACGGCGAGCAGCTGTCCGAAGAGCGAGAGCACGACCGCGACGGCGACGAACTTGCCGCGAACGGCCTGGCGCAGTTCCTTGACGGCGATGGGGTTCATCCAGTCGTCGACGCGCTCGAGCAGTCTCACTGGACCCCTCCCGTCGTCACGTCCATGAACACCTGCTCGAGATCGATGCCCTGCTGGTGGAACTCTTTGATCCGGAATCCGCGGCGCACGAGCTCCGTCAGCAGATCGCTCGCGCCTTCTTCCGTGCCCGCGAACTCGACGCGCACCGCGTCGTCGTCCGGCAGCGCTTCGACGACGCCCGGCAGCTCGAGCAGGGCGCGGCGCAGTTCGTCGACTTGTCCGACAGAGCGGACGATCAGCGTCCGCTTCTCGCGATTCGTTTCGAGAATGTCGTCCAGCGTTCCGGCGCGAAGGATTTTTCCGCGCTCGATGATCACCGTGCCGGTGCAGATCTCGGCGAGCTCGGTGAGGATGTGCGAGCTCATGAGAATCGCTTTGCCCTTCGTGGCGAAAATGCGGATCAGCTCGCGCAGCTCGATGCGCGCGCGCGGATCGAGTCCCGCCGCCGGCTCGTCGAGGATCAGCACCTGCGGGTCGTGCAGCAACGCCCGCGCGAGGCAGACCCGCTGATTCATCCCCTTCGACAGCGCCTTGAGCAGCTTGTGGCGGATGCCGGTGAGGTTCGTGAACTCTTCGACGCTTTCGATGACCTGCCGCCGCTGCGTGCCGGTGAGGCGGTACGCGCGGGCGAAGAAGTCGAGGTATTCGTGCACGGTGATGTCGGCGTGCGTCGGCAGCGCGTCGGGAACGAATCCGATCGAGCGGCGCGCCATCTCCGGCTCCTGAATGATCGAGACGCCGTCGAGCAACGCATCGCCCTCGGTCGGCTCGTCGAGCGTGGCCAGGATGCGCATCGTGGTCGTCTTCCCCGCGCCGTTCGGTCCGACGAATCCCATCACCTCGCCGGCTCCGAACGAAAAGGACACCCCGTCGAGCGCGGTCGTGTGCCCGAACGCCTTGCGCAGGCCGCGGACTTCAACTCGCATTGGGCATCCTCTTCATGGTCCCGATGACGACGGCCTGCGTCGTGACGCGGCTCGGATCCTCCAGTGCCTGTTCGACGAACGGCGATTTGTCGAGCACGGCGATGTAGGTTCCGGGCCGGAGGTACTCGCGCGATTCATTGCTGACGCGGCTGGCGAGCGAATACCACGTCGTGGAGGCTCCGGGGAGCAGCGCCGGGTCTTTCCAGGCGCCAGGGATCGTTCCGTTGCGCCTGAGCGTGACTTCTTTTCCGGGCGCGAGCTGCTGCGCCTCGAATACCGAGCCGTCCGCGAGCGCGACTTCGAGCTTCGTGATCGGCACGCCGAGGCCGTTGAGCGCGTAGACACGGCCACCCTGGATGCGGATCGGAACGCGTTCGCGGCGCGGCTCGGATTTGCGCAGCGTGAAGTGGCTCGGCACGCGGCTGCCGACCCAGCCGGACAGGAACCGCTGTCCGTCCGTCCAGTCGGTGCGCGCGTCTTTCGTCGGAAAGAGCGGCTGCACTTCGCTGTCGTAGTCGAACCGAACCTCGCCATTCGGCGGGAACGTCGCATAGAAGCCGATCCAGCCGATCGTCGCCGCTTCGCCGTGCTGCTCGTCGAGCATCGTGACCGTGGTCGTTCTCTGAATGCGCGCGAACCCTTCGTTCAGAATCAGCGCGCCGACGACCGTGACGGTAGTGACGATCGCGAGCAGCGGCAGCGTTCCGAAAATCCAGACGCGCTTCTCTTTTCTCGCCAGCAGAATGAGACTGGCCGGCCCGCCGGCGACCGCGAAGAGGACCAGCACCGAGAACATCGAGCCGATCGGGATCGCGGTCTTGTCGAGGATCGGCAGCACGTCGTCCATGCGCTGGCCGGTCTCCGGGTTGACCTTGCCGCGGCGCCACATCGTGCGCAACTCTTCCACCGCGGGCACCGGAAACTCCGTTTGCGACTCGAGGACGGCAATCGTGCCGAAGCCGGAATGCCAGGCCGCGACGTTCTGCGCTTCCACGGCCTGCCGCATCACCACCGGCAGCGGTCCCGGCATCCCGAGAAACGTCAGCGTGCCGCCGGCCGCGGTCCAGCGCAGGAGCGCACTGCGCACCGCCGGCGGCAGCTGCGTCCAGTCTTCCGTCGTCAACAGCACGCCGTCGTATTGGCCATACTGAATCCACTGGTCGCTCCACTCCGCCGCCGGCAGATCGGCGCGCACCGCAATCCCGGTGGGCGGGCCCGGCAGCAGGATCATGACGACGTCCTGGGGCACGTTCCGGCCGACGAGCACGAACGGCAGCAAGCCCGAGTCCGTTCCCGACGTGCGCGCGATGGAGAGCGGCTCGCGCTGTTCGCTGCCGTCGATCGTCACCCGCCCCTCGGAGGGGCCGTACATCTGGCTGCTGACGTATTGCGGAATGCGAACGGTTTCGAGCGAGAGTGGGCGGACCGTGAACTCCCGCGATGTGTGCGTCTCGCCCGGCGTGCGCACCACCGTCATCGACTTGATGTCGATGCGGACCTTGTGCGCTTCCACCGTCTCGTTGCGGACGGCAAAGCGGTACTCGTAGTAGCCGCCCGGCTTCGGCGCACCGAGGACCGGCAGCTGTTGGATGGAGATCCGGTCGTACACTTCGCCCGCCGCGGTGACGGCCGCGAACAGCAGCGCGACGAGTGCGGCCTCACGCATTCGCGCTTCCCCGCACCACGACGTCGTCCGGCAGGCGCATCTCCGTTTCGGAGATGCCCGACAGCAGCTCGGCGACGAGTTGATCCGCTTTCACGCCGTCGAGCCGCGCGCGATAGCTGAGGATCAGCCGGTGATTGAGCACGGCGTGCGCGACGCCTTTGACGTCGTCGAATCCGACCGTCGGCCGGCCAGCGAGCAAGGCCAGCGCGCGGGCCGCTTCGGCGAGCGCGATCGCCGCGCGCGGCGACGCGCCGAGGGTGACGTACTTCGAGATGGTGTCGAGCTTCTGATCGTGCGTGGCGGCGACGAGGCGCGCGATGTAGCGCGAAACGGCGCGCGGCAGAAAGACGCGATCGACGGCGGCGAACAGCTCTTCGAGCTCCGCCGGCGTGACGCTCATCCGCGGCGCGGGCGGCTCTCCGCGGCGCCGCGTCGAGATGATCTCGTCGAGCACATCGGCATCGAGGCCGAGGACCTGCAGCTTGAACAGGAACCGGTCGATCTGTGCCTCGGGGAGCGGATACGTTCCTTCGAACTCGATCGGGTTCTGCGACGCCATCACGAAGAACGGCGACGGCAGCGCGCGCGTGGTGCCGAACATCGTTACCGCGCGCTCCTGCATCGCTTCGAGCAACGCCGACTGCGTTTTCGGCGACGCACGATTGATCTCGTCGGCGAGGAGGATGTTCGTGAAGATCGGGCCGGGCTGGAACTGCAGCTGCCGCTGCCCGCCGGCCGTTTCCTGGAGGATGTTCGTGCCGAGGATGTCGCCCGGCATGAGGTCGGGCGTGAACTGCACGCGCTTCAGTTGCAGTCCGAGCACGTCGCCGAGCCCTTTCGCGAGCGCGGTTTTGCCGAGGCCGGGCACGCCTTCGAGGAGGATGTGCCCACGCGAGAGAATGCCGATGACGACGAGGCGATGAAGATCCGTGCGGCCGAGGAGAATGCGATCGAGCTCGTCGAGGATCGCGTTCGCGCGCTCCGCGTGCACGCGAAGCTCGGCGGGTTGCATGAGCGTGTCGGTCATGGCTTCCTTTCAAAGAAACGCTCGACGGTTCCGCGGTGGCGCGGGAGCACCGCCGTCGTGATCGCCGATCCCGATCCGGCTTGCGCGTTCGTGAGTGCGCCGCCCCTGGAGCGCTCACTGTCGTTCGCATTCGGCGTGGCGGCGCTGACGGCGACAGTCTGCGAATTGCTGAGCGACGCCGCGGTCGCCGGGGGCAACGTCTGCTCTTTGAACGCGCCGTCTTCGCGCGCTTCTTCGCCGAAGAACATCGGCGCGTCGCCGCGGCCGCGGTCGCGTCCCGGCGTGCCTTGGACCCACTCCCCGATCGCGTTCGAGAATCCCTGCTTGCCCGCGTTCTCGCGGAGAAACTGCGCGAGACCGCCGCCACTGCCGTTTCCGCCGTTCGTCGCGTTCTCGCATGCTTTCAGCGTCTTCGCGTCGATCAACCCCGCCTTTTGCAGCTTGGCCATCGACGAGCGCAGCTTGCCTTTCTGATTGCGCAACGCCTGTTCGAGCTGCCGGAGCTGTTCTTTCGTCAGCTGGCCTTTCGAGATCGCGTCGCGAAGGTCGGCCGGCAGCTTGGACTGCAGTTCCTGCGACTGCATCTCGTTCGCCATTTCGCGCATGGCCTGCGCGAGCTGCGAGGGATCGAGCGCGTCGCTGGCGAGTCCCATGGCCATGGCCTCGGCGCGCGTGAGCTGCTCGCCTTTGCGTACCGCTTCCTCGCCCGCTTCTTTCGCCGCCTGCGACGTCGACTCGGCGATGCTGTCCAAGGCTTCCCAGGCTTTCGCCGGATCGTCCGCTTCCGCCTCGCGCCGCAGCGCCTCGACCGTCTTCGTCATCGCCTCGGCGCGCGCCTCGGGGATGACTTCTTCCTCGCGCAAGAGGTCGATGCGCTTCTGCAGCTGATCCGCGTCGCGGCGGACGTCGAGCGTCTGCTTCGACGCCTCCGCGCGAATCGGCACGAACATCGCCGCCGCCGCGAAGCCGAGGCAGAGCGCGGCGACGATGAGATGCCGCCGGCTCGCCCATCGCACGCGTGGCACGCGCGCGACGTCGACGTTCCACTCACCGAGCGGCACCGCATCCGAGGCCATGAGCAACCCGCCGCAGTTCGACTCGGCATCGAGCAGCGCGATCAACGCGTTGCGCGACGGCCGCATGCGCAGCGCGTGCAGCACCGCGCCTCCGATGACGACCGGCAGCATCGCCAGGAGGATGAAGAGCGGAGGCGAAGCCGCGAACGCGAGCCGGGCGACGAGGATGATCACGCCCCACACGATGGCCGCGACGGTGGCCCAGGCGATGAGTTGGCGGACGCAAAGCACCGCGGTGACGCGTCGCTCCAGGGACGTGACCGCTCGAGGCGTCGGGTTCATTGAAGGATCTCCTCAATTATACGGACACGCGAGGAGTTCGTTTCGAAACCGTGGGGGCCGAAGAACGGGCGACAAAGTCAGGAAGTCTTGATGATGCGCAGGCGCTGCCGAAATCGTTTCCACAGAAGCGGGCCGACTCTTTCGGAGAGCTCGACGACGTCCGCTGCGACGTCGGTCGGCAACGTATGGATCATGGCGCTCACGACGCGCGCTCGCTTCTCCGGTCTCGTGCTCGCCAGCTCAGCTCGGTGAGCGCCCGCGTGGTGTCACCTTTTCCTCCTCCTTTGCGCTATTAAGGCACAGGAGGATTTCATGAGACCTTCGCACACGCTGCGCCTCGTCGCGCTGCTCTTCGTCTTCATCACCGTCTCCGCTCACGCGGAGGACAAACGCGCCGACGAGATGCCGGCGCTCGCGGCGAAATCGATCGCCGTCACGCCCGCGCATCCGGAGCCGGAGGAAGCGGCCGTGGTCGTGCTGACCATCGAGAACTCGAGCGCACCGGTGGAGAACGTGGAAGTCGTGTTCTACGCGAACGGCGAGGCGCTCGCTTCGCGCATCGTGAACCTCGACACCGGCCGTGCCACGGTGTCGGTTCCGTGGATGCCGAAGAGCGTGGGGAAAACGACGCTCGTGGCGACCGTCGATCCGCGGCAGTTGCTCATCGAGACCAATCGCTTCGACAACACCCACGCGCGCGACGTCATCACGTCCATTGCGCCGGCGGTGGATGCGGACTTTGCGCTGACGGGCATGGACATGCTCGCGCCGGCGGACGGCCCCGGCCGCATTCGCGTCATCGCCGGCAACGAGGGATCGATCAGCGCCAGCGCGCCGCTGGTGATCCGGCGCAACGGCGAAGCAGCGATCGTCGTCGACACCGGCGTCATCGAGGCCGGCAAGAGCACGACCCTCGAAGTGCCGTGGAGCGATCCCGAGCGCGGAGCGATCAGCGCGGAGGTGAATCCGCGCTGGTCGTCGAGGGAGCCGAGCTCGAAGAACAACACGCTCGCCGCGAGCGCGGGCACGGAGGGAGTGGATCTGCGCATCGAGCAACTGGCGTTTCACACGCTCCAGTACGAGGAGGACCGGACGCGGCGCATCGGCGTTCACTTCCGCATCGTCAACGACGGAGCGCAGAGCGTGACGAAGCCGTTCCGCACGCGCATCGATCCGGGCGCCGTCGACAAGGACGGCAAGCTCGTGCCCGCGTACGTCAGCACCGACGCGCTGCCCGCGGGCGGCACGGTGTACGTGTCGCACATCTTCGAGTCCGCGCCGGGCGAGTTCGCACTGACCGCGGACGCCGACGTCGACAACTCGGTCGCCGAAGCGGACGAGAAGAACAACACCGCGGCGAAGGAGTACCACAACCCGGCACCCGATCCCGATCGCTGGGTGAACATCGGGCCGCGGCGCGTGATCGATACGGGACGCTGGTACGGCTGGAGCAGCTCCACCGGACGGCTCTCGACACTGGCCATCGATCCCACGGCGCCGTCGACGATGTACGTCGGCGCGCAGCTGAGCGGCGTGTGGAAGACGGTCGACGGCGGCGCGAACTGGATCTCGCTCGCGGAGTCGGCGACGGTGCGCGTCGCGGCGCTCGCGCTCGAGCCGGGCAATCCGTCCCGCGTCTTCCTCGTCACGCCGAGTGACGGCGTGCTTCGCTCGGACAACGCCGGCACGAGCTGGACGCAGATCTCGGATGACAATCTCGCGGCCGTCATCCATGCCGGCGGCGGGCTGCTCATCAATCCCGCCGCACCGAACCAGATGGTCGTCTCGTCCGACGACGGCATCTACCGCTCCGAGGACGGCGGCGTGAGCTGGATCCTCGTACTCAGCGGCGGCGCGTGCAAGAACCTCATGCGCAGGGCTCACAACGGCGCGTTGTACGCCACGCTGTTTCACAAAACCGACCCCGGCCCCGCCGGCGTCTACGAGAGCTTCAACTGGGGCGCGAACTGGCGCCTCGTGCGGGGCTGTCCCGGCGGGGCGCTCCCCAGCGGCGATGCGAACACGCTGATCCGCGTCGCCGCGTCGGGGTGGCAACAGTATGTTGGCTACACGCTGGGCGACACGTTCCGCCTCTTCCGCCCCGGGAACCTCGGCTGCAGCATCGGCGGCGAGGGCGACTCGTTCTGGGACTGCATCTGGGCGCCCGACAGCGACCCGTCCAAGCACATCTGGAGCGGTCTCTACGCCGACCCGAGCAACGCCAACAAACTCTTCGCCACCGGCACGTACATGTACCGCTCGACGAACGGCGGCAGCGACTTCAGCACGATCAGCGGGCTGACCGCATCGGGCAGCGCTCACTCCGATCATCACCAGCTCGTCTTCCATCCGACCGTTCCCTCGACGGTGTTTACGCTGACCGACGGCGGGATCTACCGCTCCACGAACGGCGGCGGGAGCGGCTCGTGGGTGCACATCGGCGACGGCATCACCAACGTCGAGTTCTACGACGGCGCGGTCGCGCCGACCGACGCCAGCCTCCTGATCGGCGGCACGCAGGACAACGGGAATCTCAAGGGCACGGCCGGAAACGCGGTGTGGTCGGAGATCCGAGGCGGCGACGGGGCGACGGTCGACTTCGATCCAACCAACTCCTCGATCATGTACACGATGGCGCAGCGCGCCAACAGCATCCAGCGGTCGACGAACGGAGGCGCCGGCTTCTCCCCCGCGGCGAACGGACTGCCGACGGGCACGCAGTGCGACAACCTGCACTTTCAAGTGCACCCGAGCCGGCCGGCTACGCTGGTCGCGTCGTGCGGACTGCTTTACCGGACGACGAATTCGGGCTCCAACTGGTCCATCCTCTTCGGCCCGCTGACGAACGTGATCGTGCGCTCCGCCATCGACGGCCCGGCCGACATCTACTACGCGGGCTCGAATTCCGGAGAGATCTTCGTGGGACCAGGCGGCGCGAGCTGGCGCACCATCTTCGAACATCCAAGCGACTTCCCGCTCACGGATCTGGAGCTCGACCTCGCCGACCCGTCGCGTCTTTATGCGTCGTTCGACAGCAGAGGCGTCCAGGAGGGCCGCATCGTCCGCCTCGTCCGCAATCCGGCCACCGGCAACTTCACGGCCCAGGACATCACCGGCGATCTGCCGTTGAACCGCCTCGTGCAGACGATCGCCATCGACAAGAACCGCCCGTCGACGCTCTACGTCGGCACCGAGCGCGGCGTGTTCCAGGGACGCTCGACCGAGCACGGCATGAAGTGGTTCTGGAGGCCGTACAACAACGGATTGCCGCTGGCGGACGTGCGCGACCTGGAAGTGCATCCGGTGACCGGAATCATGCGCGCGTTCACTCACGGCCGCAGCGCATTCGAGGTGACGACGTCGAAGGGAACGGGCGGCGGCGATGAGGTGAACGACTAGCCCAGCAACTTTCGAAACGCCTTCGGCACCGCGGCGGTGAAGACGAGATGCTGGCCGGTCATCGGATGGTCGAACCCGAGGAGCTTCGCGTGGAGGCCGAGGCGTCCGATCGGATTGATGGTGCTGCCGTACATGCGGTCGCCGATGATCGGATGCCCCGCCTCGGAGACATGGGCGCGGATCTGATTCTTGCGCCCGGTCTCCAGCGTGACCTCGAGCATCGAGTAGCCGTTCGCGCTCTGGATCGTGCGGTAGTGCGTCACCGCGTACTTCGACTCCGGATGCGACTTCACGCTGACCATCTTCAAGTCCTTCATCTCTCGAAGGTGCGATGAGAACGTGCCGGACGGCGGTTCCATCGCGCCTTCGACGATGGCGATGTAGATGCGGTCGACGGTGTGCGCGGCGAACTGCTCCTTGAGCGCCTCGCGCGCGGCAAAGTGCTTGGCGAACACGAGCACTCCGGACGTCTCGCGGTCGAGGCGATGCACGACGTGAATCCGCTCCTCGCCGATCGAGCCGAGGTAGGTGTTGAGATACGCCTGCGCCGTCGTCTCGCGCTCGCGCTCGGTGGCCACGGTGAGGAGCCCGTTCGCCTTCAGCACCACGATCACGTGCTCGTCTTCATGAAGGATCGACAGCTCCGGCGGCAGCGCGCGCTGCATCGTCTTCGACACCACGTCGACCACGTCGTCGTCTTCGACGTCGCGCTTCGCGCTCTTCTCAATCTCGCCGTTCATGCGCACGCGGCCGGACGCAAGCATCTGGCGGAGCGTCGTCTTCGACGAGTCGGGATAGAGCGTGGCCAGGGCTTCGAGGAGCGTGCGCACGATGCGATGATATGAGCATGGACTACAAGATCACTGGCGATGTCATGCAGGCCTTACAGATCACGCTCAAGCCCGGCGAGGAGCTGTACGCGGAAGCCGGGTCGATGCTCTACATGAGCAGCGGCATCGAGCTGCAGGCGAAGATGCAGGGCGGCGTGATGAAGGGACTGATGCGCAAGTTCCTCGCCGGCGAATCGATGTTCATGAGCGCGTTCCGCTGCAACGCCGGCGATGGACGGATGGCGCTGGCGAATCCGATCGCGGGCAAGATTTTTCCGCTCGAGCTGCGCGGCAACACGATTCTTGCCGAGCGCAACGCGTTCCTGTGCGCGATCGGCAACGTCGATCTCTCGATCGCGTTCACGAAGCGCTTCGGCGCCGGCCTGTTCGGCGGCGAGGGATTCATCCTGCAGAAGATCAGCGGACAGGGACTGGTGTTCCTGCACGGCGGCGGGAACATGATCGAGTTCGATCTCGCGCCGGGCGAGCAGCTGCGCGTCGACACGGGATGCATCGTGTCGATGGCCGAGTCGGTGCGCTACGACATCCAGTTCGTCGGCGGGTTCAGGAACGCGCTGTTCGGCGGTGAAGGTCTGTTCTACGCGGTGCTGACCGGCCCCGGCCACATCGTGCTGCAGACGCTCCCCTTCAGCCGCTTCGCCAGCCGCATCGCCGCGGCGGTGGGCGGCGGCCGGGACGAGTCGCGCGGGATCGGCGGCCTCGGCGGCCGGATCCTCGGCGACATCATTTCGGACTAGCGGCGTTCCGCCGCGTCGAACAGCTCCTGCAGCCGCGCCGTCACTTCGCCGCGCCGGCTGTTGCCGATGATGCGGTTGTCGATCTCCGCGATCGGCATGACGCCCTGCGTCGTGCTGGTGATGAAGGCCTCGTCGAGATCGAACAGCTCCGCCTCGCGCAGCGGCCGTTCGTCGACCGGGATCTTCGCCGAAAGCGCGAGCCCGATGACGACGTCGCGCACGACGCCCGGGAGGATGCAGTCTTCGAGCGTGTGCGTCACGACGCGGCCGTTCTTCACGGCGAAGAAGCTCGAGCTCGCGCCTTCGCGGACCATGCCGTCGTCGCCGAGAAAAATCGCCTCGTCCGCGCTCGCGCGCTGGGCCTGCTTCTTCGCCATCGAGTTCGCCAGCAGGTTGGTCGACTTCACGCTGCAGTAGCGCCAGCGGCGGTCGGGCGTCGTGATCACCTTGATGCCGCGCTCTTTCTTCGCGGCATCGGGAAACCTGAACGCGCGCGAGTACATGAGCGCCGTCGGCTTCATGCCCTCGGGCCAGAAATGCGCGCGCTCCGCCTCGCCGCGCGAGACCTGCGCGTACACGATGCCGTCGTCGAAGGCCGTGCGCTCGAGCAGCTCGCGGACCGTGGCCTCGAAGGACGACGCGTCCCACGGCAGCGGGATCTCGATGCGCTGCAGCCCGCGCTCCATGCGGCGGAAGTGCTGGGCGAGAAAGATCGGCCGCTTGCCGAGGAACTTGAAGACTTCATAGACGGCGTCGCCGAATTGAAAGCCGCGGTCTTCCACGCCCAGGACGCGCTCGTCGGTGGTGGTGAACCGGCCGTTGAACCAGAGAACGTCGCTCACAGGCGGATCGCCTTCACGATCACGATCGTGCGATCGTCCTGTCCCGCGCGGCCCCACTTCGCCACCTTCGCGAGCACTTCCCGTCCGATCTCCTGCGCCGGCCGGTGGCGGTTCGATTTGACGACGCGCACGAGGCGCTCGATCGCGAATTCGTGTTCCTTCTTGTCGCGCGCTTCAATGATGCCGTCCGAGTACATGCACAGCAGATCGCCGGGCTGCAGCTGCGCGAAGCCGCGCGTGTACGTGGCGTCGGGCGTCGGTCCGAGCACTGGACCGCAGCTGTGGAGAAAATCCACCCGGTCTTTCTTGAGGACGAACGGCGGGTTATGCCCGGCGTTCGTATAAATGAAAATCCCGCCCGTCTCGAGCTCGCCATAAAAGAGCGACACGAATTTCGTCGTCAGGCGTCCGCGGTGAATGATGTGATTGAGCTTTTCCACCGTTCGGATGATTTTGAAATCGCGGTCCGTGGCCATGCGCAGGCCCATGTAGATGTCGCGCACGACCAGCGCCGCGGGCAGGCCGTGGCCCGAGCCGTCGGCGATGGCGAGGCCGAGGATATTGTCGGAGACGGGGATGAAATCGTAGAAATCGCCGCTGACGATTTCCGCCGGCACCGTGCGTCCCCAAATGTCATAGCCCGCATACTTCGGCACGCGCTGCGGAAGAATCGACTGTTGAATGCGCTGCGCCTCGCCGATCAATGATTCATACCGCTGCGTACGAATGCGCTGATTGATCGCATAGCGGATGAGATTGAGCGAGAAGAGAATGTCCTCGCGCGACAATTCGGGCGAGACATTGAAGGCGAGGATGTAATTCTCATCCCCCACCGCCACCGCACAAAACCGCCGCGCCCCGAGCCGATGCTCCAATTCAGGATCGACGCCCGGATCCGTCGGATCCATGACCACGATCCCGTTCTCGAGCACGAGCTCTACGGGCTTGTAATCCTTCGGAACCTCAATATTCAGCGCCCCCTCATGCTCCTGCCCAAACCGCCCCACCAACTCATACGTCTCCTCCCGCGTCTCATAAATGCGCCCGCCGGTAATGCCTAACTCGTCGCGGAAATTGGAGGCGATGGTCTCGGCAATCTGGGTGACCGAAGTCGACATGGACTCGGTCATGTCGATTTGTTCGAGGGTGCGTTCTACTTTGGTGAGTAATCGCTTGTAATCCACTTTTTGGGCTCTTAGCTCTTAGGTCTTAGCTCTTAGGGGGAGACGAGGTGTTAGCGGGACGATTTGGCGCCGGATGCTGCGGATCAGGCCATTGATCAGGCGGCCGACTTCGTCGGCTTTGGGTTTGAGAGCTAGAAATGTTTCCTCGGTGAGAAATCCGAGGTTGCGGGCAATTTCCAATTGCGTCTGCACCTCGTGAATGGAACCGCGGGCGCGAGAAAGCATCTGCACAAATTCTTTCTTGGAGAGTCGTCCCTTGCCCTCAGCGATGTCGCTCGGTACCCCAACTGCCGCGCGTCGAACTTGATTCGTCAATCCATACATCTCACGTGCTGGAAATGACTCGGTCTCACGATAGACTTCGGTCACCAATGCCATCGCCTTCTGCCACGCCAGTAAATCTCGATACGAATCGCTCATTACGCCTCCTAAGAGCTAACAGCTAAGAGCCAGGAGCTTCATCGTAGTTCCACCCCATCCACCTCATACGGCACCTTCACCCCCAACCGCCCCAGTACCGTCGGGTACACATCCGCAATGTACGGCGCCCTCCCCGTCTGCAGTTTTTCGTTCGTGAAGAAAATGCCCTTCACGATCTCGGGGTCGACGGAGCAGTGGTCGCCGCTCCAGGGGGCTTTGTTGGGCTCGAACAGCTGCTTGGGGACGCCGCCTAACGAGGTCTGCCAGCTGACGCGGTAGCCGTCGTTGTTCATGACGACGAGGTCGGGGATCATGTTGGGGTCGAATTTCTTGTAGACCTCTTCGCGGGCGACGACGCGGCGGACGGGGTGTTCGAGGGTCTCGGGATCGACCATCGCCACGAGGCGTTCTTTCAGCTCCTTTTTCAGATTGTCATATTCGGCGCCCGGCTCGACGATGCCGTGCGCCTCGCGGCCTTTGAGATTGATGTACATCTCGCCGAGGCCCATCGCGTAGGCGCGCGTCTTCGACCAGTCGACGTTTTCCCAGAACTGGCCGGAGTCGAAGAGCATCTCCACGTTGCGCTTCTTCACCTCGACGCCGGCCTTGAGCGTCATGTACCCGTTCAGCACCAGCCAGGTGTTGTAGTGCACGTGCTTACGGAATGAGGCGAAGCCGTGATCGGAGGCCACGATCAGCAGCGCGTGTTTCTTCTCGGCGGCCGCCATCGCATCGCCGACGATCGCATCCATCAGCTGATACGACCTGAGGATCGCGTCGCCCCACTGCGCGGCCAGCTTCGCGTCATACGCCGGATGCGTCGGATCGACGAGACGCCAGAAGACGTGGCCGACGCGATCGGGAAATTCGAAGCACTGCACGGTCAGATCGTCGTCACGCTGGAGGAAGTTCGCGAACATCTTCCGCGACTGCGTGACCGTCCACTCCATGTCATCCCAGAACATTTTCTCCGTCGCGAACCCCTCGGAGATGGCCCATGTGTCGATCTGCCAGCCGATCGTCTTGTACAGCCCCAGCTCCTTCGCCACCTCCGGCGCCCACTTCGCCGGCGTCGAGACGCGGAAGCCCGGCGGGAGGCTGCGCGGATCGAAGTTGATCGGCGACAGATACAGCTTCACCTCGGGCTGCGAGGTGATGAGGTGGAAGCGGCTGATGCCGTGCAGCTTGATCAGCGGGTTGAAGGGAAAGACGAAGTTCACCCAGCCCGTCCACTCGCCCGGCTTCAGCGTGAGCTTCTGACCGCTGACGTCGATCTGGATCGAGTTGCGATCGTTCGCCACCGTGATCGTCATCGGGATCTTGATGTACGGCGGATCGCCGAACAGCTCGTTCGGCGGGCCTTTGATCTCGGTCGAGATCACGCCGCGGTTGTCTTCGAGCTGGACGACTTCGATGGAGAATTCGTTCGACGAGCCGGCGCGCTGAAAGTCGAGCTCGGAGGTGAAGTAGAACGGCTTGCCGACGCGGCCCGACATGTCGGGGACGCCGAGGCCGGAAAGCATGTGGCCCTCGTGGAAATCGGTCGCGGGAAACGTGACGGGGACGTGGACGATCGTCGACTTCTTCCCCGCCTTCGCCGCCGCTTCCCAGAACGGAATGCCCTGGCGGCGATTGATGACGCCGGGCTTCATCGGTGGGATGTATTTCTTGACCGTGTAGAAGATCCCGGCGGCGAGGCCGATGCCGATGATCAGAAATGCCGTGCCGCCGATGCGGCGTCCGCGCAGGAAGAGAATCGCGGCGATGACGGCGAAAAGCAGCAGCGCCGCGGCGCCGAAGACGATCGGGTTGCGATCGCCGAGGAGCAGCGGCTCTTTCGTCATGTCGAACGCGGCGAAGACGGGAAGATAGGTTTTGGGATCGCGGCGGAGAAAGTCGAAGATGCCGGTACGGCCGGGATCGATGCCGGTGCTGAACGTCGACCACGAGACCGGCGTCTGCGCCGGCGTGGTCGGCAGGAGCGGGCGGAACGTGCCCTGGTCGCGCAGCTTCGCGAGATTCGGCAGCTTCCCCTCGTTCATCCAGCGCTCGGTGTAGCGGGCGTCGACGCCGTCGAAGCCGAGGACGATCACCTTCTGCTGGGCGGACGCGGCGGAAGCCACGCAGAGCGCGGCCACGATCAGGAGCTTTCTCAAAACCATGCGGGCGCATGATACAAGCGGGCATTCCTCTTGTAACCACGGCGCGAATAGGAGTTAAAGACATGAAACACCGTCAATGGATCGCGCTCGCGATTGCCACGGTCACGCTCGCCTCCTGTGGTGGCGGCGAGAAGAAGCAACCTGCCGGCGGCGACGACAATCGGCTCGTCGTCATGGTGCAGAGCAGCCCCACCAATCTCGATCCGCGCGTCGGCAACGACAACGTCTCCGGCCGCCTCTTCGACATCTGCTGCCGCGGCCTCATCCAGGTCACGCCGGAGATGGACTACGCCCCCGATCTCGCGCAGAGCTGGGAAACGCCCGACGACCGCACGATCGTCTTTCATCTCAACCCGGCGGCGAAGTTCCACGACGGCCGTCCCGTCACTTCGCAGGACGTGAAGAAGACGTACGACGACGTGATCTCGCAGAAGGTTCAGAACACGAAGGCGTCCGGCTATTCGGCGGTCGATCACATCGAAGCGCCCGACGCCCAGACCGTCATCTTCAAGTTGAAGGAGCCGAACGGCGGCATCTTCGACAATTTCAACCTCGGCATCGTGCCGCCCGACGCGGACGCGAACGCGTACAAAACGAAACCGATCTCGTTCGGGCCCTACAAGGTCGTGAGCTACAAAACCGACGAGTCGGTCGAACTGGAAGCGAACGAGCACTGGATCGGCGGCCCGCCGAAGATCAAGCGCATCACGGTACGCATCATCCCCGACTCGACGACGCGCGTGCTCGAACTGCGCCGCGGCACGGTCAACTGGGAAGTGAATCAGATCCCGTTCGAGAACGTCACCGAGTTCGAGAAGAACGACAAGCTGCAGGTGGTGAAGAAGCCGGGATCGGTGTGGCAGTACCTCGCCTTCAATCTGAAGAAGCCGATTCTGTCGAAGATCGAGGTGCGGCGCGCGATCGCGCACGCGATCGACCGGCAGCGCATCGTGCAGGACCTGCTGCGCGGCCACGGCGTCGTGACCGACACGATGCTGGCGCAGGGGCACTGGGCGCGCGCGGAGAATCTGCCCACCTATGCGTACGATCCGAACCGCGCCAAGCAGCTGCTCGATCAAGCCGGCTACAAGGATCCGGACGGTGACGGTCCGCAGCCGCGCTTCGAGCTCAATTTCAAGACTTCCGTCGACGTCGAGGCGAACCTGCGCGCGCAGGCGATTCAGCAGATGCTGGCCCAGGTCGGGATCAAGGTGAACATCCTGTCGAGCGAGTTCGGCACGTTCTTCGAGGACATCGGCAAAGGCAACTTCGACATGTACTCGCTGAGCCGCAACGGGATCCAGGATCCCGATTTCTTCTACATCATTTTCCACTCCAAGAACTTCCCGCCCGAGGGACAGAACCGCGGGTATTTCACGAACCCGAAAGTCGATCAGCTGATCATGGAGGGGCGCTCCACGTTCGACCGCGCGAAGCGGAAGCAGATTTACGGCGAGATTCAGCGCATCGTGCAGGACGATTTGCCGTACGTGTCGCTGTATCACCAGATCAACGTGGCGGTGATGGACAAGACTCTTCAGGGCTACACGATGTATCCGGCCGGGTTCTGGCTCGGGCTGCCGAAGATGAGCTTCCAGTGAGCGATCCGGCCGTCGTCGTCATCCGGGTCGCGCTGGCGCTCGTGTTCGGGGCCCTGATCGGCATCGACCGCGAGCGCCGGCAGAAAACCGCCGGGATGAAGACGATGACGCTGGTGTCGATCGGCGCCGCCGGCTTCGCCATCATGACGAATACGTTCGGGCCGTCGAATCACAATCCGGCGCAGCTGGCCGCGGCGGTGGTGGGCGGCATCGGCTTCATCGGCGCGGGCGTCATCCTGCGCCGCGGGGAGATGGTGGAAGGAGTGACGACGGCGGCGACGCTCTGGGCGGCGTCGAGCGTCGGCGTGGCCTCGGGCCTCGGCTACTACACGATCGCGACCGTGTTGACGGTCGCGATCCTGTTGGTGCAGATCGTCTTTCCGCTGTTCGAGAAGCTCATTCGTCCGGCGCGACGCAGCGCCGCGCCGGAGGTTGAGAATCCCTAGTCAGCGATCGCGAATGGCCTCGATGTTGTAGGCCTCGAACCGCCCGCCGGACCACTGGCCCGAGAGCTCGACGTAGTCGCCGCGGCGCATGTCGTTGAGGTCGAGACCGCGCCGGCCGGAGTTGCGAAACTCGACGCGGACCACGCGCCCGCTGCGGTCGTCGCGGACGTCGGCGATGCCGCTCCGGACATCGACGCGCTCGACGATGCCGGCGACGTAGCCGTTGTCATAGCCATAGCGATCATCCGGCCAGTTCACGTCATCGACGTACACCGATCCACCGCGGAAGACGCCGCCGAGAACGATCTGCACGCCGACGCTGAGACCGCGCCCGCGCCCGCGGTTGCGGAAATAGGACTGCGGAACCCAGTACGACTCCCGCCCGCGATCGAGCCGCACGCGATAGCCGTCACGCTCGCGCGAGAAGGAGGTGACTTTGCCCTGCACCGAGACACGATCGTTCT
The DNA here is from genome assembly GCA_035248585.1 of Thermoanaerobaculia bacterium. Taxonomy (GTDB): domain Bacteria; phylum Acidobacteriota; class Thermoanaerobaculia; order Gp7-AA8; family Gp7-AA8; genus QHVT01. Next base: position 21,883 of record DATFHJ010000200.1, read on the forward strand.
CGCGATACGAGCGCGCTTCGCTTCGCCCATTGTCGCGGCGCTGCGATTCGTTGCGTCCGCGCGACTGCGCGAATGAGGGCATTGCCGTCATCAGCGCGAGTGCCACCACTCCCATTGCCCACTGTTTCTTTGTGCTTTTCATTTGATGTCTCCTTGAGCTACGCACAGGGAGACACTTCGAGACGGGGCGAATGTTTCTCGCGAGCGATGAACTGCACGCGGGTGTTATGGACTGCGGTCTAGTGGAGGACAGGCACTCCTGCCTGTCCTCACGTGCCATCTGGACAGGCAGGAGTGCCTGTCCTCCACCTAAATCAATACTCCCCGCAAACGGTCTCGATCAGAATCGCGCACACCTGATACGGATCCATGTTCGCGGCCGGGCGGCGGTCTTCGAAGTAGCCGTAGCCGAGGTTCGCGGTGGCCATGGGGATGCGGATCGAGGCGCCGCGGTCGCTGATGCCCCAGCGGAACTGGTGGATCGGCGCGGTCTCGTGCAGGCCCGTCAGGCGCTCTTCGTTGTGCGCGCCGTAGACTTTGATGTGCTCGTCGTGGCGCTTTTCGAGCTTGCGCATCGCATTCTCGATCGCCTTCATGCCGCCTTCCTGGCGCATCTCTTTCGTCGAGAAGTTCGTGTGCGCGCCGGCGCCGTTCCAGTCGCCTTTCACCGGCTTCGGATAGAGCGTCGCGCTGACCTCGAACTCTTCGCCGATGCGATACAGCAGCCAGCGCGCGAGCCACATCTCGTCGGCGATGTCGGGCGCGCCGACGGCGCCGATCTGGAACTCCCACTGCCCCGGCATGACCTCGGCGTTCGTTCCGACGATGTGAATGCCCGCGCGCACGCACGCATCGGCATGCGCTTCGACCACGTCGCGTCCGAACACTTCATCCGCGCCGACGCCGCAGTAGTACCCGCCCTGCGGCGCGGGGAATCCGTGATCGGGCCAGCCGAGCGGACGGTTGCCTTCGAAGAACGTGTACTCCTGCTCGATGCCGAACCACGGCTCGTGATCCTTGTACTTCTCCGCGACCTCGCGCAACTGCGCGCGCGTGTTGCTCCAATGCACGGACCCATCGGGATTGAGCACTTCGCAAAGCACGAGCACGTCGTTCTCGCGATGCAGCGGATCCGGCACGTACTTCACGGGACGCAGCAGCAGGTCGCTGAAATGCCCGGTGGCCTGCGAGGTGCTCGATCCGTCGTAGCCCCATTCGGGGATGTCGGAGAGTTTCTTCACCGGCCCGTCGAGGATCTTCGTTTTCGAGCGAAGCTTCCCCGTCGGGCGCTGTCCGTCAATCCAGATGTATTCCGCGGTGATCTTAGCCAAGGCAGATGTCCTCCAAAAAAGATGGGACAAGATAGCAGAAGGATAGGAGAGATGGAGCGGCGGGCTTTAGCCCGCCGGATCATTCGGCGGGCTAAAAGCCCGCCGCTCCACTACGTTGCAGCCGCGTCCGAAAGTGCGCCGCGATGCTCGGGGACGATCGTGGAGTTCCACACCACGACTTGGTTCTTGCCGAGGGCCTTGGCCTGGTACATCGCGGCATCGGCGCGGCGGAGCAGTTCGTTTTTCTCGAGGTCGAACGAGATCGTGCTGTTGCGGTCCGGCACGTGGCGGGCGATGCCGATCGACGCCGAGAGCACGCTGCGCAGATGCACGGGCGGCATGCTGAATCCCCACTCCCGATCGAGAAACGCCGTCTCTTCGATCGTACGGCGGATCTCCTCGCAGAGCGCGAGGCCTTCGTCGAGCGAGGTGTCGGGAAGGATCATCACGAACTCGTCGCCGCCGTAGCGCGCCACCGTGGCGTCGCCGCGCTGCACGATTCGTTTCAGCAGGAATCCCACTTCGCGCAGCACCTGGCTGCCGGCGAGGTGTCCGTGGCAGTCGTTCACCCACTTGAAGCGGTCGAGGTCCATGAACAGCAACACCGCTTCCTTGCCGGTCTTCCGCGAGTCCGCGAGCGTCTCGGAGAGGCGCACGTGAAACCAGCGGTCGTTGTACAGGCCGGTGAGATCGTCTTTCTTCGCTAGCTCGTGCGCACGCTTCGCTTCGAGCGCGTTCTGCAGCGTGAACGAGGTGTAGCCTGCGAAGATCTCGAGCAGGTTCATGTCCCTCGGCGTGAAGGTCTGGGCATTCCGCCCGTTGATCAGCTCCAGCACGCCGACGACGTGCTTGCCGAGGTACACCGGCACGGCGACGATCGAGCCCGATTTGTGGCCGAGCTGCAGATCGAAGTCGCGATAGAAATACTCGTCCCGCTCCACGTCGACGGAGAGATGCGGCTCGCCGGTCTGATACACGTGACCGACGATGCCGTGCTGCGCGGAGAGGCGCTTGCCGATCAGGTCGCGGCTGGACTCGCCGAACGCGGCGATGAAGACCAGCTCGTTGTCCTTGCGCGAGGCGACCTTGCGATACGGGTCGTCGAGCAGGATTGAGCCCGACTCCGCGGGCACGAATTCATTCGCGCGCTGCAGGATCTGCCGCAGCACGAGATCGAGGTCGACGTTGTCCTTGAGCGAGAGCCCGGACTTGTGCCGCTCGAGAAAACGCTCGAGTTGTGGAATCTCGAGAGAGTGAAACTGGAGCATCGGGAACTGCTGATTATACGTCCGCGCGCTCTTCCTCCGCCCACGCCTCCGCTTCGAACGAGATCTTGCGATAGGCGCGCGTGACGTCGCGCTCGCGGAAAAAGTGCCGGAAGAACTCCGTCGTGTAGAGCCAGAGGAAGAGAAAAAAGCCGTGCTGGTTCATCTGCCGCACGTGCACGAGCTCGTGGCGCAGCAGGCGTCCGAGCCGCTCGCTGCTGCGCTCCGTCGCGCGCTGGCTGACGTAAATCGTCTTCCCGAGCGTGATGGCGATGACGTCGCGCATCAGCCACGGGCGCAGCCACCACGGATAGCCGACGCGCACCCGCGCGCCGCAGTCGGCGATGCGCCGCTGCATTGCCTCGCTGAACTTATAATCCGCCGCCATGCGAAGACTGTATGTTTGCATGACGCTCGCCGCCTCGCTATCGCTGTTCGCACAGGGGCGCGACTGGAGTAAAGTCGAGATCAAGGCGGAGAAGGTTTCCGGATCGGTCTACATGTTGACGGGTGCCGGCGGCAACATCGGTGTGTCGGTCGGCGACGACGGCATCGTCGTGATCGACGATCAGTACGCGCCGCTCGCGCCGCGCATCGAGGCGGCGATGAAGGCGATCGCCGACAAGCCCGTGCGCTTCATCATCAACACGCACTATCACCCCGACCACACCGGCGGGAACGAGTACTTCGGCCAGAAGGGCACGCTCGTCGCGCACGACAACGTGCGCAAGAAGCTCGAGTCCGGGACCATCGTGCGCGGCACCACGTTTCCGCCGCAGCCGAAGGGCGCGCTGCCGATCGTGACGTTCAACGATACGCTGACGCTGCACCTGAACGGCGAGGACATCCGCGCCGTGCACACGCCGCCGGGACACACCGACGGCGACTCGGTGATCTGGTTCACGAAGTCGAACGTCGTGCATATGGGCGACCTCTTTTTCAATGGCCTCTTCCCGGTCATCGACCTCGACAACGGCGGCAGCGTGCAGGGCATCATCGCGGCCGTGGAGAAGGTGCTGCCGCTGATTTCCGACGACGCGAAAGTGATCCCGGGCCACGGTCCGCTGTCCGACAAAGCGGGCCTGAAGAAGTTCGTGGAAGTGATGAAGGGAACCTCGGCCGCGGTGCAGAAAGGGATCGCCGCCGGCAAGACGGTCGAGCAGTTGAAGACGGAGAAAGTGCTCGAGCCGTGGGACGCGTGGGGTCAGGGCTTCATCAAGACGGACCCGTTCATCGAGACGCTGTACAAGTCACTTACGCTTCACCGATAGCGTCAGCTCGAACTTCGCCACCGGCTCGTCGCCGAGCTTCTTCGGCACCGTCGCCGTGACGTGCACGGTCGCTTCCTGCCGCTCGCCGGTCTCGTTCGCGCGGCGCAATAGGTCCTGGATCAGCGGTCCGTCGTTGTTCGTGAACACGACGTCCCCCTCGGCGCGCTTCAGGAACTCGCCGCGGATGTCTTTGAAGATGAACGACACCCGTTCGCGCCGCTCGCGGACGATGGTGAATGCGATGAGGCCCGCGGCCACGTCCGCGCCCATGCACATCGTGCCGAGGTACATCGCGTGAATGTCGCGGCGCCGCGTGATCCAGTTCAGCGGCACGCGCACGATGCAGCGCTCGTGATTCAGCTCCACGATCTTCGGACGGATCAGCCAGAGCAGAAACACGTTCTGCAGCGACCAGAGACGGACCATCATCGTCGGACTCATGCTCGTGCCCTCGACATCACGCGATCGTACAGCGCATCCGGCAGGTGCCGCAGCAATCGGACGAGCAGCGACATCGGCAGAGGGAACTCGACGACGCGCTTTCCCCGCTCGATCCCGTCGGCGATGATGCGCGCCGCTTTCTCGGCCGACATCAGGAACGGCATGTGGAAGCGGTTCTTGTCCGTCATCGGCGATTTCACGAATCCGGGATTGACGATCGTGACGCCGACGCCGTACGGCTTCAGCTCGACGCGGCTGGCCTCGAGAAACGCCTGCATCGCCGCTTTGCTCGCGGAGTAGGTCGCGCTGCTCGGCAGTCCGCGCAGCCCGGCCAGCGAGGCGACGCCGACGAAGCGGCCCTTTTTCGCCTCGATCATCGGCGGGATCACGGCGTCGAAGAAATACAGCATGCCGAGGACGTTCACGCGGATCGTCTGCTCCGCGTCGTCGATGCGGAGCTTCGCCACCTGGCCCGAAATGCCGACGCCCGCGTTCGCGACGGCGACGTCGAACGCGCCGCCGAGCTGTTCGTGCGCGCGCCGGACGGCGTCGTGCACCGAGGCGCGGTCACCGACGTCGCAGGTGAGAGGAATCGCTTTCGTCTTCAGCTCGGAGGCGAGTTGCTCGAGTAGTTCGGTGCGCCGCGCCAAAAGCGCGAGCTCGTAGCCGCGGCCCGAAAGCTCCCGCGCGAGCGCGAGCCCGATCCCGCTGGACGCGCCGGTGAGGATTGCGCGCATTTTCGGCGCGGATGGTAGTCTGTCTTCACGTCCAAATCGAGAGGAGTCATTCATGACTCGTAAGATCGCGCTGATCTGTACCCTCACTTTCTTCGGCGCCGCCGCGCTGTTCGCGGCCGACATTGCGCCCGCGTTCTCCCGCGAGGCCATCGGCGCGAAGTCGTTCCCGCCGCCGCCACGCATCGTTTCCGCGGCCGCGATCTCGCCGGCGCTGAGCATTGGCGCCGCCGACCCGACGGACATCGAGGAAGTGCGGGTCTGGAACGCCGAGGGACGGAGGCCGGTGAAGAACGGCTTCGTGCGAATCATGGCGGACCTCGTGGTGGTTCGGCTCGCCGGCGCGCCGGCGTCGAAAGGCGTCATCGCAACGTCGGAGCGCGGGCTGGTCTGGAGCGGACGCTTTCAAATCGCGGCGCATCGCGTGCGGCTGCGTCTCGATCGCGCGAAGCTTCCCGCGGGCGCGGTGCTCTGGATTTACAACGACGGCGGCGAGCCGATCGCGTTCGACCGCGATCTCCTCGACAGTGACGGCGGGCTCTGGACGCCGAGCGTCGGCGGCGGGATCGTGCATCTCGAAGTCGAGACTCCGATGCCGAAGAGCGACGCGGACGTGGCGTCGTTCGAGATCAACCGGCTGCTCGAGATCGTGCCGCCGCTGAAAACACACGACGACCCGGACTGCCTCATCGACGTGCAGTGCGTCGGAGCGAGCTCGGTCGCCGACATCAACAGCTTCAAGCAGGGCATCGCCTACCTTGAATACGTCAAAGGCAACGGCGGCTTCGTCTGCTCGGGCGGTCTGCTGAACGATTCCACGAGCTCCGGCACGCCATGGTTTCTGACCGCGAATCATTGCTTCGATTCGCAAGCCTCGGCGACGTCGCTCGAGGCCTACTGGGACTGGCGTTTTGCCAGTTGCAGCTCGACGGCGATTCCGAATCCGCCGACCGCGGGACGCACGCTCGGCGCGACGCTGCTGGCGACGAACGGCTCCTCCGACTTCACGTTCGTACGACTGAGCTCCATCCCGGCAAACCGCTACTTCTTCGGATCGAGCACGGCCACCGTGCCGGCCGGAACGCTGCTGCATCGCGTCTCCCATCCTGCGCCGGACGACTTCGGACCGCTGCCGCAGATGTACTCCGCGTCGACCGTCAACACGGTGGTTGGTCAATGCCAGGGACGCCTGCGCCCGAACTATCTCTATTCGATCTTCACGCCGACGCAGGGCGGGCTCTATGGCGGCAGCTCCGGCTCGCCGGTCATCGCGTATCTCACCGGGGCGCCGCGCGTCGTCGGCCAGCTTCTCGGCTATTGCGGCCAGGTGCCGGCTGACGGCTGCGATACGCGCAACTCGGTGCTGGACGGCGCATTCTCGGCGACGTTCGCATCGATCAGCCAGTTCCTGTCGGCGACGCCTGCCGGCTGCACCCCGACGGCGACGGCGATGTGTCTCAACAACGACCGCTTCAAAGTCGAGGCGACGTATCAGACGGGATCGGGACAGACGGGCCAGGGCCAGGTCGTGAAGCTCACCGGCGACACCGGCTACCTCTGGTTCTTCAATTCGTCGAACGTCGAGGTGGTGATCAAGGTGCTGAATGCCTGCGGCATCAACGGCTGGTGGGTCTTCGCCGGCGGCCTAACGGACGTCCGCGTGACCCTGACGGTGACGGATACGAAGACGGGCTCGGTGAAGCAGTACACGAACCCGCTGGGACAACCGTTCCAGCCGATTCAGGACACGTCGGCGTTTTCGGTGTGCCCGTAGCGTTATCATGGATTCATGTCGACGGTCCCCAAGTCGGGCGTAACGGAGGCCGAGTTTCTCAGCCTGCCGGAGTCGATGGAGCGCGTCGAACTGATCGATGGGGAGATGATCGTGTCTCCCAGCCCGCTGTTCTGGCATCAGGAAGTGCTCGGCCGTCTGGTATTCGCGCTTCGTGAATGGGCGAAAGGACGTTCTGGAGTCACCATCGCGCAATCGCCCCTGGACGTGCGTTTTGCTCCCGGCCGCATCCTCCAGCCGGACGCAATGGTTTTTCTGGCCGCGCTCGGTCGCGAAGAACGGGGTCCGATCACACGCATCCCGGAGATCTGTGTCGAAGTACTCTCGCTGAACCGCGTCTATGACCGCGTCACCAAACGCTACGTATACGGGAACGCGGGAGTCCTCGAATACTGGATCGTTGATGCGGCGGGACACGTCGAGGTCTGCTCGGGACCAGCGCTCACCCACGAGACGATCATGTCGGATCGGCTCACGTCGCCCCTTCTGCCGGAGTTCAGTCTCGACGTGCAGGAACTTCTCGCTGCAACGCAGTGAATGAGGAGCTGGCGGGCGGTCCTCCAACCGCCCGCGCCCAATCCCTACGGTGTCGGATTCTCGCAAACGAGGTCGACCTGCTGCAGGTACGGCTGCGCGCGGCCGCGAATCCCGACGGCGACCTGTCCCGCGGGACATTCGAGACGGAATGACGAGCCGCCCAAACCGCCGACCGGCGCCTGCGCGGACGGACTGGCGGTTGTCGTCGTACCGATCGTGCCGCCGCCGCCGGCGGAGGAAAGGGGCCGGCATTCGATGCCGAGGCGATCGATCGCCGTTCCCGATGCACCCATGAGCACCGTCACTCCCGAGTCCGCGGCGCACCGCAGACTCGCCGGCGAGCCGCCAGGGCCGCCCGCGCGCGCGCCGGTTGATTCGTAAAACAACGATCCCTGGCGAAAGACGAATCTGCGCCGGAGCCACATCGCATTCGAGCCCACGAGTGCGCATCGCGCCGCAACGGAGTCGACGTAGACGCCGCTGTTCACGTCGAGCCCGATCATCACGGCTCCGGGCCGGCACCTGCTGGTGAATTCGGCGCCCGATACGCCGCCTGCGCCATCGATGTCGAACTGGGCGGTCTGCGTCACCTCGGCGCGAGCGGGACTCGCCTGACGGACGCGCACCGTCACGGTATACCGGCCCTCTTCGGACGGCGTCCATGTGAATGTGTTGGAGCTCGCGAACGACGGCGTTCCGGGCGCGACACCCTCGGGCGTGACATCGAACGCGAATTCCACGGCCCCTCGCCCGCCGGTCGCCTTCGCGGTCCACGTGATCGTGTTGTTCACGGGACGCGGTGAAGAAACGTCCGGCGCAAAGCTCGTCATCGAGACCGGAGCAACGAGGCCATCGGGAAGACTCGAGTCGACGGATGTCGCTCGCGCGTCGGCCGCCGCCTCCATGGGCTGCGCATCGTGAATCGCGACCGGATCGGGACCCGCCGCCAGTGCCATGTCGAGATCCTGCCACCACATGACCGCATAGGGCTCGCGCCCGCCCTGGTTTCGGCATTGCTCGGTGTGGGCGAGCTCGTGGTAGAGCAAGGTGAGGTTGTCCGTTGCGATGTCGAGCGTGGCGTCGCGCACCTTGCGCATGTAGGGCAGATCGAAGAAGTAGATGGTCGTACAGTCGGTGATGGCGATGCTCTTCTGGCGATTCGTATAGCCGATGCGCACTTCGTGAAGATCGATCCCCGGATAGAACGGCGCCAGCAGCCCGACGTACAGCTCTGGCAGCGGCGCTAACGTCTGTCCCGCGCTCAGCTGCGCCATGTAGGCCTTGTACAAGCCGATCTTCGTCTCGCAGTTCCCCTCGCGATCCTTGCAGGCGAAGTCGAGCGTACTGCAGTGTTTGTTGCACGCGGCCGATTGCGCGTGCGCTACAGCGGCAACAGCGATGGACAAGAGAAGCAGGAAAGCTCTCGTTTTCTCTCTCATGCCTGCATAGTGCGGACGGAGAGCGTTTCGTTTCACTACTCCCCGATGATCTTCACCATCACCCGCTTGTCCCGCCGCCCGTCGAACTCGCCGTAAAAGATCTGTTCCCACGGGCCGAAATCGAGCTTGCCGCTGGTGACGGCGACGACGACTTCGCGGCCCATGACCTGGCGCTTGTGATGGGCGTCGCCGTTGTCTTCGCCGGTGCGGTTGTGGTGATAGCGCTGCGGGCTCGGGTCGTACGGCGCGAGCCATTCCAGCCAGCGCTTGTAGTCTTCATGCAGGCCGCGCTCGTCGTCGTTGATGAAGACGCTCGCGGTGATGTGCATCGCATTCACGAGGCAGAGCCCTTCCTTCACGCCGCTCGCCTTCACCTCCGCCTCGATCTGCGAGGTGATGTTGACGAACTCCATCCGCTCGCGCGTGTGCAGGACGAGATGCCTGGTGTGCGACTTCATTTCACGACGACCCGCTCGGCGAGGATGTCGCCGTCGCCTTCCTGCCGGCCGAACACGATCACCTCCTCGCCCGCCGCGAGATTGCGCATGTCGTCGGACTGTTTCGAGCGATCGAGAATCGTCAGCGAGTTGTAGCGAATGAGCGGCACGTCCTTCATGTCGCCCTGCGGCGGCGCGAGCTGGAGGATCATCTGCGCCGTGTCGTTCTTGAACACGATTCCCTCGAGCCGCACGTCCTTCGTGTCCGACGTCCGCGGGACGTACTGCACGCAGGCGGTGAGCAGCGCGGCGGCGATCAGCAGGCGTTTCATTTCCGCTTCGACCTTCACGTCCTCGAAAAAGTGGCAATTCGTGCCGGTGGGACCAAAGATCCCGCGTCTTCGCGCGGGATAAACTATGAGAGCTTCGGCAGTTTTACGCGATTCTTGAACACGTCCGCGAACAGATCGCCGACTTTGGCGAGCCGGTTCGGCATCGTCCTGATGTTGTACTTCAGCGGATCGAGCTTCCGCGTGATCTCGCTCCACTTCAGCGGCGCGGAGACCGGCGCGCCGTCGATCGCCCGCAGCGAATACGGCGCGACGACGGTCTTGCCATAGCCGTTCTGCATGCAGTCGAGATACAACCGGCCCCGCCGCTTCGCGAGACTCCGCTCGACCGTCATCCCCGGAACTTTCTTCGTCACCGCGTCGGCGATCGAGCATGCAAAGTCCGCCACTTCTTCATGCGAGTAGCCGCTGGCCAGCGGTACGAGGACGTGAATCCCGCGCTTGCCCGACGTCTTCGGCACGCTCGGCAGCTCGAGGGTCTCGAGCACCTTCCGCATCACGCCCGCGGCCTCGATGGCCTGCTCGATTCCCTTCCCTTTCGCCGGATCGAGATCGAACAGGATCCAGTCCGGCTCCTCGAGGCTCTCCGCGCGCGACGACCACATGTGCACCGTCAGCACCGACATCTGCGCCAGCCACCTCAGCGCCTCGGCGCTGTCGACGATGAGATGCTTCACCGTGGCGCGGCTGGCCACGCGCGTCGGCGTCTCGACCGTCGTCAGCCACTCCGGCCCTTCCTTGCCGATGTTCTGATGGAACCACGACGGCTTGTCGATGCCCTGGTTCCAATGCTCGAGCGTGAGCGGCCGGTCGCGCAGCGCGTGCAGCATCGGCCCGGCGATCGCCTCGTAATACGCGACGACGTCTTTCTTCGTGATGCCGTCGCGCGGATAGAGCAGGCGATCGGGATTCGTGAGCGTGACCGTTGGCTTCTCGTGTACCACTTCCTTCACGCCCTTATCTTCGCGCAATCCAAGGAAAGAGGGATGGCGCAGGCGGTGATCGCTCGTCCACTCCGAGAATGAGACTTGCCCCACCAGGCGCGGGCGCACCCAGCGCGTATCGCGAACGCCGGTCCGCGGCACGTCCTTCACTTCGCTCTTCGCGATCGCGTCCTTCATCAGCTCGGCGGCCAGCGACGTGCGCAGCTTCGCCGAAAATCCGGTGCCGACTTTCCCCGCGTATCGCAGTTTGCCGCGCTCATTCACCGCGAGGTGCAGCGAGCCGATGTCGCGATCGCTGGCGCTGCTCGGCTGCCAGCCGATGATCACGAACTCCTGCTGATGAAGGGTCTTGATCTTCAGCCACTCCTTCGATCGCCGGCTCTCGTACACCGACGACTTGCGCTTGGCGATGATCCCCTCCCACGCGCCCTTCGATGCGTACTGCAGTGCCTTGTCGCCCGGCATGTCGAGCGTCTGCGCGATCGCGATTCCGGCCGGCGCTTTCTTGAATAGCTTCTCCAGCAGCGCGCGGCGCTCGACGTACGGAAGGGCGCGCAGGTCTTTGCCCATGAGCCAGAGGATGTCGAAGATGACCATCAGCTCGCGGCCGCCCTGTTGCAGCAGCTGGAATCGCGGCGCGCCTTTTTCGTCGAGCACGACGAGCTCGCCGTCGATGACGATCTCTGCAATCTTGATTTTGTGCAGCGCCTCGAACGTGCGCGGGAAGCGCGGCGCGAGATCGAGCTCGTTGCGGCTCAGCATCGCCACGTCGCCGTTCACGATCCCGACGACGCCGCGGAAGCCGTCGTATTTCAGCTCGTACGTCCACTCGTTTTCATCGCGCGGCGGCGCGTCGGCGAGCGTCGCCAGCATCGGCGGAAAGACTTTTTTCAACAGCTGTCGCGGCGTCATGCGATCACTCGCACCTCATCGAACCCTTCCTCGGCTGCCGGCGGCACGAGCTTCTTCGCCGTCACGAAGATCACGACGTCCGGCACCCGCGCCCTGCCTTCACGCTGGCGGTTGCGCACCACGCAGACTTTCGGCGGCGCCTCGAAGTAATACGCGACGACGCGCGCGCCGAAACGCCTGGCGAGAGCGATCAGCGGCGCGCGGACGGCAGGGTTGGGACTGGTGTTGTCCACGACGACCGATTGCCCCGCCGCGAGCGCCGCGGAGATCATCTCGGTCTGCTTCGCGTCCTTGTTGCGCGCGTTCGGCATCCGGTCTTTGCTCACATGCACGTGCGTTGCCGCCAGGTTCGCGTGATAGTAGGTCGACTTGCCGGATCCCTGCAGTCCGACGAAGATGATCAGCTCCACGCGCCCCATCGTCGCATAAGCGAGGTGATAGACATGAAGTGGATCTGTTGGTTTCTCTCCGGCGCCCTCGCCGTTCCGCTCGCGCATCACATTGCGCTGTATGTGTTCTACGCGACGGGCCTCGCTCCCTACCGCCCCTACTCGTTCGCGCCGACGCAGCCGCTCGGCGTTCCGCAGCTGCTCTCGCTGATGTTCTGGGGCGGCGTCTGGGGCCTCGTCCTCGGCGCCGTGCTGCTGCGCGTGCACTCGAATCGCATGTGGTGGATCGCCGCGATCCTCTTCGGCGCGATCGCGCCGACACTCGTCGCCGGCATCATCGCGAAATTCAAAGGAGGCCTGAAGCCAACCGCGATCCTCGCGCTGGTGGGGTTGACCGTGAATGCAGCCTGGGGGCTGGGGACGGCGGTGTTGTACAAACTGTGCGCGCGATGGGCCGGTATATAAAGAGACTGACCCGCGTCGGCTCCCTCGGCCCCACCGAGGAGCGCGGCTTCGGCATCTGGGTCGGCTACGAGCTCGCCGGCATAAACGACGATCTCTCGGCGCACGGCTTGATCCGCGTCGATGATTGGACCGACGAGCAACTCGCGGAGCGTGGCGTGGTGACGTTCCTGTCCATCGAGCCGGAGAAGCTCGGGATTACGCCAGGCGGGTGAGGATCCGCAGGTAGCAATCCTCGGCGCCGATCACCTGCACGCGGCCGGCGCGTTCCCACTCGCGGAAGGTCGACTGCACGCGCGGATGGCCGAGCTGGCGCTCGTCGCCGAAGTAACCGAGGAGGAGCGCGCGGGGGACGGTCGTCACGCCGCTCGAGCGGATGCGCTCCATGCCGACGAGCAGCGCATCGAGGCGGTATTCGATGTCTTCCTCGAGCAGGTCGCCTTCGCTGGCGTGGTTCACCACGGCGCCGAGGCCGAGGAACGCCTCGAACGGCATCGGGCGGAATTCCTTCACGCCGCGGGCGCGCAATTCGTCGTCCGGCATTTCATCGGCGAGGACCAGACCGGGAATCTCGGTGCCGACGCCGTCGATTTCCCATCCGATCCATCGTTCTTTGCCGAGGAGCGCGATCCGCTGGATGTAGCGCGCCATAGGTGATTTACCCGTTACGATCTTGTAGCATAACTTGCGCACGGCCGGTGCTACCCTGCCGCAGCGTCAGCCAAATAAGTCGATATGTTTGAAACCGTCGTCCCCGAAACGGTTGTAAAGCGGAGCCGCACGCTCTACTACCTCGTCCTGCCGCTGTCGCTGATCTCGCACGGCGTCGCGATCGGCGTGGTGCTCGCCAGCAACATCTGGAACGTCGAGTTTCCGAAGACCTCGCCCAAGATGTTCATGACGTACTCCCTAGTCGAGCCGCCTCCTCCGCCCCCGCCTCCGCCGCCTCCTCCGGCCGCGCCGAAGAAGGTGATCGAGGTCGTCAAACTGCCGGAGAAGATGCCGCTCGTCGCGCCGACGGTCATTCCCGATCTGATCCCCGAAGTCGTCGAGACGCCGCCCGAGCCGGCTCCGGTGGAAGTGGCGGAGGTCAAAGGCGTCGAGGGGGGCGTGGAAGGCGGCATCGAAGGCGGTGAGCTCGGCGGCATCGTCGGCGGGATCATCACCAACATGAAGCCGAAACCGCAGCCGTTGCCGGAGATCGTCGAGATCAAGCGCGACGATCCGCTGCCGATGGGGTCGGTGTCGCAGGACTTCCCGAGGTATCCCGAATACGCGCGCACGCGCGGATGGGAAGACACGCTGGTGGTGCGCTACATCATCGGCAAGAACGGGAAGGTGAAGGAAGTAACGGTCGTGAAACCGCCTGCGCGCGAAGAATTTGCCCGCGCCGCGCTGGAAGCGATCCGTTACTGGCGCTTCCAGCCGTTCCGCGATCCCGCCAATGGCGAGATCAAGGAAGTCCAGCACGAGCTGACGGTCGAGTTCAAGATCTCCGGCCGTAAATAGCGGAGGGCGGAGGGCGGAGGGCAGAAGAAGCAACATAACCTTCTGCCCTCCGCCCTCCGCCCTCCGCCCCCTCTGCCCTCCGCCCTCCGCCCCTCTGCCCTCCGATTTTGCGCCCGGCGCAAACCTTGCTCAATGGGTGGTGGTCCGGGCGTATGCCACCAGATCCCATTCGCTTCCCCTATCGCAACGAGCTTCGGATGCCGGTCATCGGCCTCGAAGCCGAACTGAAAGTCTTCGTCGACGAAAAAGAAATCGTCCCCGAGGACTACTGGCGCGCGCCGGCGGCGTTCATCGACCGCCCGCTCCTGCATCGCGGCACGAAGTCGTCCCAGCTGCCGACCGGCGGCGCGGTCTACTTCGACGGCGGCGTGCTCGAGGTCGTCACGCCGGTCATCGAGATCGCACCGCAATGCACCGCGCGCGCGGTGCGCAGCCTCTGGGAGCAGATCGGCTTCGTCCGCGAGCAGCTCGACCGCTGGGAAACGCGCAGCGGACATCGCGTGCGCCTGCAGGCGTTCAGCTGCCACTTCAACATCTCGTACGAGATCCCGCGCGAAGAGCGGAGCCGCGACCGGACGATTCAGAAGCTCGCCCTGCTCCTCGCGCATCTCCTGCCCGTGCCGGTGATCGTCACCGGCGCGAACCGCGCGTCGAGCGGAGTCGGCGTGCGGCCGCGCCGCGACCGCATCGAGATCACGTTCGACTTCATCCCCGATCCGGGGCTCATGGCCGCAACCACCGCGGTCATCGTCGGCATCGTGCGCGAGGTCATCAGCTGGCCGTCGTATCGTCTCGACCAGCTCGACGCGCGCGGCGTGCCGTCGATTGCCGGATTGACGCCGGGGCGTCACGCCACGCGGAACGGCTGGATCGCCCGCGCATCGCATTTCCCGCGCGATCCGTTCCGGACGCGCGTCGACGCGCAGGTGTGGACGGGCGGCCTGTCGCTCCGACAGCTCGCGCTCGCGATTGCAACCCAATTCCAAGACTCGATCCGCAACGTCTCTGATCCGTTCAGCGAGCGCATCCTCTTCGCCGTGCTGCGCGGTGAGCTGCCGTCGCTTCTCGAATTCGACAATCGCCCCGCGGGGTACGACGACATCGGCCGCGCGGCGCGCTGGGGAGACGCCCTTCCCGAACTGCACAACTACGACGCGGGCAGAAGGCGCAGCGACGTCGAAGAGAAGCTCGCGCCGCCGTGGCGCGGCGAGGGGACGGATCGTCGCGCGCATGTGACACTGCCACCACCTTCGCAGCGCCGCACACCAAGCGATCGTCGCGCGTCCCGCCCCGCCACCTCCCCTCGCCTCGCCCGCTCGCGTTACGAGCGCGTGTTCCTCCTCCTCGGCGCGGGCAAGCCGTTGAAAATCGGGCCCGAAGTGCTCACCCCCGTCGGCGTGAAAGGCTGGTATCACGCGGTCTTCCGCAACCAGCGCGGCGACGAGCGGATGCTGTCGATCGATCAGGTCCTCGACGCGTTGGCACTCGCTTCGCAGTGACGCGTGACCGCTAGCGACGTTTTTGAAAGCGCGCCGATAATCGCAAGGGCGGTCGGCGCGCTTCGGTTTTTTGCGGCGCCTGTCGATTCTCTCCGTCTCCATTCGTCGATAGAGTGAAGAAAGGAGAAACGACATGTCCCAGTACCTCATCGTCCTCCGCGACGCGAGTTGGAATCCCGAGAGCCTCAGCCCCGAGGAGATCCAGGCCATCATGAAGAAGTACCGCGCGTGGGTGGACCGCCTCGCGGGCAAGGGCAGCAAGCTGCGCGACAACGAAGGGCGCGTGCTGCGCCGCGCGGACAGCGGCGTGACCGTCATCGACGGCCCGTACTCCGAGGCCAAGGAAGTGATTGGCGGATACCTCGTCATCGAAGCGGCGAGCTACGACGAAGCGGTGCGGCAGTGCGAAGACTCGCCGCATTTCCAGTTCGGCTCGATCGAGATCCGCGCGCTCGAAGAACGCAGCGCATGACGGATGTTGATCACACTGTCGACCATCTGTTCCGCCACAGCGCGGGACAGATGGTCGCCACGCTCACGCGCATCCTCGGGCCGGAGCATCTCTCGCTCGCCGAGGAGGTCGTGCAGGAGGCGTTGATCTCCGCGCTGCAGCGCTGGGGCATGGGCGGGATTCCGGAGAATCCGCGGGGATGGCTGTTCCAGGTCGCGCGGAATCGGGCGCTGGATCAGTTGCGGCGCGACGCCAACTTGCGGGCGAAGGAAACGGAGATTGTGGATGCGTTTCGGCGGGCTGAAAGCCCGCCGCTCCACGGGTTCTCGCATGAGCTGCTCGACGATCAGTTGCGGATGATGTTGATGTGCTGTCATCCGTCGATTCCGCGCGAGAGCCGGATCGCGCTGACGCTGAAGACGGCCGGCGGGTTTTCGGTCGACGAGATCGCGCGCGCGTTCCTGACGAAGAAGGAGACGATCGCGCAGCGGATCGTGCGGGCGAAGCGGCTGATCCGCGAGGAGCGGATTCCGATCGAGATGCCGTCGCGGCGCGAGCTGCCGGAACGGCTCGATTCGCTGCTCGAGGTGCTCTACCTGCTCTTCAACGAAGGCTACAGCGCGCACTCCGGCGACGATCTCGTGCGCTCCGATCTCTGCCTCGAAGCGATTCGCCTCGGACGTCAACTCGTGGACCATCCGGCGACGCGATTGCCGGAGGCCCATGCCCTGCTGGCGCTGATGCTCCTCCAGGCCGCGCGCTTGCCGGCGCGCGTCGACGCCGCCGGCGAGCTGGCGACGCTCGCGGAGCAGGATCGTTCGCTGTGGGATCAGTCGATGATCGCCGACGGCGTGCGCGAGCTGGGACGATCCGCGGAGGGCGAGCGGCTGACGTCGTATCACATCGAAGCGGCGATCGCGTCGTACCACGCGGTCTCGCCGTCGTTCGAGGAAACGGAGTGGGCGGCGATCGTCGCGCATTACGATCAGCTGCTGGAGCTCAAGCCGTCGCCGGTCGTGGCGCTGAATCGCGCTGTCGCCGCGGCGATGGCGAGCGGTCCTGCCGCCGCGCTGCCGGCGCTCGAATCGCTCTCCTCGAACGACGCTCTCCGGAACTATCTCCCCCTCCCCGCCACCCTCGGCGAGCTGTGTCTGCGCATCGGGGACCACCGCCGCGCGGCCGAGTACTTCAATCGCGCGATCGAGCTCCCGGCCACCATGCCGGAGAAAAAGTTCCTGCTGCGCAAGCTGGCGCAGTGCGTAACATTCGCGATGTGAAACGGCTGATCGTTTGTCTCCTGCTCGCCACCGCGTGTTACGCCGCGCCGAAAGAAACGCCTTACGCGCCGCTGACCACGTTCCCGGAGCTCGGTCCAGCCAGGCGCGTGGAGCGCGGGATCGTCGTCCATCAAGTGTCGCTCCCCGGCCGGGTCTGGATTTATCTGCCGGAGAAGCTGCCGACGACGCCGCTGCCATGCATCTTCATCGCGCCCGCCGGCGTGCCGCCGTTCCTCGGCGAGAGCTTCGGCCCCGATCTCTATCTGCAGAAGCATCCCGAACATCTGCCGTACGTGCATGCCGGCTTCGCCGTCGTCGCGTATGACCTCGACGGCGCGCTTGCGAACCGCAACGACGCGACGTTCGACGAGGTCAAAGCGGCGGCGCAGCAATTCAAGAACGCCGACGCCGGCATGACGAACGCCCGGCACGCGATCGACTACGTCGTGAAGATGGTTCCGGCGATCGATCCGCGGCGCCTGTACAGCGCCGGGCACAGCTCCGGCGGCCGCATCTCGCTCCTGCTCGCGGAGAGCGATCCGCGCATCGCCGCGTGCGTGGCGTACGCGCCGGTGACCGACGTCGAGCGCCGCGTGCGCCAGAATTTCGGCGACGCGGGCCGCTATCTCGAAGAAAACCTCAACGGCTTCCGCGCCTTTCTGCGCAGCAGCTCGCCGCTGCAACAGCGCGCGCGTTTGACGGTTCCGGCGTTCGTCTTTCACGCGGAAGACGATCGCGTGATTCCGATCGCCGACACGGCAGCGTTCGTGAAGGCGCTGCAGAAGACGAATCCGCGGGTGACGTTCGTTCGCGTGCCGAGCGGCGATCACTACGATTCGATGATCGAGGAGGGTGTGCCGCAGGCGATCCGCTGGCTGAAGGAACGATGAAGAAACTACTGATCGCGGTAGTCGCAATCGCACTCGTCATCTGGGTCATCACCTGGTTCCGCGCACCCGAGGCCGTGACCAAATCCGCGGCGCGGCCGTGGCCGGCCGGAATGGGAACGCTCGACACCGTCGCGGCGCGGTATCCGGCGCAGAAGGCCAACGACGCGGCCGTGAAGCTGACGACGCTCGGGCGGGCGCTGCCGAAGACTGCGGCGATCGAAGAGTTCGTGTCGCGCGAGATCTCGCGCGGTGAGCTCTCGATCGGCCAGCCGCCCGCACTCCCCGACGTCGCGCCGATGCGCGAGCTGCTCTTGCGCGAGACGTTGGTCTGGGAACGCGGCGAAGGAATCGGCGGCGACAACGACATTCAGTCCAGGCGCGCGATGCATCTGGCGATCGCAAGAGCGCTCGTCGCAGACGCGCTCACGAAAGCGCGCGCCAACGACGCCGCGGCGTGGGACGACCTGCACGCCGTATGGAAGCTCGCCCGCTCGCTCGACGGGCATCCGCAGATGGTCGTGCAGACGTCCGCGTTCGCGATGGCGCGGATGATCAACGCCGTTGCCTGGAAACTGCCGCTGCCCGCGCCTGCCTGGCTCGCCGAGCTGCAGCAGCAAGACCACCTGCGTCCGCTGCTGGAGGCCTTTCAATACTCCGCTTCGTCGTACACGGCCGACGGCCTGAAACTCTTCCCGACGAAGATGCTCGCCAACGACGTCGAGCACGATCGTCTGATCGTCGAAGACCTGCTCAAAGAAACCCGCTGCGACGTGAACATGCGCATGAACCAGCTCGGCGTCGACCTCTCGTTCGTGTGGCGCCGCGCGTTCCGCTATCGCGCCGAGCGCGAAGCCACGGCCAACGCGATGCGCGCGCGCGAAGGCAAGCCGGTCGCGCCGACCTCGCGCTGCAGCGACGGCACCTGGGCGTTCGATGGAACCACGCTGAAGTTCACGCGCGAGATCCCGACGGCGGCGCCGGACCGGCCGATGCCGCTGGCGCTGCGGGTGAAGTAGCGGATATCCTCCGCCCCCATGGACGACGCCTTAGCCACGATTTACACCGCCCATGTGACGATTCAGAAGCTGCGTCACGATCGCGCGCTGCTCGAGGAGAAGTTCGATCACGTCGCGATCTTCTCCGGCGCGCTGCATTACCAGCTGTTCGACGACATGTCCTATCCCTTCAAGCCGAACCCGCACTTCAAATCGTGGGTGCCGGTCACGAACAACCCGAACTGCTTCGTCGTCTACACGCCGAACGTGAAGCCGAAGCTGATCTACTGGCAACCGGTCGACTACTGGCACAAGGTCGCCGAAACGCCGACCGATCGCTGGGTCGAGAAGTTCGACATCGTGATGATCGCCAATCCGGACGAAGCGAAAGAGCACATGCCGAAAGGACGCATCGCGTTCATCGGCGAGTGGGATCCGTCCTTCGCGGGCTGGGCGGACTTCACGCCGAATCCCGAAGGGCTGCTCAACAGCCTGCACTGGGATCGGGCCTGGAAAACGGAGTACGAGATCGAATGCCTTCGCCGCGCGAACGCGCGCGGCGCGCGCGGCCACGTCGCCGCCGAGCGCGCGTTTCGCGATGGAAAGTCGGAGTTCGAGATCCACATCGACTACCTCGACGCCACCGGTCACGCGGAAGAAGAGCTGCCGTACGGCAACATCATCGCGCTCAATGAGCATGCCGCGACGCTCCACTACTATCACCACGAGCACACGCGCCACGACAAGAAAAACCTCTGGTCGTTTCTCATCGACGCCGGCGGGCAGTACCACGGCTACGCGAGCGACATCACGCGGACCTACGCGACGCACAAGGATGAGTTCCACGAGCTGATCGAGGCGATGGACGAGATGCAGCTCGCGCTCGTCGACATGATCCGCCCGAACGTCAACTATCCCGACGTGCATCTCGCCGCGCATCAGAAGGTCGCGGAGATCCTGGCGAAGTTCAAGATCGTGCGCGACATCGATGCGGACGGCATCGTCGAGCGCCGCATCAGCAGCACGTTTCTCCCTCATGGCGTCGGCCATTACCTCGGTCTGCAGGTTCATGACGTCGGCGGGTTCATGGCCGACCGCGGCGGCACGACCATTCCGAAGCCGGACGGGCATCCCTACCTCCGCCTCACGCGCGTCGTCGAGCCCGGCATGGTCTTCACCATCGAGCCCGGCCTCTACTTCATCGACACGCTCCTCGCCGATTTGCGCAAGACCGAGAACGCGACGTACGTCCATTGGGACAAGGTCGAGAAGCTGCGCAAGTACGGCGGGATCCGCATCGAAGACGACGTCGTGGTGACGGAGACGGGATACGAGAATCTGACGCGGGCTGCCTTCGCTGATGTGGCCTGATCTCGCGAACACGAAAGAGCTCGCGGATGTGCTGCACGTGCTGTCGGCGATGATCACGCCGGCGGTGCTGATCCTCGCCTCGAGCTCGCTGCTGATCACGACCTCGAGCCGCTCGATCCGCTGCATCGACCGCATCCGCGAGCGCACCACGCAAATCGAAGCGCTCGGCACCACCAGCGACGGAGCAACGGACGCGAATCGCAAGCATCTCTACGAGCAGCTGGCGGTCAACATCCGCCGCGCGCGCCTGCTGCAGCGGGCCATGTCCCGCCTTTACCTCGGCATCAGCTTCTTCATCGCCACGAGCGTCTCCATCGGCGTGGTCTCTCTGCTCAGCGTCGACGTCGGCTGGATTCCTCTGCTTCTCGGCTTCGTTGGCGCGGGCCTGTTGTTCGCGGCGAGCGTCTATCTGATCCTCGAGTCACGCCTGGCGCTGGCGACGACGTACGCGGAGATGGATTACATCTCCAAGCACTACACGCCGTGAAATGAGGCGCTCCGTCAGGAGCGCCCCTTCTTTGCCTTCTGTTCGATCGCCGTGGCGGAGCTCTGTGCCGTTTTGTACAGCAGTCCGCCTTTGTCCTTCTCCGGCTGCTTCGCCATCCAGTCGCGGATCGCTCGAGCCGCGCGGACGTCGTCGGATTTCGACAATGCCTTGAGCGTCGCTTCGACGAGGCGGCGATGCTGCGACGATCGGATCGCTTCGCTGACATTCAGCAGGTCACTGAGAATCGCGGTGATCTCCTGTTTGTCATTCGGCAACAGCGCCGTACTGCCGGCGTCGACCCAGAAACCGAGCGCGGTCACCGCCTCGATCTGCGAGTTGTATTGATTGGACAGCCCGTAATTCGCATTGGGCGTCCCGAGCTTCGCGAGCACTTTCTTCTTCGCGTCCGGACCGAGGCGCGCAATGACTTCGCCGGACCCGAAATTCAGAACCGCGTCCGTGAATTCTGCGTCGCGAGACGGCACGAACAGGCGGCGCATGAAATCGCGAAGCTCGTACTGATAAATCAGAATTCCTTCGACCAGCGCTTCCGACTGCGGACGTTTCACGCGCCAGCGCTCGAGCTCCGGTCCATGATCGGCCGTGAACTCCCGCTCGACAATCTCGAAGAAGACCCGCCGCGATTCCGCGTCCACCGACTCCGGCGGGCAGCCGATGAATGCCGAAACGGCCCGGCGCGACGCCGCCCATTCCTCCTCGGTCGCCGTATCGGCGCGGTCATAAACCGCCAGCACCTTCCTGTCGAGGGAGCAGCGGCCGGGTTGCGCCGCCAACGGCATCGCGGCGAGCAGCAGCGTCAGCGTGAAGCATGTTTTTTTCGTCATTTCGCTTGAAGCCGCTTCGCAATCAGTGCCAGCGACGTCTCCAGCAGCGCCGCGTTCTCTTTCTTGTTCGTCCACGTCGATCGCCCCGAGGGATGCGGCAGGACGATCACATCGAACGCGTGGCCGGCGCGCGTGACGCAGTGCACGCGGCCGACGACCTGTTTCAATTCGGAGATGCCGACGAGCTGCTTCGCGGCGAGCGTGCCGACGGCGATGACGAGCTCGGGGCGCAGGAGCTGGAGCTCGCGGTCGAGATGGGCCGCGCAGCGCGCGATCTCGTCGGTGTCGGGAACGCGGTCGCCGCCATTTTTCGGATCGCGGCCGGGGAAACAGCGGATCACGGCGGAGATGTGGACGCTTGCGCGGAACTGCTCCTCGCTCATGCCGAGGTGCTCGGAGAACCAGGAGAAAAGCCGGCGGCCGGCGGTATAGGCGAACGGGCGGCCATGCTCGCGCTCGTGCGGGCCGGGCGCCTGGCCGACGAGCATCACGCGCGCGTCCGGCACCGCGCCCGTCACCGGCGCGCCGATCACGTTCGGGCAGGCGCGGCAGGCGTAGAGCGCGTCGAGATGAGCTGCAAAGTCGCGGTTCATACGTTACGATCCTCAGCGAACAATGCGGCGCGCCCAAATCGTCCTTCTTCTCGCATTTTTGCCGACCATATTCTGTGCAAGCGCCAGCGCCTGGACGCGCGCCTCGGACGAGCGCATCGCGAAGAAAAGCGCCGCGCTCGCTCCGCCCGACCTGCGCATGATCCTCGAGCGCTTCGACGGCGACTACAAACGCGGCCTCGAGCGCGCGCAGGCCGAGGAAGGCTCGGCCTCGCATCATTTCTTCGTACTCTCGCGCGAAGGACGGCTGCGCGAGCGGATCGAGAAAGAGACGGCGAAGTCGATTGAGATGATCCGCGGCGGCGAGCCGATGGGGCTCATCAGCGAGCGCCTCGGCACTCTCGCTCATCTGGTCGCCGACGCGAACAACCCCTTCCACGTCGCCAACGACGACTCGCGCATCACCGCGTCGCACAACGACTTCGAACAGTATTTCGAGCGCAAGCTGGCGAAGTTCCCGACCGTCTTCTACGGACTCGATCCAAGGTTCCGGCTCTCGTCGTATCTCGACAAAACGTTCGCGCGCACGGCGAAGTTCTATCCGCTGATGAGCGAGGAGTATTTCCGCGGCGGGACGCTGCGCACCTCGGCGCAGTTCGACGACCGGTCCACCGCTTTTGGGGTGGCCTCGGTCTGCTACTCGCGCGCCGTCACCGATCTCGTGAACCTCTACTACTACATCTGGAAGGAAGCCGGCGGCGACGTCCGGTCTGCCGCGGCCATGCAGCGCGGCAATCTGCTGCTGAATGCCAATTGAACGCGCCATCCTCTCCGTCTCCGACAAAACCGGCATCCTCGATCTCGCCCGCGCGTTGCGGGCGAAGGGCGTGGAGATTCTCTCGACCGGCGGCACCGCGCAGCACCTGACCGACGCCGGCATCGACGTCACGCCGATCGCGAAGTGGTCCGGCGCGCCGGAGATCCTCGGCGGGCGCGTGAAGACGCTGACTCCTAAAGTGTTCGGAGCGATCCTGCACGACCGCGCGAAGCCGGAGCACCTCGCCGACTGCGAGCGCCTCGCCATTCCGCCGGTCGACCTCGTGGTCGTGAATCTCTATCCGTTCGAGGCCACGATCGCCAAGGAAGGCGTGACGGTCGACGAGGCCATCGAGCAGATCGACATCGGCGGCCCGGCGATGGT
>DATFHJ010000201.1:0-36620 GCA_035248585.1 Thermoanaerobaculia bacterium
TCCCAGCCGTGCGCCGGCAGCACCGGCGCGCTCACCGCGTACGAGAGCACCGCGCCGATGAGGAGCGTCAGCGACGCGAAGAGCCACAGCGTCACCAGCTTCGCCGTGAGAATCTTCCACCGCCGCACGGGCCTGGTGAGCAAGAGCTTGTCCGTTCCCTCCGCGTTCTCCGCCGAAACGATGTCGCTGCCGAGGACCGCGATCAGGAGCGGCAGGAGAAGGAAGCCCGGCGCGTCGGGAAACAGCCGCACCATCAGCGGCGCGGTCGGCTCTTCGGGATTGATCCCGCGGTCGAGATAGAACTGCAGCCGGCGGATGTCCGCGCGGATCGAGCGCGCCCACGAGTCATTCGTGCGCCCGCGCCGCAGCGCGTTTTCGTAGCGCGCGATCCGCTCCTGCAGCTCCGCGCGCCAGTTCCCCTTGCGCAGCTCCCGCGCGCGGCGCTGCTGCGAATACGCCACCAGCGCGAGGATCACGAGCAGGATCCCGACCACGATCGCGAAGCGCCGGCGGCGGAGCAGTTTCAGCGTTTCGTTCTGCACGAGGGGGACGAACATCGGCGCTAGAATCTCACATCATGACGCGAACGCTGCTGCCCGCGCGTTCGGCGAGCTGTGCGAGCCCGACGCGCCGCGGTAGTGGAGGACAGGCACTCCTGCCTGTCCACTCTTTCTTTGGACAGGCAGGAGTGCCTGTCCTCCACTCACCCCACCGTCTCACCGCCCGTCGTCTCCAGGAACATCTCCTCCAGCGTCTGCATCCGCTCGCTGCCGCGGATCTCGGCGTCGATGCCGTGCTCGCGCAGCAGTGCGCCGGCGCGCTCGGCGTCGTCGGTGTCGATCTCGACGACGCGGCGCTTGGCGATGAGATCGCGCACGTTGCCCGATCGCAAAATCTTTCCTTTGTGAATGATGGCCACGCGATCGCAGATCAGCTCCACCTCGGCGAGGAGGTGGCTCGACACGAAGATGGCCATCTGCCGCTCGACGGCGAGCGTGCGCAGGAGCTCGCGGATCTCGCGGATGCCGGCGGGATCGAGGCCGTTCGCGGGCTCGTCGAGGATCAGCACGCGCGGGTCGCCGAGCATGGCCTGGGCGATGCCGAGGCGCTGGCGCATGCCGAGGGAGTACGTGCCGACGCGCTGGTCGAGGCGGTGGGCGAGGTTCACCAGCGTCGCGACGCGGTCGATCTCGCGCGGGTCGACGCGCAGCATGCGCGCGAAGTGCTCGAGATTCTCGCGCCCGGTCATGAAGCGGTAGAGATCGGGATTCTCGACGATGCAGCCGATGCAGCGCATCGCGTTCTCGAAGTCGTGGCGCAGGTCGAAGCCGCAGATCGTGACGCTTCCCTCGGTGGGCCGGATCAATCCGACGAGCATCCGGATCGTCGTCGTCTTGCCGGCGCCGTTCGGTCCGAGGAACCCGAACACCTCGCCCGGGTGCAGCTCGAAGGACACGTCGTCGACGATCGTGCGCTTGCCGATGACTTTCGTGAGATGCGATGCGATCAGCACCCATGTATCGTATCCGCGATGCGCCGCTTTCTCCTCTGGACGTTGCCGCTGTCCGCCGGGCTGGCCGCCGTGGTGGTCTTCGCCTGGGGCTTCGCCTCGTACCTGCGCGGAGACACCGGCGCGCCGCTCGACCTCACGGCGCCCGCGCAGACCGCGACGGCAGCCGTGGCGCCGGCCAAGCTCGTCGCGCCGATCCTCCTCGGCGATTCGCTCGCTCGCGGCGCCGGCGACGAAACGGGCCTCGGCATTTCCGGCCGTCTCGATCAGGAGCTGCGCCGCCGCTCGATACGCGCGCGGCGCCCCGTGAACCTCGGCGTCAACGGCGCGCGCACGCCCGATCTCCTCCGCGAGCTCGATCGCCCGAACGTGCAGCAGCTGCTGCGCGAAGCGAACCTCGTCATCCTTTCGATCGGCGGCAATGACCTGTGGGGCAGCCGCAACTGGCGCGACGCCGCGCCCGCGAATCCCGACGCGGCGATGGACGCCGTGCTCAAACAAATCGAGATTGCCGTGCAACGCGTGCGCGCGGCGAATCCGCGCGCACGCATCTGCTTCATCGCGCTCTACAACCCCTTCACGACGTCCCCGTTCGGCCGCCAGCTGACGATGTTCGTCAACCGCTGGAACGCGCGCGTCCTGCAGCGCTTCGCCACCGACCCCGACTTCACGCTGGTGCAGACGTCCGATCTCTTCTCGCACCACGACCGCCTCGCGCTCGACCGCTTCCATCCGAACGGAGAGGGATACGAGCTGATCGCGAGGCGGATCGCGGATGCGTTGTGACTCACTTCTTCACTTTGGGAAGATGCTCCGCGTGCTTCAAGTGCTCGATCACGACCGGCAGCCATTTCGCGGCGTAGTCTTTCAACGGGACGACCTGTCCCGAGCCCGCTTCCGTTTCGAACAGCCCCTTCGCCTGCGTATGCGTGGTGATCATCTGTTCGCGATACAGGCCGTCGAATGAATCGCCGGCCGGTTCGCGCTCGAGCGCGTCGTAGAGCTCCTTGAACGGCTCGCCGAGCCCCGGCGGCGGGATGGGAATTCCCAGCCCTTTCAGGATTTCTTCGAGGTTGGCCAGCATCTCCGAGTGCTGCGTGATCATGAGCTGGGCGAACTCTTTGTATTTCTCGCCCTTGGCCTTCGTCCGCGCCAGCTCGCCGGCCATGATCTCGTAGCGATTCGCCATCAGCGCCGTCTCCGCGAACGTCAGGTCGCCGGCGGGAATGGTGGTCGTCGTGTCCGTGGCCGCCGCCGTCTCGGTGGCCGTCGCTGCCGTATCGACGGTGGTCGTCGCGGTTTCGGTCGCGGCGGTCTCGGTGGTGGTTTCGGTCCGGCTGCAAGCCGCCAGCGCCAGGAGCAGAAGAAGAATCACGGCTGAACGTTTCATGCACTATCTCCTCGGGGAAGGAGTGCCGGAAATGCGCATTTCCCTACCTCACGGACAGGGCACGATCACCCCGATCGCGTCGGGATCGACCGAGCCGTCTTCGTCGGGCGCGTTCTTGCCACCGTTCCGCAGCAGGATCTTGAAATTCGGGCTGCGCGTGTTGACGCGCGGCTGTTTGACGTCCAGATCGAAGAGCAGGAACGACACGATTTGACTGTCGCTCCGCGGCGAACAGATGCCGAAGACCTTCCGGTAGGCGACCGCGCCCGAGAAGACCGTGCCGTCGGGGCCGATGATGCTGCTGTTGGCGATGATGGCCGGGTCGCTGGCCTTTCCGATGGCGGCGTTGAAGTTGACCTCGACCAGGTTCACACCGTCCGTGAACCGCCACTTACTGCTCTCCCAGCCGAACTCGGGGCCGGCGGTGCTCGTGCCATTGAGCTCGAACGCGATGACATCGGCGCGCGCCCAGTCGCGCTCGGAAACGCGGAGCAGTTGCCGAAGCCCCGTGTACGTGAACGTCGGCTCGAAGTCGCCGAGGGTAATTTCGACGGCCGATCCGGCGTCGCGCTCATCGGGCGCGTGAAGAACCTTCGGACTGGGCCCCTGAAGGCTTCCCGCCCAGCGCACGCCCTGTCCCTGGACCGACAACGCACAAACCAACACTGCCAGAACTGCGAATTGTTTTCTCATGATCTCGTCTCCCTTGACTGGGTAGTGACGAGATCGAAGAGAACGTTTCAGCCGGCGCTACTTCCGCACAGAGCGCCGGCGCGACGGCTGCGGCGCGAGGCTGAGGCGGAAGGCGAGCGTGAGGGGGTTGCCGGCGATGACCGTGATCGGACGTGCGGCGTCGAACGAAGACGCGGCTTCGTAGAACGACGTCGTGTAACGGTGCTGCGGATCGGCGGCGGCGAAGCGCCAGGTGCCGGCGGGAACAACGAACGCGAACGTCCCGTCGTCGCGGGTCATGGCCGAAGCGAGCTCCGTTCCGGCGGCATCGAACGCGGAGACGGTGATTCCGCTCAGCGGCGCGCGGGTGGTGAGGTCGTGCACGTCGCCGCTGACGGCGGCGCCGGGAGAGAGCGAGAAGTTCACGCCAGTGGCGTCCTGCCCTGACGCGAGCGCGAGGCTTCCGAACGACGACGTGACGTAGCGCAGCGAAGGATCGAAGGCGAGGATGGTGAAAACGCCGTGAGGGGCGACGAGTCGATACGAGCCGTCGCTTCTCGTGGTGGCGGACGCAATCAACGTTCCCGCCGCGAACGCGCCGACCGTCACGCCGCTGACGGGGACCGACGTCGTGGCATCGCGCACCGTGCCGGAAACCCGGCCGCCGGGCAAGAGGCTGAAATCGAGCGGAGCGACGCGCTGCGACGCGGCGACGGAGACCGGAGTCGCGCCGGCGAAGACGAGCTGTTGCGGGTAGAACATCGCCGCGTAGGCGAGTGCGTTGTCGAATGCGCCGAGGCGATAGGTGCCCGGAGGAACGAGCAGCGAGTAATGGCCTGCCGCGTCGGTCGTCGTTCGCGCGCGCGTCGTGCCGTTGGCGTTGAACGCCGCGACGCTGATGCCGGCGACGGGCGTTCCCAAAACGCCGTCGATGACGCTGCCTTCGAAACGGCCGCCGATCGTCATTGCGGCGTCGATCGCGTTTCGCGTTTCTCCCGATGCCACTTGAAGCACCGTTGACATCTCGAACGACTCCGCGTTCGTCCAGTACACACTTGCGTGGACACCGGCGGAGGCGTCATCGAAGACCAGACGGTACGAGCCGGCGGGAACCGCCAGCGAATAATGACCGCCGGCGTCGCTGCGCACCGTCGCGACGGCATTGCCGTCGCTGTCGTACGCCGTCACGCGGATGTCCTGCAGCGCGGCCTGGGTCGTGGCATCGCGAATGGTGCCGGTGATTTTCGCGGCGAGCGTGAGTGAGAAAGGGAGCGTGGTCGTGTGATCCGCGGTCACGGAAACGGTCCCTGGATAAACAACGGGCGCATAGGTCTGCGCGTCGTCGTACGCCGCGACTCTGTACTCGCCCGGCGGAACGACGATGCGGTATTGACCGGCGGCGTCCGTGCGCGTGAATCCGCGGCGCGTGCCGGAGAGGTTGTAGGCGGCGACGGTGATGTTCGGCCGCGGAGTGGTGCCCGATTTCACCGTGCCGGCGAGCGCTCCGCCGCGAACGAGCGTGAGATTGATGGATGCGGTCGAGCTCTGTACGTTCAGGAGCGTCGACGACTCGAACGAATCGGCGTTGGGATAGAAGCTCGTCGCGTAGACGCCGGCCGGATCGTAGGCGAGCACGCGATACTGGCCGGAGTTGACGTTCAGCGTGTAACGGCCATCCGAGGCCGCGGTGGTCGACGCGGCGAGCACTCCGTTGGCGTCATACGCGGCAACGGTCATCGATCCCGGTTGGACCGTGCCGCTGATCATCACGACGGCGAGGAAGAGGAACGGGTTCATCGATGGGAGAGGCGTTCGCGCACGACGAGCGTGGCGCCGGGATCCTGCAGCATGCTCCAGTCGAGCGGCTCATTCGTCAGGAGCGTGGCGTCGTGCGGCTGATTGAAGAAGACGACCGCGCGAATGGCGCCGTATTTGTCATGGAGATCGCGAAAGGCGTCGGCGTACCACTGCCGCGCGTCGCCGCCTTCGGTGAGCGTTCCGAACTCCGTCACCATCACCGGCTTGCCGAGTTTCGCGAGCGCCGGGTAGCCCTTCTCGAGAATCTGGTGAAACGTCCACCAGCGCGACCAGGAGGCGACGTTTGCGTAATTGAGAACGCCGGTGCCGGTCCAGTCGACCCACTCGTCGCCCGGGTAGTAATACTCGAACCAGGGCATGGAAATGTGCGGCGACCAGACCCACAGCACGTTCGTGGCGTTCATCTTCTGAAAGATGAGATGCACGTGCCGCCACGCGGCGATGAAGTCGTCGGGACGATTCCCGTTCTGCGGTCCCCACGGATAGCGATAGGGATCGTTCATCTCGTGCGCGAAGCGCAGGAAAAGCGGCCGTCCGAATTTCGCCGCGCCCGCGGCCCAGGCGGTCACGTAGAAGTCGTAGTCGCCGCGGGCGATGGCGGCGAGGCTCGCGTATTCACGCTCGTTCGCCGGCGGCAGATTGGTCCGGAGCGTGGCGTCGAAATCCTTGACCCACGGTTCCCACGTCACCATCGGCACCGAGCCGAGGCGATCGATCGTTTGCGCGAGGCGCAACGGAAAATGCGCTTCGTCCGGACGATCGCCCCACGCCTGATAAATCGAGACGATCGGAAACGAATGCTGGAGCCGCGATTCGGCGGCCGTCAGTCCGGCGAACGAATCGGGGAAACCGCCGTCGTAGAGGCCCCACAGCACGCGGTCGGGACGCGCGAGAAACGCGCGATCGCGAAGCTTCGGATACGACGCGGCGACGAGCGCGCTGCGCGACGTGCGCTGGGTACGCTGGACGGCATCGCCTTCGGCGTCGGAGAGCCGTTGGGCGAGCGACGTCAGACGAAGCTCGATGCGGTCGTACACGCGGCGCAGCATGGCGGCGGCGCCGGTCTGGAACACGAGGCCGATGAGAATCAGCCAGCCGAGGGCGAAGAAGGCGATTTGATATCGCCGCCGTGCTCCTCTCGCTGCCGTCCCCGATCCGAGTCGTTCCATGCCGCGTACAGTCTCCCGCTCATCAAGAATGCATTGAAGAGAGCGAACGCGCTCATGGCCACGCTCGCCTCGGTCGTCATCCGCACTTCCGCCTCCGGCATCGAAAACAGTCTGCGTGCAAAAGACCACAGCACGACGGCGGCGGAGAGCAGGACGACGGTCAACGGAACGGCCGCGAGACGGCGGAAATTGCCGGTGCGGCGCTCCTTGGCGGTGGGGATGTACGGCACGGCGACGTTGCCGGCGGCGAGCAGAAATCCATGCAGATACACGCTCCAGCAGCCGATCTTCAGCAGCATTCCGCGCCAGTGCCAGCCGCGCT
Source organism: Thermoanaerobaculia bacterium (assembly GCA_035248585.1). Lineage (GTDB taxonomy): Bacteria > Acidobacteriota > Thermoanaerobaculia > Gp7-AA8 > Gp7-AA8 > QHVT01. Next base: position 6,882 of record DATFHJ010000201.1, read on the forward strand.
CGCGCGCCGGATCGCAAAGCCAGCGCTGCACGAAACGATAGATGACGACGCCGAACAATCCCACCGGCACCGCGCGCAGGAGATAGTCCGCGAGAAACATCGCCGCCGGCTGCAGACCGGTCAACAGGTACAGCAGCGGGATCAGCAGGTAGATCGGCGTCGTCAATCCGACGAGGTAGTACGTGCCGATCATCAGATAGGCGAGGCGCTGATGCATCGTCAGGCGCCGAAATGCGCGCGGATACTCGCGGAGCAGCACGTCGTACACGCCGCGCGACCATTTCAACTGTTGCCGCAGATACGAGTCGAGGTCTTCGGGCACCAACCCTCTCGCCACGACCTCGGGGACATAGACCGATCGCCACCCCGCCGCATGCAATCGAATCGCGGTGACGAGGTCCTCCGCGAGTCCGACGCCGTGGCCGCCGATCGACTCCAGTGCCGCGCGGCGAAACGTGCAGTTCGCGCCGATGGCCACCGCCGTTCCGGTGCCGTGCATCCCTTGCAGGATCGGTCCGTAAAACGCGAACGTCTGCTCCGCCGCCGCGCGCGCCACGAACGAGCGCGGGGCGTTGTAATACGTCTGCGCGACCTGCACGAATCCGACCTCCGCGTCATCGAAATATCCGACGACCCGATCGAGAAATTCGGGGAACGGGATGTGATCGGGATCGAGCACGAGGATCAGTTCCTCGCTCGTTTGCCGCAGCGCGGCGTTGATTTTCCCCGCCTTCGCGCCCGGAATGCCGATCAGCTCGAGATGCACTGCTCCCATCTGCGACGCCAGCGCGGCGATGCGCGGGTCGCGCGTGTCGTCGAGGAGATAGGTGGTGTGCGGATAACGCACTTCGCGTGCCGCGGCGAGCGTGCGCTCGAACATCGCGTACGGCTCGCCGGGCGAGGAGGTGATGAAGATCGCGACCGGGCGTCCGGGCGTCGGGTCGCGTGGAGGCGGCTGCTCGATGTGGAAAGCGTTGTACCAGCCGATGACGATGCGCGAGATGCCGTACCACGTGGCGAAGGAGAGCAGGGCGAAGAGGACGATGTTTCCGACGTGCTCGCGGCGGAACCACCAGAGCGCGAACAGGACGACGCTCTGTGCGCCGAGGAAGAGCAGCACGCCGAGGAGCCACCGTTCCCAGCGCGCGACCGGACGCGCGCGGCGGTGACGGAAGATCTCAGAAGCGTCCTGCCAGGCCGGCGTGGATTTCATTCGCGTGGTAGAAAGCGGTGCTGTCGTGCGACGCGGTCGCGGAGAAGGCAACGTCGGGCGCCACGCGCATTGTGAGGCTCAGCGACGCCCGCCAGGGAACGAATCTTCCGGCCGCGCGCTCGTGGGCGATGCCGGCGTCGAGATGCGTCGAAGCCGAGAGCCGGCCGCGCGTCAGGGTGAACGCGCCCACCGCCCGCGCTTCGGCAAGCTGCCGCGGCGTGTAATACGGATCGTACCGGCCGCTGCCGAAGCCGCTGTCGAATCGCGACTCGCGCGTGTCGCGAAACGCGGCGGACGCGCCGAAAGAAAACGCGCGGCTCACCGGCGCGAGCACGTAGCCATCCGCGCCCCAGCCGCGGTTGCGGTCGAAGTAACGGAGCTGTTCCGCGGCGATCGCGTACTGCATGCCGCTGCCGCTCGTGCGGCCCCACCGCGCAGACAGGACGTCAGCCGATGCGTGCGTCCGCAGCGCGGGCGCGGAGCGCAGCAGCGGGCGCCGTTCGGCGAGGAGCGTAAGCGAGGAAAACTGCAGCCGCATGGACGGCAGCAGCCGCGCGTCTCCGTCGGGAAAACGGAAGTATCCCAATCCCGCGCGAACACGCGTACGGATCGACGGAAGCGTCGTCTCGCCTGCGAGCGCGATCCCGGCGGTGCTTTGCGTCTCGCCGAGCGCGCGCAATCGCGATCCGCCGCCGCGGATCTCCCACGTCGTCAACGGGTCGGAAAAGAAGAACACGCGCGCCTCGGTGCCGGCGCCGCGGTACGGCTGATCGTCATCGATCGCATTCGCTTCCACGGCAAAGCCGGGCCGCGAGGCGGCGCGGATTTCCTCCACCGCCTTCCTCGCCTCGGCGTTGGACGGTTGAAGCTCGAGCACCCGCTCGAATTCGCGCAGCGCGCGCTGATAGTCGCCCGGCCAGTAATACGACTGCGCGAGCCCCAATCGCGCGGAGGCATCGCCCGGCTCCTGCCGCAGGATCTCCTCGAAGGCCGCGCGTGCTTCCGCGTATCTGGCCGCCCACAGCAGCGTGAATGCACGTTGCCGCGGAGACTCCGCCGCCTGGAGGGCCACGCTCGCCGCGAGCATCAAGGGGAGCAGGACTTTCACAGGAAAAACGGCGGCGGGCTTTCGCCCGCCGCCTCATCAGAAACCTTACTTCGCTTCCGGCTTCTTGAACTCGTCCGCGGCGATGGCGGGGTTCACTTCCACGTTGCTCACCGTCAGCGACATGGCTTTTTCGCCGTTGATGGTCGTGCTGGCGGCGGCGGGGAGATTGAGGCCGCCGAACGACTTCCACTCCGTGATGTCGGTGACGGCATCGCCCGGCACCGGGCCGCTGGCGCGGCTGATGGTGCGGAGCAGCTTGCCGGTGGCCGGATCGACGTACCACTTCACCGTCTGGCCGTCGGCGTTGATCTCGAGGACGCGCGTGCTCACGCCGTTCACCGTCTCGGTGACGCCCGAGGTGAACGTGTACTTCGGATTGCCGATGTTCCGCAGCACCGTCAGCAGGTCGGACTTCATCTCGTTCGCGGCCGATGCGCGCTGCGAGGAGGGGATGTCCTGCGGGCCGTTGGGCATGATCATGAACGCGGCGTCGGGAGTGATGACGCGGGTGATCGCGCCCATCGGCGTATTCATCACCGCCTTCACGGAGTCGGGATAGCGGACGAGCTGCGTCGTCTCCATCTCCATCTCGCCGTTCGGCGTGTTCACTTTGACGGTGCTGCTGCGGCGCGTGGCCGTCACGGCGTCGACTTTCGCCTTGCCGCCGACGAAGTCGGCGACCTTGTTCGCGAGCACGAGACCTTCCGCGTTGCCGGTGGCCGGCGCCGCGGAGGCGGCGGGCTTCGCGCCACCGCTGCTGCCCGGCTCCGGAATCGCGATGTCGATCGTCGTCACGTTGCCGAGGGACGAAAGCGGCTTCTCGAAATCCTTCTCGTTGCCGACGACGAGGAGCGCGAGCTGATCGGGCTGCACGTATTTTTTCGCCACGCGCTCCACGTCCGCCGCCGTCACCTTCTCGATGTTCGACGGGTACTTCGTGTAGTAGTCGGCGGGAAAGCCGTAGAACTCGAGTTGCACCTGCTGGTCGAGCGCCTTTGCGCGCGTGTCCATGGTGAAGACGAACGCGTTGAGGATCGACTCCTTCGAGAGGCTCAGCTCCGCCGCCGTGACCGGGTCGCGGGTCAGCTTCACGATCTCCTCGCGCAGCGCGTTGACCGACTCGATGGCCGTGCCGCTCTTCGTCGCCATCTGCGCGCGGAAGAGACCCGGGTAATCCCAGTTCGCGCCGACCGCGCCGCCGACGCCGTAGGTGAGGCCCTTCTGCGACCGCAGCGACTGCATGAGGCGCCCCGAGAATCCGCCGCTGAAGACCTCGTTCATCACCTGCAGCGCGTAGTAGTCGGGGTTGTCGCGCATGATGCCGGGATGGACATAGGCGATGTTCGCCTGCGTCACGTCGGGCTTCGGAATGAAGTAGACGCCGGCCTTCGCCGGCGTGATGTCGACCACGGCTTTCGGCGCCTGCGGACCCTTGGCCCACGAGCCGAACGTGTCGCGCAGCTTCTTCTCCAGCGTCGCTGAATTGAAGTCGCCGATGAACGACACGATGATGTTGTTGGGGTGGACGAACTGCTTGTGGAACGCGACGAGGTCGTCGCGCGTGATGGAGGAGATCGACGCGTACTCGGCCTGCTGCGCGTAAGGAGAATCCGCGCCGTAGCCGAGCTTCGTCGACTCGCGGCCGAGAATGCCGCCCGGCTCGTCGTTGCGGCGGGAGATGCCGGTGTTGGCCTGCGTCTTCGCCAGCGTGATCTTGTCCTCGCGGAACGCGGGGTTGCGCAGGACGTCGACCCAGATCGGGAAGACGGTGTCGAAGTCGTTCTTCAGCACGTTCATCGACACGGTCGTCGACGCCGTGCTGCCGCCCGTCTCCACGAACGCGGCCTTCGACTCGAGCAGCTGGTCGAGCTCATCGCCGGTCTTCGTGGTCGTGCCGCCGGTGCGCCACGAGCCGGTGTAGATGCCGAGCAGGCCGGCCTTCGCGTTCGGAACGTTGCGCGAGCCGCCGCGGATCAGCGCGGAGCCGCGCACGAGCGGCAGCTCGTGGTCTTCCATCAGGAAGATGACCATGCCGTTGGGGAGCTGGATCCGCTTCGGCTGCGGCATCGAGAACGAGCGCAGCGGCGGAGACTTGATGTCGTTGACGCTGGTGGCCTGGCCGAACGCGCTGCCGGTGATCATCACCAGCGACGCGGCCGCCACCGCAAAGTTGCGAATCAATTTCATTGCGTGCCTCCTTTCGGAGCAGCGGGAGTGGATTTGTTCGACTCGATCTTGCCGACCGTGCGGTGCGACGGGACGAAGGTCTCGTTGGCGACGCGCTTCACGTCGGCGGCCGAGACTTTGTCGATGCGCTCGACTTCGCGGAACAGCTCGCGCCAGTCGCCGTACGTCGTCTGATACGACGCCAGCTGCAGGGCCAGGCCGGAGTTGCTGTCGAGCTGGCGGACGAGACCCGCCTTCACGCGCGTCTTCACCGAGGCCAGTTCATCGGCCGGAATGTCATCCTTCTTCAGCTTCTCCACTTCCTCGCCAATCGCCGCGGCGATCTCGTCGTTCGTGTGTCCCGGCGTCGTCACGCCGAGGAAGGCGAAGAGATGCGGATACTTTTCACCCGGCAGTCCGTTGAAGCCCGCGGCCTGCGCGGCGATCTTCTTGTCGCGCACGAGCGCCTTGTACAGGCGCGAGGTGCGGCCGGTCGAGAGCAGCATCGAGATGACGTCGTACGTGGCGTTGTCGGGATGCGTGACCGCCGGACGGTGATAGCCCTCGAGATAAATCGGCTGCGCCGTCTCGCGCAGGATCACGACGCGCTCCGCGGTCTGCGGCGGCTCGACGGTGCGCAGCGACTCCGGCTGCGGGCGGCTCGGAATCTGGCCGAAGTACTTTTCCATGATCGGCCAGGCCTCGTTCGCATTCACGTCGCCGACGATGGCCACGACCATGTTCGACGGCACGTAATACTTCTTGGCGAAGTTCGCGGCGTCGGTCGCGGAGAAGCTGTGCAGGTCCGACGGCCAGCCCACGCCCGAGAATCCGTACGGATGGGCGATGAACGCGGTGGCCAGGAACTGCTCGAACAGGCGTCCGAACGGGCTCGACTCGATGCGCATGCGCCGCTCTTCGAAGACGACGTCGCGCTCTTTGTAGAACTGCCGGAACACCGGGTTGCGGAAGCGCTCCGACTCGAGGAATGCCCAGAGCTCGAAGCGATTCGACGGCAGCGAGAAGAAGTAGGCGGTGATGTCGGACGCGGTGAACGCGTTCATGCCGACGCCGCCGGAGCGGTCGACGATGGTCGAGAATTCGTTGTCGACCACGAATTTGTCCGCCTCGGCGATGGCGTCGCGCCACGCCTTCTCCAGCTCTTTCGTCTTCGCTTCGTCGCCGCCGGTCTCGACGTGCGCGGCCCTGGTGTACGCGGCGTACGCCTCTTCGACCTTCTGCAGCGCCTTCTGCTCGGCGGCCCAGTCTTTCGTTCCCACGCGGTCCGAGCCCTTGAACGCCATGTGCTCGAACATGTGCGCGAGGCCGGTGATCCCGGGGACTTCCTGCGCCGAACCGGCGTTGACGACGGTGGCGTACGAGAATACGGGTGCGTCATGACGCTCGGTGATGATGACGGTCAGACCGTTGGCGAGCTTGCGCGTGGACGTCCGCTTCTCGAACGAAGCGAGGTCCTGGGCAAACGCGTTGGCGGTCATGAGCGTCACCAGCAGCGCCACGACAGACCACAGTCTTGTCTGAACTGCTCTCATGAACCCTCCTGGTTGGATTGTTTGAAGCATGAACGCACGGGAAATCGTGCGGTGCGTATTGTACGTAAAGGTGGCGCAACAGGTTTGCTACAAGTGGAGCGTCGGGCTTCAGCCCGCCGAGCACATCCGGCGGGCTGAAGCCCACCGCTCCACTCAGAGCCGCAGGATCCTGGCTGCCTCAGCCGGACGCGGGTCTCCGGGCAGCATCTGCGCCGCGCGATCGAGATATGCGGAGGCTTCGACGCGATGCCCGAGGGCGGCCTGAACCTGGCCTGCATACAAGTAGGCCACGCCCGCGTTCGGATCGATGCGGATTGCGTTCTTCAAAAGCTTCATGATGTTTGCCGCAGGCGAGTTGCCGAGCCGAAAGCGCGTCCACGCGGCCTCGGCGGCATAGGTCCCGTTTTGCGCGTCGCACTCCGCGGCCAGCTCGAATGAGCTGAGCGCCTCGCGCAGCTTCCCCGCCGCGGCGAGGTTTTTCCCGCTCTTGAACAGCGCCTCGGGGTCGATCATCGCCGCCGGCCCGGCCTTCGCCTGCGACGCGGCTTCTTCGCGCAGCTTCGCGCGCTTGCGCAGCAGCGCGTCGCGGCGCAGCGGATCGGCGAGCTCCGCGTACGCGCGCGCCGCGGCCAGAAACACTTCCTGCGCTTTTTCCTTGTCGTCGGCGAAGCGCGAGGGGAGGAAGCGATCCGCCATCTGCAAGTAGACCTTCTGAATCGCGACCGGTCCCGCATCCTCGGGCACGCCGAGGAGATCGAAGGAGTCCTTTCTTCTGAACGAAAGATACGCCGCGATGACTTCTTCCGAGCTTGCGCCGGCACGGATCTCGTGGAGCGGCGGGCTTTCAGCCCGCCGAACCTCCACTGCTTCGAACGGATTCACCGCAAGCTCGAAGCGCTGCGCCGCGGCGGTCTCCACGACGCCGAGGAGCAGCAGCGCGTAGAGGATGCGATGTAAATCCTCGGCGTCGACGGACGCGCGCACTTCATCGAGCGTCGCGCCTCGCTTCGCCGCGTCGACGACCTTCTGCTGATTCGCGGTGAGGCGCACGTCCTCGAGCGAGACCAGCGGCGTTTGGGAAAGCGCGAGGTAGTTGCCGCGCAGCGACGCGACCGCCGCGTCGGCGTTCTCCTGCGGCTCGACTTTCTGAATGCCGGTGACGAGCAGCTGCGGCATTTTCACGCGCAGCACGGACGCGAGCGGCGGGACGTCGCGCGAGATCGACCAGGTGCCGCTCGTCCAGCTGAACGGCTCGAGCAATTTCCGGCCGAGGTTCTGCTGCAGCGCGCGATACAGCTCGGCGGACGTGAGCAGTTTCCGCTCGGTGAGGATCTCGCCGACCGGCACGCCGCGGCTCGCCGCCTCGTTCAGCGCCGCGTTCTCGTCTTCTCTCTTGAGCTTTCCGCTGGCGACGAGAAAGCGGCTGAGCATCTCCGTGGCAATGTTCGAGCGGCAATCGACCGGCGCGCCGGCGTCGAAGACGATCGTCTTCTGCAACTGATTCCGTCGCAGCTCCAGCACCGCCGACTCCTCGGTGACGCCGAGCGCGAGCAGGAGAATCGCGTACGGCGTCTCTTCGAGCGTGCCGCCGCGCGTGCGAAGGAGGTTGGCGAGGTAGTCGCGCGAGTACAAGCGGGGTGGATTGTAAAGCGGGCGGCGAGACGCCGCCCGCTCAGCCGGCGGGGACGCCGGCGTTCCCAACGCTTGGAACGCCGGCGTCCTCGCCGGCTGGCCCGGCGGCGTCTCGCCGCCGCTACTCCGGGGGTACGTTCCCCGGCGGAAATCCAAAGCTCAATCGCACGGCCGAGTACTCCGGATCGGTGGAGCGGTCGCGATGGCGAATGGTGAGCGGCGGCTCGATGAAGGCGTTGTATTGCACGGGGATGTCTTCCCGGCGGGAGGCGGCGAAGAGCGTGATCAGCGGCGGCTCGCCGAGCTTGAAGACGATGTCGCGGCGGCGGATGAGGGTCAGGCTCGCGGCATCGAGCGCGCGCAGCGCGCGATCGGTCTGCAGCGTCGGGAAGACGAAGGCGAACAAGCCGCCGGGAGCGAGGATGCGCGACGCGGCCGCGGCGTAGTCCTCGACGCCGCCGCGCACTTCCATGCGCGCGGGGACGGCCTGCGGATGTCCCGGCTCGGTCGCGGTGCCGGGCGGAAAGTAGGGCGGCGAGCCGGTGACGAGATCGAACGGCGCTTCGTCGGCGAGGATCGACGGATCGCGCAGATCGCCGTGATAGAGCGTGAAGCGCGACTCCAGTCCGTTGTAGCGCATGGTCTTGCGCGCGAGGCGGATCGAGATCTCCTGCGCCTCGACGGTGCAGAACGTCGCGCCGGGCAGACGCCACGCGCAGATGAGCGCGACCGAACCGATGCCCGAGCCGAGGTCCGCGGCGCGGTCGACGCGCGCCGCATGCGTCGACCCGTACCACGCGGTGAGCACGTCGTCGGTCGAGTAGCGATGCCCGCGCTCGTACTGAAAGATGCGCCAGCTCCCGCAGATCACATCGAGCGACTCGCCCGGCTCGACATCGACGCCGCCAGGAGGGAGAGGTCCGGGGCGGCGCCAGCCGCGATAGACAGGATCGATCACCGTCGCCAAGATATCCGGTTTGATGAGTGACTACGTGTTGGATCTACGCGAGCTCGATCAGACGCAGGTCGCGGTCGCCGGCGGCAAAGGCGCGAACCTCGGCGAGCTGTCGCGGATCGAAGGCATTCACGTGCCGCCCGGCTTCTGTGTGACGACGGACGCCTTTCGCCGGTTCATGGCGGAAGGAGGCGAACGCATCCCCGACGATCTGGCGGCGGCGATCACCGCACGCATCCGCGAGGACGTCGCCTACGCCGTCCGATCGAGTGCGACGGCCGAGGACTCACCGTCGGCCTCGTTCGCGGGACAGCACGATTCGTATCTGAACGTCGTCGGTCCGGCGGCGATCCTCGAGCATGTCCGCCGGTGCTGGGCCTCGCTCTTCACCGAGCGCGCCGTGATCTATCGCCAGCGCAACGGCATCGATCACCGGAAGGTCTTCATGGCCGTGGTGGTGCAGGAGATGGTCGACCCGTACGCGGCCGGTGTTCTCTTCACCGCCGATCCCGTCACCGGGAATCGAAAGGTGGCCTCCATCGAAGCGACCCTCGGCCTCGGCGAGGCGTTGGTCTCCGGCCGCGTGAACGCGAAGCCTGTGCTGACGGATGCGCAGGCCGCGCGGCTCGTGCAGTTAGGCCGGCGGATCGAGGCCCACTTTGGCCGGCCGCAGGACATCGAATGGTGTCTCGCTGATGACGACTTTCACATCGTCCAGAGCCGGCCGATCACGACGCTGTTTCCGATCCCCGAGGCGGACGATGGCGAGAACCACGTCTACGTCTCCGTCGGTCACCAGCAGATGATGACCGATCCCATGAAGCCGCTCGGTCTCTCGGTGTGGCAGCTGACCACTCCGCGGCCGATGAGCGAGGCCGGCGGGCGGCTGTTCGTCGACGTCACGCCCATGCTTGCTTCACCCGCGACCCGCACGAGCCTCCTCGAGACGCTCGGGAAATCCGATCCGCTCATCCGCGACGCACTCGAGTCCATTCTTGCCCGCGACTTCATCCCGTCGCTGCCGGACGAAGCGCCCGCCTGGGCGCCGCCGGGTGGCGGGTCCGGCGCAATCAAAACCGATCCGAACCTCGTCGCCCAACTGATCGCGGCCAGCGAAACCTCCCTCGCCGCGTTGAAGCGCGAGATCCGCACGAAGTCCGGACCGGCGCTGCTCGACTTCATCCGGGCGGACATCCAGGAGCTGAAGCGGCCCGACCCGCGAAGCATCCAGGTCGTCATGGCGGGGATGCAGGCCGCATGGTGGCTCAACGACCAGCTGCAGGCGTGGCTGGGCGAGAAGAACGTGGCCGACACGCTCACCCAGTCCGTCCCCGACAACGTCACGTCGGAGATGGGCCTCGCGCTCATGGACGTCGCGGATGTGATCCGTCCGCATCCGGAAGTCGTGGCGTTTTTGGAGCGCGTCGACGACGACGGATTTCTGGACCAGCTGCCCGGCGAAGTCCGGGACGCGATCCTGACCTGGCTGGACAAGTACGGCATGCGCGGCGTCGGCGAGATCGACATCACGCGTCCGCGTTGGAGCGAACGTCCCACCATGCTCGTGCCCTTGATCCTCGGCCACGTCCGGAACTTCGAGCCCGGCGCCGCCGCGCGGCGCTTCGAGCAGGGGCTGCAGGAGGCGCACAAAAAGGAAGAGGAGCTGCTGGAGCGGTTGCGCGCGTTGCCGGACGGCGAGCAGAAGGCCGAAGAGACGAAGCGGATGATCGATCGCGTCCGCACGTTCGCCGGGTACCGGGAGTATCCGAAGTATCGAATGATCAGCCGCTACTTCGTCTACAAGCAGGCGTTGATGAGAGAAGCCGATCGCCTCGTCGAAGCGGGTGTGCTTCGCGAGCGGGAAGACATTTTCTTTCTCAGGTTCGAGGAGATCGGGGACGTCGTGGATGACGCGCTCATCGCGCGGCGCAAGGAGGCGTTCCGCACCTATCAGGCGCTCACTCCGCCGCGCGTGCTCACCTCGGACGGCGAGGCCATCTCTGGCTCGTACCGTCGCGACGATGTGCCGGCCGGCGCGCTGACCGGCCTGGCGGTTTCCGCCGGCACCGTCGAAGGGCGGGCGCGCGTGATCCTCGACATCGCCGAGGCCGAGCTCGAAGCGGGAGACATCCTCGTCACCGCGTACACGGATCCGAGTTGGACGCCGCTGTTCGTGTCGATCAAAGGCCTCGTGACCGAGGTCGGGGGATTGATGACGCATGGCGCGGTGATCGCGCGGGAGTATGGGTTGCCGGCAGTGGTCGGCGTCGAGCGCGCCACCCGGCTGATCCGTGACGGACAGCGGATTCGTGTGCATGGGACGGAGGGATACGTCGAGATCCTGAGTGGAGCGGCGGGCTTTTAGCCCGCCGGAACGGGTCGGCGGGCTAAAGCCCGCCGCTCCACGGGCCCATCTCATGCACGGCTCCGCCCCATGGCACACACCGGCGCGGAAATCCTCATCGACACGCTCATCGACTGGGGCGTCGACACGGTCTTCGGTCTTCCCGGCGACGGCATCAACGGGATCATGGAGGCGCTGCGCACCCGCGCGGAGAAGATCCGGTTCATCCAGGTGCGTCACGAAGAATCGGCGGCCTTCATGGCCTGTGCGTGGGCGAAATACACGGGCAGGCTCGGCGTCTGCGTGGCCACGTCGGGACCGGGCGGGATTCATCTGCTGAACGGGCTTTATGACGCAAAGCTCGACGGGCAGCCGGTGCTCGCCATCACCGGGCATCACTATCACGACCTCATCGGCACGTACGCGCAGCAGGACGTCGATCTCGACAAGCTGTTCGACAACGTGGCCGCGTACAGCGTCCGCGTGATGAGCGCCGCGCACGTGGAGAACGTCGCCCACCTCGCGTGCCGCACGGCGCTGTCGTATCGCGCCGTGGCGCACATCAACTTTCCGGTCGACCTGCAGGAACAAAAAGTGGAGTCCCGCTCGCCGCGCAACGTGCCCGGCCATGTGTCGGAGACGCGCGGCTGCGGCGCACGCGTGGCGTGCGAGGACGATCTGAAACGCGCCGCCGAGGTGCTGAATGCGGCCGAGAAAATCGCCATCCTCGCCGGCCGCGGCGCGCTCGGCGCCGGACACGAGGTCGAGAAAATCGCCGAGATCCTCGGCGCTCCCGTGATCAAGCCGCTCCTCGGCAAGGGCGTCATCCCCGACGACAGTCCGTACACGACCGGCGGCATCGGTCTCCTCGGCACGCGCGCGTCCACGGACGTCATCGAGTCCTGCGACACGCTCCTCCTCGTCGGCACGTCGTTTCCCTACATCGAATTCCTGCCGAAGCCCGGCAAGGCGAAGGCCGTGCAGATCGACGACGACCCGGTGCGCATCGCGCTGCGCTATCCCGTCGACGCCGCGCTCACCGGCGACGCGGGACACACGCTGCGGGCACTCATTCCGCTGCTGACGCGCAAGAACGACCGGTCGTTTCTCGAAGCGGCGCAGCAATCGATGAAGGAGTGGTGGGAGCTGATGGACGAGCGCGCGTCGCGGATGGACAAGCCGCTCAAGCCGCAGACGCTGGCCGCGGAGCTGTCGAAGCGCCTCACGGACGACGCCATCGTGTCGTGCGACTCCGGCACGATCACGACCTGGTTCGCGCGCCACATCCGCGCGCGCCGCGGGCAGATGTTCTCGCTCTCCGGCAATCTGGCCACGATGGCCTGCGGCCTGCCGTACGCGATCGCGGCGCAGCTGGCCTATCCGCAACGGCAATCGATCGCCTTTGTCGGCGACGGCGGCATGACGATGTTGATCGGCGAGCTGGCGACGGCGGTGAAGTATCAGCTGCCGATCAAGATCTTCGTCCTCGTCAACAACACGCTCGGGATGATCAAGTGGGAGCAGATGGTGTTCCTCGGCAATCCCGAATATGGCTGCGAGCTGCAGCCGATCGACTTCACCGCCATCGCGCGCGCCTGCGGCGCGACCGGCATCCGCCTCGAAGAGCCGTACGAGTGCGGCCGCGCGATCGACGAAGCGCTGGCAGCGAAAGGCCCGGTCGTCGTCGAAGCGATCGTCGATCCTTTCGAGCCGCCGATGCCGCCGAAGATCAAGCCCGAGCAAGCGCTCCACTTCGCCGAGGCGCTGGCGAAGGGAGAGCCCGCGCGCGGGAAAATCGTGAAGACGGTGCTCGAGGACAAGATCAAGGAGATGGTGTGAGCGTCACGTTCCCGGCCCTCCGTAGCGGGTCTCGCCGAATCCGGTTCGGTTGATGTCGTAATACGGCGGGTAGGTGGGACCGAGGGATTGCTTGTCGCGCACCCAGCACACCCAAGCCGCGGCGTCGACATCACAAAGCGTTCGGTTCACGGCCGCCGAGGCATTCGAGGGAAACAGGCCGTTGCCCATTTGCACCTTCGGCGGAGTCCCATTATTGGTCGCCACTTCGCCGAACCATTGAATCAAATTCGACTTCGTATAGGTGCCGCTCCATTCGGAGCCGGGGAAATATCCGAGCCACTGATTATCGAACCATGCCCACCAGTTTCCGTTGTAGATGACGTATCCGACATAAACACTCTTGCCGATCAGCGCGCTGAGGCTCATGCCGGGGAAATATGTTTTGCTGTATTGAACCCAGCCGCAGCCGTCATAGCAGGTCGGTTTGTCGTCGATCCAATGAAAGACGAAGAGGTGGGGATTCGAATCGCCGGCGTACTGAAACGGCGAGACGTTCCAGCCGAGCTCGATGATGTTTCCGTTGCCGGAGCCTCCCTGTACGGCGATTTCATCGAGCGAGTGTCCGTCGCCGCTGAAGGCCGGCTTCTGAATGCGCATCGTCATTCCGCCGCCATCGGCTGTCACGTGAAACGCGGCCGGACCATAGTAGTAACAGCTGCCAAACCAGGAGATGCCATTACACCCGGGCGGGTCGGGCGGCACTTTGTGCGGCTCGCGGTCGGGTCCCGGCGGGATGATATAGACCCTGTCCCACGGCTTCTTTTCCGTCCGCGCGTTGCCGCGGAAGAAATCGTCTACGGTGAGCTCGTTAGGCCGGAACAGCGGGTTGCCTTTCGCGACGTTGTTCTTTGCCGGCGTTCGGGAGACCGGCACCTGCCCGCCGCCGCACGCCTCGATGCCGATCAGCGCCTTGCGCGGCCGCATCTTCCGCACCTCCCGCGAGTCGCCGCGGATGACTCCTAGGTCGAGCACGTCGCGGGGCGGCGGCGAGGCGAGACTCGCCGCCGCGTCGACGCAGTCGTAGGGTCCCAGCGCTTCGCGCGTGACCGTGGTGCCGGTCGATGCGCACCGCACGAGAAGAGAGAGGACGAGAAAGGGAGTCAGGAGTTTCATGCCGGACCTCCGTCTATCCCGATCAACGTATGTCGGGCGGGCGCGTCCGTCAATCAGCCGTCCTCGTCGCCATCCTTGTCGCCTTTCTTCACGACCACCATTACCTGGGTATCGCTCATCTGCATCAACCTCTCGATCTCCTCCGGCGTCATGCGTGCGCCCGACAGCACGGCCACTTCGAGAAACGCGCACAAAAAGATTTTTCCCAATGCCTTGAGCGGGGACATGGTTTCCCTCCGTCACGCAAATCGCGAATGCGAGCGATCAGCGGGCGGCCGGGAGGATCGAGGCGCGGGGGAGGTGATGCGACGCGCGCAACGCGGTGAGAGCGGGCCGCGCGTTGTGCGATGCGACGGGGAGGCAGGTGGCGCAAACGACGATCGCGAAGAGGACGCCGCCGACCTCGACGAGCACCAGCGGCACGGCGACCAGGAGAAGCGCGAGTGCTCCGGCGAGGCAAAGCAGCGCGATGCGTTTGCGGAACGGAGACACGGCGGATCGAGTATACGCGCGTTACACTTGTCCCACCGATGCGGAACGCGATCCTCCTCTTCGCGCGGAGTCCCGAGCGCGAGGCGTCTGCGAAGCGGATGCGCTTTGCCGCACCGCTGTTCCGCGCGCTGGTCGCGAACTGGCTGGCCGCGGCGCAGCGGTATGACGCGACGCCGGTGATTGCGTGTGATTCTGTCGATCGCGAGGCGCTGGCGTCCATCGCGCCGGAGATCGCGCGCGAGTGGATCGAGCAGCGCGGGAGCGCGTTCGGGGAGCGGGTCGCGCGCGCGGCCGATGAGGCGTTCGCGCGCGGCTTCGATTCCGTGCTCATCGCGGCGATCGATGCGCCGCCGCATGATCTTGGCGAGGCGTTTCGGAAGCTCGCCGAGGGGACGCCGGTCATTTCGCCGTCGCGCGATGGGGGGATGAATTACATCGGGCTGGTGCGGGTGGAGAGGGAGTTTCTTTTGCAGCTTCGCTGCGGGCGGCGGGACGCCGCCCGATCAGCCGCCGGGACGGCGGCGTTCCACATTGTTGGCAGCACGATTGATTTGGATGATGAGAGGGCGCTGCAGCTCGCGCGCGGCGATCGCGCGTGGCGACACTACTTCAGCGACCGCGTAACCGCGCAACCGCGCAACCGGACAACCCGCCGGCTCGACAACCCGGCAACCATCTCCCCACGCGCTCCTCCGGCGTAGACGTGCCCTCACCACGCCGCACGTTATGGAGGACATTGCAAATGCCCAGCTACTACCTCTCCGAGGACCTCGCTCGTTTCGGCGAAATCTCGAAAGCGCATCCGAAGAGTTGGGACGCGTTTCTCAACTGGTATCAAGAGACCATGGCGCCGGGCGCGCTCGATGAGCGGACGAAGAAGCTGATCGCGCTCGCGGTGGCGTACGCGATCCAGGAGCCGTACTGCATCGACTCGTATTCGTCGGCGTGCAGCGATGCCGGCATCACGCCCGAGGAGATGGCGGAAGCGGTCGCGGTCGCGGCGGTGATTCGCGGCGGCGGCACGATCGCGCACTGGGCGCAGTCGTGCAACGCGCTGGCGCGGCGCGAGGTCTGACGTGCCTCGCGTCCTCGTCATCGGCGCGGGGCCGATGGGCATCGCCGCCGCCATCGGCGCGCGCGATCGCGGCCATGCCGTGACCGTGCTCGAGCGAAGCGAGATCGGGGCGTCGCTGCGCACCTGGGGCGCGACGCGTTTCTTCTCGCCGCTGCGCATGAATGTCTCGTCGCGCATGCGCGAGCTCCTCGGCGACATCGACGCGGATGCACTCCTCACCGGCCCGGAGTACGTCGATCAGATTCTCGTGCCGCTCGCGAGTCAGTTGGACGTGCGCACGCGGCACAACGTCCTGGCCATCGGCCGGCGCGGACTGACGCGCGGCGATTACGCGGGGCATCCGCTGCGCGCCGAGCGTCCGTTCCGCGTCGTCTGCGACAACGAGGAAGTGTTCGAAGCGGAGATCGTCCTCGATGCCAGCGGCGGTCTCGTCGTCCCGCGCGCGATCGGCGCGGGCGGCCTGCCGGCGCGAGGTGAATCGCGGCTCAATGCCATTCGCACGCTGGGCGAGTTGATGTCGCGCGATCTGCGCGGCAAGCGCGTGCTCGTCGTCGGCGACGGCCATTCCGCCGCGAACGCGATCGGGTTTCTCGAGCGCGTCGACGGCGTGCAGGTCACGTGGGCCATCCGCACGCCGAATCTCCGCCCGTGCGACGAAGTGCCGAACGATCCGCTGCCGGAGCGGCAAAGCGTCGTGGCCCGCGCGAACGCGCTCGCCGCCGCGCCGCCGCCGTTCCTGAAGATCGAGCGCCGGGCGATGATCGAGAGCGTCGCGCAGAACAGCGTCACACTTTCCGGTGGACGAGTCGTTGATGCGGACTGCATCGCCGCGTTCACCGGCTACAAACCCGACGGCGCGTTTCTCTCCGAGCTCGCCGTCGAAGTCTCGCCCGTGACCGAGGGCGGCGCGCGTTTGTACCGCGCGATCTCGAACATCACCGACTGCCTGACGGTGCCGCAAGTCGCGCCGCGCGATCTCGGGAGCGGGGAGGAGAACTTCTATTTCGTCGGCTCGCGCGCGTACGGACGCTCGCGCAGTTTTCTGTTGCAGACGGGACTCGCGCAGCTGGAGGTGTTGCTCGATGCAATCGCCTGAAGTGCGCCTCCGCGCGCTCGACACGCTCTGGTTCCAGGTCGCCGGCACGATCTGCAACATCGAGTGCACGCACTGCTTCATCTCCTGCTCGCCGCGCAATCACTCGCACGAGATGCTGTCGCTGGCGGACGTGGAGCGCTCGCTCGCGGAGGCGCGGGAGCTGGGGGTGCGCGAGTACTACTTCACGGGCGGCGAGCCGTTCATGAATCGCGACATGCTCGCCATTCTCGAGGCGACGCTGCGGCAGGGGCCGGCGACGGTGCTGACGAACGGCATGCTGCTGCGTCCGGACGTGTGCCGCCGGCTGAAAGAGTTGTTCGATGCGAGCGAGTACTCGCTCGACCTCCGCGTGAGCCTCGACGGATTCGACGCCGCGTCGCACGACGCGATCCGCGGCAAGGGGGTGTGGGATCGGGTGATGATCGGCCTGCGCAATCTCGCGGACGCGGGCCTCAATCCCGTCATTACCGTGACCACCGCCGCCGAAGGCGTCGCCAGCAGCGAGGGGCGTGCGCGCTTTCTCGAGATCATCCGCGGCTTCGGCTTCGAGCGCCCGCGCTTGAAGGTGCTGTCGCTCTTTCGGATCGGCGCGGAGGAGAAGCGGACGCGCGCGTACGAAGACTGGGAGCGGCTCACGGCGGAGTCGCTGAGCGATGACGAAGCGTCCGTGCTGCAGTGCTCGAGCTGCCGGATGGTGACGAGCAAGGGTGTCTACGTCTGCCCGATCCTGATCGAGGAGCCGGCCGCGCGGATGGGCGCTACACTGGGCGAAACACTCCGTCCATTTCCTCTTCGTTACGGCGCCTGTCACACGTGCTGGGTGGACGGAGTGACGTGTACGACGTGAGGGACGTTACGGGCCCGGCTCAGCGCCCCCGCCCCGCGCCCGCTTCCGCGCCCGGGGTGGGCGGGAAAGCTCGCACCGTATGAAACTGGCCTTCCTCGGCGGCATCTACTCCAACTATCACGCGCTCGTCGCGGCGCTCGATGACATTGCGCGCCGCGGCGTCGACGCGACGCATTTTCTCGGCGATCTCGGGGCGTTCGGGCCGCATCCGGATCGGGTGCCGCGATTGCTCATCGAGCGGGGGATTCCGGGGATTCAGGGGAATTACGAGGAATCGCTTTCGACGCGCGCGGAGGATTGCCACTGCGGGTACACCGATCCGCGCGACAACCATTTCGCGCAGATTTCCTACGACTACACGTTCGCGAACACGGGCGATGCGTACAAGGATTGGATGGGATCGCTGCCGCGCGAGATCCGCTTCACGGCCGGCGACCGGCGTTTTCTTCTCGTGCACGGCTCGCCGCGCACGATCAACGAGTTTCTCTGGCGCTCGACGTCGCCCGATCCGTTTCTCGAGAAGCTCTGCGCGGATCACGACGCGGACGTCATCGTCTGTACGCACACGGGATTGCACTGGCACAAGGCGCTGCGAAACGGGAAGCACGTCATCAACGCGGGCGTGTTAGGCCGTCCGGCGAACGATGGGCGGACGAACGTCTGGTACACGATCGTCGATACGGACGACTTCGAGGTGACCTTCGTTCCCGTCCACTACGACCACGAGCGGCTCGCGGAGGAGATGCGCGGCGAACAATTGCCGGAGCAGTTCGTGGAGACGATCCTCACCGGCTGGTGGACGACGTGCCTGGAAGTGCTGCCATCGAAGGAGCGGTCGCTCGGGAGGTGGTGACCGGCGCGGCCATCGGCGGCAGCGTCCAGGCCTCCAGCCAGTTCCCTTCGCGCGACGGCACGAGCAGGCGGTTGCGCTTGCGGTCGAAGCCGATGCCGGCGGGCGTGGGCTTGCGAGTGAAGAGCGGGCGCAGATCGCCGGTGCCGTAGCCGACATGCAGCGCGTCGTCGTACTCGCTCGACACGATCACCGTGCCGTTCGGCAGGATCACGATGCCGTCGTACGCGCCGGGGCCGCGCATCACGGCCTTGATGCCGCCGCCGGGGCTCCAGGCCACGACGTCCCGTCCGGAGCCCGGCGCGACGAGGAAGCGCAGGCCGTCCCAGGCGATCGCATTCGGTGCGCGGAGCTCATCGCCGGCGAGCGCGATGTCCACCACGTCCCCGGAGACCCGGAAGATGCGGCCGTCGCGAGCGCTGTCCGTGACGTACACGGCGTCGTCGCCGCCGACGGCAATGCCGCGCAGCGAGACCGCGCCGCGCGGCGCGAGATCGACCGTCTTCACCGGCGCGCCGGTGACGCGATCGAAGACGCGCACCTTCTTGCCGTCCGCGATCCACAGCTGCGTGCCGAGGAGGGCCATGCCTTGCGGCGACTTGAGTCCATCGATGAATTTCGGCTCCTCGATTTTGCCGGCCGGCGTCACACGTGCGACGAAGCCGGCGTTTGCGACGAAGTAGACATCCTGTTCTTCGTCATGCACGACCGACGTGGGAGCGCGGAAGCCGTCGAGGTGAAACGATTTCGAAAGGATGGTTTTGACGGGCTCCAGACCGCTGGAGGTCATCGGCGCCGGCGTCGGCGACGAGCGATAAACGTTCGCGCCGTCGCTGTAGAAGAGCGTGCCGTCTTTCGCCGCGGCGAGCGACGAGGCGTGCACGCCCTCGATGAAATTCTCGGCCGTTTGCTTTTCGAAATTCAGGCGCACGATCGAGTCGCGCGACGCGGCGAACGCCGCACCGTTTGCGAATGCCAGTGCCGAGGAGGAAACGCGCAGTGAAGACGCCTCGCGAACGCCGTCCCCGATGCGCAGCAGCGCGCCGGTGTCATCGATCCCCCACAAATTGGCGGCGTCCCAGCCGAACGCGGTGAGCGCGCCGCGCGAGTAGATGCGCCGGCCGCCGCCTTCGCTGTCGAATTGCAGCAGGCGGTCGCGCGTCGCGACGTACAACAGGCCGTCCGGTCCGATGCCGATGGCCCCCGTGTCGGGAACGATCTCCGCCGGCTCGCTGAAGCTGCCATCGGCCGAACGCTCCGCGGCGAAGACCGCATTCGTGCCGGCGACGTACAGCGTGTCGCCGCGCATGGCCATCGCGCTCGCGCCTTCGATCGAGGAAAGCGCGGTGCGGATCTCGTCGGCGCGGCCGTCGCCGTTGCGGTCGCGCAATGCGACGACGTCGTTGAGCATCGGACGGCTGGCGAGCACGGTCCCGTCGTCGAGCACGAGGAGCGCGCGCGGCTGTTCGAGATCCGATGCGAAGAGAAGAGCGAGAGAAAGAAAGAGGCTCATCGTGAATAGAACTCGACGATCAGCCGGTCGTCGATCGGCACGGGGATCTCGTCGCGCTCGGGGACGCGGACGAGACGGCCGTTCATCTGATCGCGATCGAGCTCGAGATAGGCCGGCGGAACGATGCCGCCGCGCTCGAGCCAGATGGCCAGCTGCCGGCTGCGTTTGAATTTCTCGGAGAGGGTGAGGGTGTCATTGGGACGGACGTGATACGAGGGGATGTCGACGCGCTTGCCGTTCACGAGCACGTGCCCATGTCCGACGAGTTGCCGCGCGGCCCAGATGGAAGGCGCGAACCCAAGGCGGTAGACGACGGCGTCGAGGCGCTGTTCGAGGATGCGCAGCAGGTTCGTGCCGGTCGGTCCCTGCTGGCGCATGGCCTCGGCGACATATCTGCGGATCTGCCGCTCCGCCACGCCGTAGAACGCTTTCAGTTTCTGCTTCTCGACGAGACGGCTGCCATACGCGCCGACCTTCTTCCGCTTCGCACGCCCGCCATGCTGCCCCGGCGGATTCGGACGCTTCTCGAGAATGCGCGAGTACTTTGGCGACGCGGCCATCACCAGGCCGAACCGGCGCATGACTTTGGCTTTGGGGCCGCGGTATCGCATCGCGGGGGATTAGCGCAAGAGAGTTGCCAAGTGGAGTGGAGCGGCGGGCTTTAGCCCGCCGTCTTTCTTTTCGGCGGGCTGAAGCCCGCCGCTCCACTAGATCTTGCGCAACGGGTCCCTTCTTCGCTCCCGCCCGTCGTCATCCTCATCGTCATTCGCGTCCCATCCGAGCTCGGGCTCGTCTTCGGAGCGGTAGCCGGTGGGGGGGCGTTCGTCGTGGCCGCCTAACGGGACTCCGCGGCCTTCACCGCCGTCCACGGTGCCGTGATTCTTGCTTTGCTGGTTTTGTCGAAACATGCCCAAAGGGCAATGCAATTAGCGTCCCGCTTGCGGGACTTCGATCGGGACCTCGGATGTGTCCTTGAGGAGGAAGCGGCGGATCGTTTCCACGCGCTCGCGGGCTTCGCGCTCCTTCTCCTCGAAGCGCTTCGCCAGCCAGTCGTGGCCGCGCGCGCGCTCGGAGCGGGCGAGGCGTTTCGACAGCCGCGCGCTCTCCTCCAGCGTCTTGGCCGCCGTCCAGAGCGCTTCCTCGAGCACGTCCGACTGCGCGCTGAGCATGGTCTCGGGCGAGAACGCGTGTCCGACGCGGCAGCGGTAGCGCACGAAATCCTCATCCTGGATTTCCCAAAGCACACCGCCGCAATCGGGACAGGAGTACGGCGAGGGATCTCCGGGCCGGTCATCTTCCTGCATCGCTTGTGGATCGAGCTCGGCCATGCGGACCTCCATCAGCATGTCGTCGTCTCGTGTTGGGCCGGGATTCACGGGAACGGCTTCATTGACAATCAGCGTGAGCTGGCGGGCGATGTCCGCGAGGGGAAGAACATGATCGGCCCGCACGTGCTCCATGGCGCTGGACGGCATGGCCGGGTAGAGCGCGTCGCGCGGATCCTGAATGATGGTGGTCCCTCCGCGCTTGGCGACGGCCACGAGACCGGCGGTGCCGTCGTCGAGGGCGCCGGTGAGAATGACGCCGATGACCAAAGGACCGAGGGTTGCGGCGGCGCTGCGAAACAGCGGATCGATCGACGGGCGGTGGCGGTTCTCGCGCGGACCGCGCACCGTGCGCAGCCGGCCCTCTTTGCTGATCAGCAGATGGCGGTCGGGAGGCGCGACATAGATGGTCCCGTTGCGGTACAACTCTCCATCCTCGGCCTCTTTCGCCGGAAGCGCTCCTTCGCGCGTCAGGATGTGCGCGAGGAGACTGGGCGAATCAGGAGGGATGTGCAGGACGATGAAGATCGGGGAAGGAAAGTCGGCCGGCAACTGGCGCACAATGGTCATCAGCGCATCGACGCCCCCTGCCGATGTTCCGATGACTACAATGCGCTGATCTGACAACAAGAGCTCCGGGAGCCAATGGCTAGCAAGAAAACTGCCCGAGTCCCACGAAATCGCAAGAACGCGCCGAACGCGGAGCCGAAGCCGCCGCGGCCGGAGGCGCGTTCCGCCGCGGTCTTTCCGATCGTCGGCGTGGGCGCCTCCGCGGGCGGTGTGCAGGCCTTCATGCAGCTCGTGCGGCGGCTTCCCGTCGATCCCGGTCTGGCGCTGATCTTCGTCCTGCACTCGGAAAAGCATGAGAGCTCGCTGGTGGAGGTCATCGAGCGGGCGACGCAGATCCCGGCGCAGTTCGCGTCGAACGGCATGCCCATCGAGCGCGATCGGATCTATGTGATCCCTCCCGGCGCCGAAGCGGCGGTGCTGGACGGAAAGCTGCGCGTCGAAAAGAATCGGGCAGGCCTTTCGCTGCCGATCGATCTCCTGTTTACCAGTCTGGCCCAGGATCAGCGCGGCCGCGCCATCGGCGCCGTGCTTTCCGGCTCGGCCTCGGACGGCGCGCTCGGCACGAAGGCCATCAAGACCGAGGGCGGGATCACGTTCGCGCAGGACGACACGGCGCAGTTCAACAACATGCCGCGCGCGGCCATCTCCGCCGGCGCGGTCGACTTCGTGATGTCGCCCGACGAGATCGCGCGCGAGCTGGTGCGCATCGCCCGGCATGCCTATATGCTCGAGCCGGCAACGGGACGTCTCGACGACGAACAGCTCGGCGAAGTCTTCGGCATTCTCAAGGCTTCGCACGACGTCGACTTCACGCATTACAAGCCGTCCACGATCGAGCGCCGCATTCTCCGGCGCATGGCCCTGCATCGCATCGAGAGCCTGCCGGACTACGTGAAGCTCCTGCGCGAGGAGAGTCCCGAGCTCGAAGCGCTCTACGGAGATCTGCTCATCCGGGTCACCGGCTTTTTCCGCGATCCCGAGGTGTTCGAGGCGCTGCAGCGCGAGATCCTGCCGTCTCTGATGCACGAGCGGCCCGACGACACGGCCATCCGCGTGTGGGTGCCGGGCTGCGCGACGGGCGAAGAGGTGTACTCGCTGGCCATCTCGCTCTCCGAGATCATCCACGAGCGCGGCTGGAACTGCCCGGTCCAGATTTTCGGCACCGACATCAGCGATGCCGCGATCGAGGCGGCGCGCGTCGGAATCTATCCGGAGACCATCTCCAGCGATGTCTCACCGGAACGGCTGCGCCGTTTCTTCATGAAAGCCGACGGCGGGTACCGCGTGTCGAAAGCGATCCGCGACTGCTGCGTGTTCGCGCGCCAGAACCTGACCAAGGATCCGCCGTTCTCGCGCCTCGATCTGGTGAGCTGCCGCAACGTGATGATCTACCTCGGCTCGGTGCTGCAGCGGAAGGTGATGGCCATCTTCCACTACGCGCTGCGTCCGAACGGGTATCTGCTGCTCGGCAGCTCGGAGACGATCGGCAACTTCGCCGATCTCTTCAGCAGCGTCGACCGCAAGCACAAGATCTATCAGAAGAAGAGCGGGCTGGCGCGGATGGCGGTCGACTTCGAGCCGGTCACGCTGCCGCGGCACCGCGAGGGCGCTGCCCTCATCGCCGAGGAAAATCCGGCGAACGTGTTCCGCGAAGCCGACCGCGTGCTGCTCTCGCGCTTCTCGCCGCCCGGCGTGCTGGTCAACGACGCGATGGAGATCCTCCAGTTCCGCGGCCGTACCAGCCCGTACCTCGAGCCGGCGCCGGGGACGGCGAGCTTCAGTCTCCTGAAGATGGCCCGCGAGGGATTGCTGTCCGAGCTGCGGACCGCCGTCCACACGGCGCGCAAGAAAGATGTGCCGGTGCGCCGCGAGGGCGTGCGCATCAAGAACAACGGCAACAGCATCATCGCGAACGTGGAAGTGCTGCCGTTCATCGCGCCGTCGCGCGACCGCCATTTCCTGATTCTCTTCGAAGACGTCACCGAGCCGGCGCAGGAAAAGCCGGCGAAAAAAAGCCGCCGGAAAGCGGAGGTCGAAGTCGACACGCGCCAGGTGGCGCGGCTCAAGCGCGAGCTCGAGGCCACGCGCGAGTATCTGCAGTCGATCATCGAAGAGCAGGAGGCGATGAACGAGGAGCTGCGCTCGGCGAACGAGGAGATTCAGTCGAGCAACGAGGAGCTGCAGTCGACGAACGAGGAGCTGGAGACGGCGAAGGAAGAGCTGCAGTCGTCGAACGAAGAGCTGACGACGCTGAACGAGGAGCTGGAGAATCGCGCGACGGAGCTGGCCGAGGCCAACAACGATCTCGTCAACCTCCTGGCCTCGGTCGACATCCCGATCGTCATGCTCGACAGCGGATTGCGCATCCGCCGCTTCAACCCCGGCGCGCAGCGCGCGCTCAATCTCATCCCCGGCGACATCGGGCGGCTGATGAGCGATCTGAAGATGACGCTGATGGTCGACGACTTCGAGGAGCTGGTCGTCGGCGTGATCGAAAACCTGGAGTTGAAAGAGCTCGAGGTGCAGGATCGCTCGGGACGCTGGTTCATGCTCCGGATCCGTCCGTACCGGACGACCGACAACAAGATCGAGGGAGCGGTGCTGGTGCTGGTCGACATCGACCAGTTGAAGAAGAAGACTTCGGCGGGCTGAAGCCCGCCGCTCCACGTTTCTCGAGCTACCGCGAGGTGCGCAGGCGCTTGCGGACGTTGTCCAGCTCTTCGCGCATGAAGTCGATCTGCGCGAGCAGCTCTTCGACCTGCGAGGCGAGGTGATTCACCTGCAGGCGCCTGCTCTTCGCGCGCTGGGTGCGTTGGGCAAGGGCGAGCTCGCGCCACAATTGCGTGCGCTCCTTTGCCTCGAACGCGGCGATCTTTCTCACCAGCGGATCGAGCGTGTTTTCGCTCACCGTGTCGTCGTTTCCGAGGAGGTCCTGCGGCGTGCGATCGAGCACGCGCGCGAGTGTGAGAAAGAGTCCCAGTTCGAGGGTCTGCTTCTCGTTTTCAATTCGCGAAAGGGTCGCGACGCTGATTTTTGCTTTCTTTGCAACATCAGCCAGCGACCGCTCCTGCGACAGCCGTGCTTGACGAATGTTCTCTCCGATCATGCCTAAGGATAGCAGCTTTCATTTTTCGGCGGAGTACAGGATTTGCGGCATCTGCAAAAGTTTGCATGCGATTTGCAGCATACGCAAACCGGCCGCCGTCGTTGTTGACGAGGCATCCGGGCCGCCTGACGCTACAAGAGGCGGTGGCCGCTTGCTGGTTCCCCGGTGGCCGGCGCACAAACGTCCGCGGGCGCCGGTCATCGGGGTCTTTCCTTCAGACAGCAAGCCATCATCTCCTTCTCCAAGTGCTTCACGTCGAACGGCTTGCGAATGACGGCGTGCGCGCGTTTCACTTCGATGCGCGCCATCCATTCCGGCTCCAGCGCCGCCGTCACGACGAGCACGCGCGGCAGCACGTCGGGCATTTTTTCCGCGAGGTCCGCGAGAATCTCCACGCCGGAGAGCTCGGGGAGCAGGAGATCGAGGAGCACGGCGTCGAAGATCGCGTTCTGCAGCAGGGCCAGTCCCGACTTGCCGTCGCGCGCGGCCACGGGACGCAGGCCGTTGCGCGCGACGATCGCGCTGAGCAGGGCACGAGTCGGCTCATCGTCTTCGACGATCAGGACCGCGTGCGCGGGAGTTTGCATGTGGCGCAAATCAGGCCGGCGAGACCGCTGCCGGAGAAACCGGTGGCTGGAGCATGCAATCGAGGACGTTCTCCATCAGATCGCTGATGTCGGCAGGCTTCCGCATGGCGCACCAGATCGGATACTTGCGTCGGGTCTCGCCGAGGAGCGCCTCTGGGCCGGCGGAGAGCACGATCACGTGGCGGAGCATCTCGCCCTTTTCGCGCGTGAGCGTTTCGAGGAGGTCGGTGCCGTTCATCTTCGGCATGAACAGGTCCATGACGATCGCGTCGACCTTGCAGTCATTCAACGCCTCGACGGCTTCTTCGCCGTCGCACGCCATGCGCACCGTCAGGCCGGCGCGGGAGAGCAACACTTCGAGCAGAGCGCGCGTCGCCGCGTCGTCATCGACGACCAAAACGTCTCTATGAGTCATTTGGATCACCTCGGGCTGTTTGCGTGAAACGCAAATCTAGTCTCTCCGAGGTTGCATTGCAAGCAAAATTAGTGACGTCGGGCATGCACTGTGTACCGCCACCCGCCATGAGGAACGACCAGCCCGAGCTCACCGCGAGGCAGATCGAGGAGAGTGTCCGCGCGGCGCTCGAGCGGATGCCGCAGCAGGCGGCGAGCGTCGTGACCGCGCTGGAGCTGCAGAACCGGTCGGCGATGAGGCAGGAGGAGCGGACGGTGCTCCTGAGCATGGAGATCTTCGCCGCGGAGGGAGCAAATCTCGCGGCGTGGCTGCTGCACCTGCGCGGCGAGCATGCCCAGGCGCGCGAGATGGTGCGCGTCGCCCGCGTGGTGCAGCAGGCCGTCAGTGACGCGCTGGCTCGCGGGTAGAAAAAAACGCCGGGTCGCCGGATGAAGGTGAGTGTCGTTCGAAGGAGATTCCAACGAGCTCCATCCGGCGCCCCGGCACCCTCTCCCACCTCTGAGAGGGCAAAACGGAAGGCGCTTTTGATTCGCGCTCAGCCGCCCGGAATGTGCAGATGGCCGTACGCGAATGACAGTCCAAAGAGCAATGCGAGCACAGCGAGTGCAGTGTCCACCGACACTCCTCCTTCCGGCCGCCTGAGACGGCCTCGATGAAGGGCCCTCGCTTAAGGAGTGTCGGGAAGAGGGAAAACCTTAGATATCCCCTCGGCGGTCGCGACGGAGCTTCATGAGCTGCTCCCGCCGGAGATCGGCGGCAAGGCCTCTCATCTCGCGAAGGACTGCACGGCTTTCCGCGATGGCGTTCCGGCCGCGCTCTTTCAATTCTTCGAGCAGCGGCATCTCCGGGAAATCTTCGTCCTGGTGCATGCGTAACCTCCGGCCTGGAAGAGGTGCCGAGATTTCGGCGGCCGGAGGTCACGACCGATAGCCACACGCAGGCGGAGGTAGCGACCGACTGTTTACGTCTTCAGCCGCAAGGACTTGCAACTTCCACACCTCTCATGCCGGCGGCACGAACGGCCGCCCGTCCTGATCGGGCCGGGTCTCGATGTACTGCCGGATCCGCCGCACGAGCTGCGGCGTGGCCCGGCCGGCCGCGAAGGCGTGGTGAAGAAACGAAAGCGCGGTCAGCGCGTTGCCGGTCATGCCCACCGCGGCGAAGCTGTCGGCGAGGCCGGCGCAGAGCTCGGCGGCTTCGCGGGCGTCGCGCGGGCTCTCCGTCGATAGCAACGCCTCGACGATCTCCAGCGTCACGAGCGCGGCGTCGGTATGCGCGCCGAGCTGCTCGAACTCGCGGCGCGCTTCGCGCAGGCGCAGCAGCCCTTCTTCGAGATCGCCCGCGGCGATGCGCAGCGTGCCGAGGTTCCAGCGCGTGCGGATCTTGCCGCTCTCGTTTCCCACGGCCTCGTACAGCGAAAGCGCGCGCGCGAAGTAGCTCTCCGCCGAGTCGAATTGCTCGAGGCGCACGTCGCAGTTGGCGATGTTCGCGAAGAGACGGGCCAGTGTTTCGGGCTTTGCGATTTCCTTTGCACGCTCGACGAGCGAGAGGAAGAGCGCACGCGACTCGCGCATGCGATCCTCGTGAAAGAGGATGCTGGCTTCGACGATCTTCGCGTGCAGGTAGCGCTCGCTCTCGCCGAACTGGCGGAAGACGCGCGCGCTTTTGCGCGCGAGGGGACGCGCGTCGCCGTAGCGATCGAGCTCGACGAAGAGGACGGCGCGGAGGTAGTCGACGAGCGCGCCCGCGTACGCGGCGGTCGGCGAGCGCTCGAACGCGCGCGCGGCGAGATCGAGCGCGTCGAGGGCCTCGGGGTAGCGGCCGAGATAGCGGAGCACGTTCGCGCGCTCGTACCAGGCGTCGCCGCGCAGCTCGTCGATCAGCAGCGATGGGTAGCTCGTGGGCGAGAGCAGATCGACGATGGCGATGGCGGTGTCGGCGACGACGAGCGCGTGCATCGGCTGGCGCTCGCGCAGCCGGCGCGACTCCGCGCAGAGCTGCCGCACCGCGCCGGCGGTGTGCATCCGCGGATTGCCCGCGAGGTTCGCGCGCCGGAACGCGGCCGGACTGCCGAGCAGCGGCTCGAGCGTCTCGCGGGCCTCCGTATCTTCGCGCGCGAGCCGTTCAGCAAGAATGCGGATCGACTCGTTCAACGTTTTTCCTGCCGCTTTGCCTTTAGCGAGTCGTATGCCTTCCGCACCTGCTTGCGGCAGGTGTGCAGCAGCTGCATGACGTACCCGCTGCTCGTGCCGAGGCGCGCGGCCATCTCCGCCGCGGAATACCCTTCGGCGTAGTACATGCGCAGCGTCTCCCGGCACTTCGGGCCCACTTCCGTGAGCGCGCGGGCCATCGTCACGCGATCGACGATGCGTCCCTCCAGGCCGGGCGAGCTCGGGTCGACGAAGAGCGCGGCGTCCTCCGGCAGCGGCGCGGTCTTCGCCGCGTCGCGCCAGTACGCGCGGCTGGCGTGACAGACCGCGCCGATCAGCCACTTCCGCGCGTTGCGCACCACGTCGCGCCGCAGGAGGTAGGCCGTGAACACTTCATTGACGATCCCTTCGGCGTCGGCCGGCGGGATGTTGAACTTCGTCTCGGCGATGCCGCGGAGGAGGTCGCAGTGTTTCTTATAAGCGTCTTCGACGCAGAGAGCTCCCGCTCCCGGGCTCGGATTCGAGCCGTCACCGCCCCCCGATTGAGCCATGGTCCGAAGTATATAGTTCCGGTATGGGCATCATTACCGCGATCCTCGGCGAGACCGACTTCGAAGTCCCGACGACCGTGCGCGTGCTCGAGCGCGTGCCGCAGGACAATCTCGACTGGACGCCGCATCCGAAGTCGATGACGATCGGGCGGCTGGCGTGGCACGTCGCCAACATTCCGGCGCGCGTGCAGCAGATGCTGCGCGCCGGCGACTTCGACGTCGCGGCCGCGGGTCCGCCGCCGATGCCGAGCGATGCGAGCGAGTTTCCGGCGACGCTGCAGCGCAACATGGACGAGCTGCGCGAGTACCTCCGCACGCTCGACGACGAGGCGCTGAAAGCGCCGTTCACGCTGCGGCACGGCGAGCAGGTGCTGCAGAAGATCCCAAAGGCCGCGGTGCTGCGGAGCATCCTGCTCAATCACACCTATCACCATCGCGGACAGCTCGCGGTCTACCTGCGCCTGCTCGACATCCCCGTGCCGGCGATCTACGGGACGAGCGCGGACGAGGGACCGCTGAAGAAGGGCTGATGCGCCTGCTCGCGGGAGACATCGGCGGGACAAAGACGCTGCTGCGTCTGGGCGAGACGGAAGAGCGCTTCGAAAGCGCGGCGTATCCGACGTTCGATGCGCTCGTGGCCGAGTTCCTGGGTGTGGTGCGCGCCTCCGGCGCGCCTCCCGCCCAAGGCGCGCCGGAGGCGCGCACCACACCGTCCGTCGATGCCGCGTGCTTCGCCGTCGCGGGACCGGTCGCGGACGGCCGGGCGACGGTGACGAATGTCGGATGGGAGATCGACGCCGCCGCGCTCTCGCGCGAGCTCTCGATTCCGCACGTCTCGCTGATCAACGACTTCTACGCCGTCGCTCTCGGCGTGCCGCTCCTCGAAGACGGCGATCTCGTGTCGCTGCACGCGGGCGAGCGCGACCGCCGCGCGCCGATCGCGATCCTCGGCGCGGGGACGGGCCTCGGCGAGGCGTACGTCATCAACGGAAAGGACGTCGTGCCGAGCGAAGGCGGCCACGCCGACTTTGCGCCGCAGGACGAAGAGCAGGCGCGGCTCTTTCTCCATCTGCACGAGCAGCTCGGCCACGTGAGCTGGGAGCGCGTCGTCTCCGGCATGGGCCTCGTCAACATCTTTACCTTCCTAGGTGGAGCGGCGGGCCTTCAGCCCGCCGATATTTCTCAGCTCGCCGACGAAGGTGACCCTCGTGCGAATCA
>DATFHJ010000202.1:0-16186 GCA_035248585.1 Thermoanaerobaculia bacterium
AAGATCGGCGATCACATCGTCGTCAACAAATTCATCTACGGTCCGAAGGGCGACAACTTCCTGACGCGGCTCGTGCCGCTGCGCGACGTGCGCCGCGGCGACGTGATCGTCTTTCGCTTTCCCGAGCAGCCGGAGACCGACTTCGTGAAGCGCGTCATCGGCTTGCCGGGCGATACGCTGCTGATCCGCAACAAGCAGGTCTACATCAACGGCGCGCCGCTGGCCGAGCCGTACGCCGTGTTCGACGATCCGCAGGTGTATCCGAATCAGCCGGCGCTGCCGGAGCCGTATCGATCGCGCGATCACTTCGGGCCGTTCACGGTCGGGCCGGGACAGTATTTCGCCATGGGCGACAACCGCGATCACTCGCACGACTCGCGGTACTGGGGTCCCGTCCCCCGGGGAATGATCAAGGGACGCGCGTTCATGGTGTATTGGTCGTTCGATGCCGCGCCGCCGCCGCAGGGCACGACCAGCGCGCGGATCAAGGAGCTGTGGGGCGTGCTCCGCAACTTCGTCTCCAAGACCCGCTGGCATCGGATGTTCTTCATCGTCGACAGGCAGTATCACTACACACCGGGCATCAGTTCATATGGAAACGAGTGACGTTTCCGAGAAGGAAACGACAGGCACAGTCATCGACCGCAGCGGCCACCGGGTCTCGCGGCGGAGCATTCCGGAAAACGTGCTGAAGGTGTTGTACCGCCTGCATCGCAGCGGATACCGCGCCTATCTCTGCGGCGGCAGCGTGCGCGACCTGCTCATGGGGCGCACGCCGAAGGACTTCGACGTGGTGACGGACGCGCATCCGTCGGACGTGCGGCGGCTGTTCCGCAACAGCCGCATCATCGGACGGCGCTTCCGCCTCGTGCACATCATCTTTCAGGATCAGGTCGTCGAAGTGGCGACGTTCCGCCGCGAGCCGGAGCGCGCCGCCGTCGCCGAGGGAGAGGAAGAGTCCGACGACATCCTGATCACGGACGACAACACGTTCGGCTCGCCGATCCAGGACGCGAAGCGGCGCGACTTCACGATCAACGCGCTCTTCTACAACATCGCCGACTTCTCGGTCATCGACTACGTCGGCGGCATCGACGATCTCTCGGAAGGACGGGTGCGGATCATCGGCGATCCGGACGTGCGCTTCCGCGAAGACCCGGTGCGCATGATGCGCGCGATCGAGTTCGCCTCCCGCCTCGGCTTCGAGATCGAGAAGGAAACGTACGACGCGATCCTGCACCACCGCGGCGAGATCCTCAAAGCGTCGCCGCCCCGCGTGTCGGAAGAGATTCTCGAACTGCTGCGCCGCGGCTGGTCGCGCGGCGCGATCCGGCTGATGGTCGACACCGGCCTCCTCGAGCCGCTGCTGCCCGAGTTCTACAACGCCATCGCCGGCGACCGCGCGCCGTATTTCTGGAAGATGCTCGAGGTGCTCGACCGCACCGTGCAGTCGGGCCGCAGGATCTCCGACGCCGTGCTGCTGTCCGTGCTGATGCTGCCGTGGGTGATCGAGGAGATCGAGCGCGAGGAAGAGCGCCGCCAGGCGCGCATGCGCACCGGCGAAGTGATCATCTTCATCCGCGACCTCGTCCTCCCGCTCTGCGCGCGCATGGCCCTCGCCGCCGGCACGCGCCATCAGATCGAGCAGGCTCTGGAAACACTCTGGCGCCTCCTCGAGCCGCCCACCGACCGCCGCTCCCAATTCCGCGCCGTCTATCGCGAGCCCTTCAACGACGCCCTCTCCCTCCTCGAGCTTTATGCGCTTTCCTCCGGCCGCTACGTCGACGTGTTCCGCCAGTGGCAGGCCTTCGCCTTGCGCGTGAAACGCGCCCAGGAGGAAGCGGCGGAGCCGACGCGGCGCAGAAGACGCCGGCGGCGATAGTTTGGACTGCGGCAGCACAGCTGCCGCTTTTGCACACGGTATGGAAAGCGGTGGCACTTGCCACTAAAGACGGCCTGACTCCGCACAGAAGCCGACGGCGGAGGAGAAGGCGGCAAATGTGCGCTAGATGGGTGGCCCGGTACCACGTCGCCTGTGCCACATAGCTACGACTTCAATGTTGGTCAGGTCCAGTCAGGACCTTGTCGACTTCCTGCCGAACCGCATCCGGCGCCGCCGTTCGATTCGCACGCCACCAATCGTCGGCTTTACGAATGTGATTTGCGGCCAATGCAGTGACGGTGACGAGGAGAGGCTCCGTCATTCGCGGCTGCGCAACTCACGCAACAGCTCTTCAGCGGAGATCGTTTCGCCGCGATCTCCTTGAGCCATCGACTCGAGGAGCACCGCTTGCAGTTCGCCGTCGACCTCGAATGTCTCTTCTCCGTCAAGCGCTAGGAGCATCACTCCCGTGCCCTCCGGAAATTCAGCATCCACCACGATGCGACCGTTAATGACCTTGCCTGACGCAACTTGCATATCGAATTGATTCTACCCCCACCCCTCCGCCCAGATGTTCGCGATCAGCAGGACCGCACGCTATCTGAGCAACCGCGGCCACACATAAATACCCCTACCGCTTCACCGGAAGATGCACGGTAAACGTCGCGCCCTTTCCTTCGCCGGGACTCGCGGCTTCCACGCGCCCGCCGTGGCGCTCGACGAGGCTCTTCACGATCGCGAGGCCGAGGCCCAGGCCGCCGAACGTCGGCAGATCCATTCCTTCCGCCTGGCGGAAACGGTCGAAGATGTGGGGGAGCAGCTCGGGGCTGATGCCGCGGCCGGTGTCCGAGACCGTGATGCGAGCCTCGTGATCGTCGCACTCGACGCGAAGCATGACCAGACCCGCCGGTGGAGTGAACTTGATGGCGTTGCTCAGAAGGTTCGAGACCACCTGCCGGAGGCGCACCCGGTCGGCGAGCACGGGTTGAATGACGCAGGTCGGCTCCTGCACGACCAGCCGCACGCCTGCGGATTCCGCGTTCGGCCGGACCGCGTCCGCCGCCGCGTGCGCGATCTCCTTGATGTCGGCCGGCTCGAGCTCCAGGCGAAGCTTCCCGGCGATGATGCGTGAGACGTCGAGGAGGTCATCCACCAGCCGCGCCTGCACCTGGGCACTCTCGGTGATGGATTCGATGCCCAGGCGCCGGGTCTTCTCATCGAGATCCGGAGTGCGCAACATCTGCGTCCAGCCGAGGATCGACGTCATCGGCGTGCGGATCTCGTGCGACAGCGTCGCCAGAAAAACATCGCGCGCCGCATTCGCCGCGCGAGCCTCCGAGTAGAGCGTCGCGTTCTCGATCGCCGACGCGGCCCGCTGCGCGAGCTCGGTCATGAACACGAGATCGACGCTGCTGTAGCGGCGGCCGGACTCCGCCTGCACGGTGCTGAGCGTCCCGAGGATGCGCTCCCGGCCGCGCAGCGGAACGATCATGGAACCGTTCCTCATCTGAGGCTCGCCCGTGGCGAGGACCTGCCGCGCCGCCTCTTCGGTGGGTTGCAACTCGTGGCTCGTACCCACCCGTTTGAGCTCACCCCGGGCATCGACGACGTCGACCGCGGCCCAATCGGCCAGGTCGGGAACGAGCAGCCGCACCAGCGATTGCAGCGTCTGTTCGTAATCGAGCGAAGTCGAGAGGATCGCCGTCGCACGCGCGAGAAACTCCATCCGCGCCCGCGCTTCCTGCTCGCTCGTGAACAGCCGCGCGTTCTCCACGGCCACCGCGATCCGGTCGGCTGCCGCCTGCAGGAGGTCGAGATGGTCCTGGGTGAACGGTCGATCGTGCGCCGAACCGATGTGCAGGACTCCGATCGATCCGTGACTCGTCCGCAACGGCACGCCGGCCAGCGTCTGCAACGGCCGTTCGCGAAGCGACGTGCGGTAGACCGCTTTTTGGATCTCCTCCTCGCCGCGGAGCACGAGCGGGGCGTTCGACGCGGCGATGCGTCCGGCGAAGCCGACGCCCACGGGCACGGCGAGCTTCCGCGAGAGCTCTTCTTCGAAGCCCAGGGCTGCCGTCACCGTCAGGTGCGTCCGTTCTTCGTTGAGCAGGAGAATCGCGCCCGCGGTGCATTCGAAAATCCGGCAGAAGTGATTGATCACACTCTTGAAGAGCTCTTCGAGCGACAGCGTTTCATGCGCGAGCTCGGAGATGAACTGCAGCTCCGCGAGGCGGTCCTGCGTGCGCTTCTCCTCCGTCGCGTCGCGGGCGATCTTCGCGAACCAGAATTGCCCGTCCCTGCGAAGCGCGAGCGTGAAGCCGTCGGCGAAGAATCGCGTCCCGTCTTTCCGCTCGTGCCAGCGCCGATCGACCGCGCGGCCGGTCGCGCGCGCGGTCGCCAGCTCCTTTTCCGGAACACCGGCGG
This sequence comes from Thermoanaerobaculia bacterium, assembly GCA_035248585.1. Lineage (GTDB taxonomy): Bacteria > Acidobacteriota > Thermoanaerobaculia > Gp7-AA8 > Gp7-AA8 > QHVT01. The sequence continues at coordinate 4,307 of DATFHJ010000202.1, forward strand.
CGATGTCTTCGACCGTGAAGAGCGTCGCGAACGGTTCGCCGATGACCTCTTCCTCGGTGTACCCGAAGAGCTGCACCGCGCCCGGATTCCAAGTCGCGATCCGGCCGTCGGCATCGCCGAACACGATCATGAAATCGCGGACCTGGCTGATCAGGAGGCGTAGTGCCTCATCCTCGACCCGCTGCGAAGCAGTCGCGCCGGACGGGAGGGAACTGCTCATCACCCTGCGCGAATTGCACTGATAGTGCCGGAGTCAGAAGTGTGCCCAGAGATTCGCGATCAGCAGGACTGCACCCCAGCTGAGCAACCACGGCCACACGTAAAACCGGTCCTCGGCCTTGCTGACGCTGAAGGCCATGCCGACGAACGTCAGCGCGATGCCGAAGCCTGCCTTTCCTCCGGCGAACCAGGCCGGCGGCAGGCCGCCGGCCCAGAGCATGGCGCCGCATAGCGCGCCGGCGACGATGAGGAGGAACCGGCCGAAGGAGTTGTGCGGGAACCAGCGGCGGCTGCCGATGAGCGGCGTCGCGAGCGTGAGAACCATCACGCCCAGGACCATCACCCACTGAAAAACCGTCACGCGCCTACCAGGTCAGTCCGTACGCCGAATACACGATCGTGTTGTACTCCACGTTCGGGATCCACTGTTGCTGCTGCATGAAGTCGGGCGTCGTGAACGGGTCGGAGCTCCGCTTCGCGATCTGCATGTGCAGCCGGCCGTTGATCTGCGCGGTGAACGTCTCGCTCCGCTCCTCGCCGCTCGCCGACACCGCGTCCACCGACGCGCGCAGCGTTACCGGGTGGCGCGGCGTTCCCGTATCCGACACCTGTGCCGTGGCCCAGAACGGCAGCTGCCCCTTCGCACCCGCGGCGATGGTCTTGTCGAACGTCCGGGTGCGCAGCGGCACGACGAAGCCTCCGACGCTCATGCTCTGCAGCACGATGCGCTTGATCGTGTACGGCTCCTGCGTCCGGTTGGCGATGGTGATGTCGAAGCGCACCTCGGCGCTCGACTGACCGCGCATCACCGACGCCGCATTGGCCTGCACGATCGTGACGCCGAAGTCGTCCGTCGATCCCTCGGTGGATGCGCCGCCGGTGTTGCCGACGATCGTTCCGGTCGTGGCGCAGGCGGTGGTGAGGAGGAGAAGCAGCAGGGGGAGTGTTCTTCGCATACCGTCACCTCGCGATCAGTGTACTCTCAACTTCGGGATGCAGCCGCCCGTCTACCTCGACCATCACGCCACCACCCCCTGCGATCGGCGCGTCGTTGAAAAAATGTTGCCGTATTTCTCGGAGCATTTCGGGAATCCCGCTTCGATCACGCACGCGCACGGGCGGAAGGCGTCGGCGGCGGTCGAGGACGCGCGCATCGGCATCGCGCGGTTTCTTCGCGTGCTGCCGCCGGAGATTTACTTCACGGCCGGCGCGACGGAATCGAACAACATCGTCCTGAACCTGCTGCAGCCGGGCGAGCACTTCATCACCGCCGCCACCGAGCACAAGTCGATCCTCGTTCCCGCGGAACGGCTGCGGAAGCGCCGCGTCGACGTCACGTTGCTGGCGCCGGACGGCGAAGGATTCATCCATCCCGATGCCCTTCGCGACGCGCTCCGCAAAGAGACGCGGCTCGTGTCGATCGAGGCGGCGAACGGCGAGATCGGCACGATCCAGCCGATCGCCGAGCTGGCGGCGATCTGCCGCGAGCAAAAAATCCTTTTCCACACCGACATGACCCAGGCCGCCGGCAAGATCGCCGTCGATCTCGCGAGCGTCGACTTCGCCTCGTTCTCCGCGCACAAGCTCTACGGTCCGAAAGGAATCGGAGGGCTGTTCGTGCGGCGCGGGACGCGCGTCGAGCCGCTCGTCGCCGGCGGCGGCCAGGAGCGCGGCGTGCGCGCCGGCACCGTCAACGTGCCGGCGGTGGTGGGCTTCGGCGCGGCGATCGCGTTGCGCGCGGCGGAAATGGACGCCGAGGGCGTGCGGCTGCGGGAATTGCGCGAAATGCTGCGGGAAATGCTCCTCGAGGAGATCGACGGCGTTTCGGTCAACGGTCCGCGCGAGTTAAGATTGCCCGGAAACCTCAACGTCAGCTTTGACCGCATCGAAGCCGACTCGCTGATCCTGGCGATGAAGCACTTCTCGTTGTCGTCGGGCTCGGCGTGCAGCTCAGGAGATCGGGGACCGTCGCACGTGCTGAAAGCCATCGGGGTGGGGGACGCGGCGGCCATCGGATCGATCCGGTTTGGTCTGGGGACAGCGAACACGGCGGAACACATCGCGATGCTCGTCGACGACTTGAAGCGCGTGATCCGGAAATTGCGGGAGATTTCGGCCGCATGAGGGGCGCGGAGACCGTCGGCTCGATCCTGCTCGTGGATCATTCGCGCGGCGCGCTCTTGTTTCAGGAAACGATCCTTCGCCGCCGCGACATGCAGATCATGACCGCGCTCGCCGGCTCGGACGGGCTGACCAAGGCGCGGATGGAGAAGCCGAACCTGATCATCTTCGGCTACGACCTCTTCGACATGAGCGCGCCGGAGTTCTGCCGCGAGATCCGCGCCGACGAGATCACCCGCCCGATCTCGTTGCTGCTGGTCTGCGACCGCAACTCGAATCACGGCGACCTCTGTCTCTCCGCCGGCTGCAACGACGTGATTTTTCGTCCGCTGCAAAAACCGGAGCTCGACTCGAAGGTCGAGCGCCTGACCCGTATCCCCGTCCGCCGCCAGCTGCGCACGATCACGAAGATCGAGATCTCGCTCGAGAAGAACGGCCGCTTCGTCCTCGGCCGCAGCGTCAACATCTCCTCCTCCGGCATCCTCATCGAAGTGGACCGGATGTTGCCGCAGGAGGGGCCGGTGCGACTGCATTTCTATCTACCGGCCGATCCGAAGCCGCTGCAGGTCACGGCGGAGGTTCTGCGTGCCGAGTTTGCCGGCTCGATGCCCCGCTACGGAATGAAATTCCTCGACCCCACGGAGGAGGACCGCGAGCGCATCACGCGTTACGTATACCGCCTGCGCTCGCGCGAAACGATCTGATGGCTTCTTCGATCGATGCGGCGATCCGCGAGGCGCGCGAGGGCGAGTACCTCTCCGCGCTGACGATGTTCCTCGACGTCTACGGCACCGCCGACTCGCCGCCGATGAACACTCCGAAAGCAGCGACCGGACTGTCGTGGTTCGGCCTCTGCCTCGCGCTGATCCGCAAGGAATACAAGCCGGCCATCGATCTGTGCAATCGCGCGATCGGCCTCGAGTTCTACAACGGCGATCACTACGCGAACCTCGCGCGCATCTATCTCGCCGCGGGCAAACGCAAGAAAGCCCTCGAAGTCGCCGAGGAAGGACTGAAGGCCTCGCCCGACGGCGAGTACCTGAAGGAAGTGCGCGAATCCATCGGCGTCCGCGCGCGCCCGAGCGTCCCGTTCCTCGACCGCACGCATCCGATCAATGTGTCCCTCGGCCAGTCGCGCCACGCGAAGAAGGTTGCGGACAAGGAGCGGAAGGGTGGGAGGAAGTGACGCGACCGCAGGTCGCGTCATCCTGAGCTGCGAAGACAGCGAAGGATCTCGTTCAACGTAACCTGAGATCCTTTGCCGTCTACGCGGCTCAGGATGACGGTAGGAAAGGAGTTCCAGCATGATTCCTGACGGCTATCACACCATCACGCCGTATCTCACGGTGGACGACGCTGGGAAGTTGATCGAGTTCGTGAAGGCGGCGTTCGATGCGAACGTGCTGCATGCGATGACGAACGACGAGGGCAACATCCGCCACGCCGAGGCGCAGATTGGCGACTCGAAGGTGATGATCGCGCAGGCGTTCGGCGAGTGGACGCCGCGCCCGTCGACGCTCTACCTGTACGTCGACGACACGGACGAAACGTACCGGCGCGCGCTCGCCGCGGGCGCGAAGTCGCTGATGGAGCCGGCGGATCAGTTCTACGGCGATCGGAACGGCGGCGTCGAGGATGCGTTCGGCAACTGGTGGTGGATCGCCACGCGCATCGAGGACGTGAGCGAGGAAGAGCTGCAGCGGCGCGCGGCGGCGCTGGGGCGGTGAAACGTTTTTCCTCCTTTCTTCACTACTGACGGTAAGGAGGAAGCACCCAATGTCCCTGCTCATCGTCAATGCTCAGTCTGAAGACACCATCGCCAACCCGGGCAATCGCAATCCGAACTATCTCTGCGTCTCGGTCACCGATTCGACCGGCACGCCGGTCACGGGCCTCGGCACGAAGAACTTCCAGGTCGATCCGATGATCGTCGGCCCGGGCGGCGCGCTCGTGAACATCGATCGCGTCGCGGCCGGCCGCCTGCCCGGCACGTATCACGTCGACGTCATTCCGATCCGCACCGAGACCTGGAAGGCCGGCACGTACATCTTCGCCGTCGCCGTCGAGTCCTCGGGGAACCGCGGGCAGACGCTGACGTCGGTGCTGATGGATTAGCGGTACCAACCCGCCAGCCGCTCCGGCGAAACGCCGGCGTGGTAGCAGGCGATGATCCACCAGTTCAGCGCGGCCGTGCGGACGGCGCCGAGCTCGCAGAACCTCCGCCCCGACGTGCGGACGGTGAGCGGGAGCAGCGCCGTCCGCCCGAGCTTCTTCATCCGCTTCGCGAGCTCGTAGTCTTCCATGATCGGGATCTCGCGATAGCCGGGAAACGCCGCGCGCGACGTGAACTGCGCCTGATCGCCCCACGGCTCGCGCGTAATCCGCGTGCGCAGGTTGATAAGCGCCGCGGCGAAGCCCAGCCCCGATTCGAGGAAGCCGATGCGAAAGCCGCCGAAGACGATCCCTTCCGCGAGCGCGCCTTCCACCGCGTAGCACGCGCCCGGCGGGAGCAATGTGTCGGCGTGCAGGAAGAGCAGCGCGTCGTGCACGGCTTCGCGCGCGCCGAGGTTGAGTTGCGCGGCGCGCATCGTCGCGCCGGTGACGACGCGCGCGCCGTATTCGCGCGCGGCCTCGATCGTCGCATCGCTGCTGCCGCCGTCCGAGACGATCACCTCAGCCGCGCCGGCGATCATCGCCGCGACGATCGTCGCGGGAATCCGCTCCTGTTCGTTGAGCGTCGGGATGATCACGCTGACCGGCACGCGCGGATGCTACTCTGAGAGGGCAGATTGCAGAGGGCAGAGGGCAGAAAACCGTTGCTTCCTTCTGCCCTCCGCCCTCTGCCCATCTGCCCTCCGAAACATGAACTGCTACGTCCTCACCGGCGGGCGCTCGTCGCGCATGGGCCGCTCGAAGCGCGAGCTCTTCTTCGAGCGCGTCGCCGCCGCGGCGCGGCCCGTGTTCGACGACGTGATCGAGATCGAGGAGCAGGAAGGCGCGCCGATCTTCGGTGTGGTCCGCGCATTGCGTCACGCGGAAGCCAAAGCATTCATCCTCGCGGTCGACTATCCACTGATTACGAGCGACGTTCTTCGCTATCTGCGCGATCGAGGCGGCGTCGCGATGTCGAACGGCGAGCCACAGCTGCTCTGCGCGGTCTGGGACAAAGCCCTGCTGCCGGAGCTCGAGCGCCGGCTCGCCGAAGGGCGATTCGATTTGCGCGGGCTGCTCGAACGCGACATGATCCCGGAGTCCGAGCTGCGGCTCCGCTTCGGCGGCCAGCCGCTGATGAACGTCAATACCCCTGAGGAGCTGATGGCGGCGAAAGAGTTCTCGCATCTCGATGACACCGGCGGCATCTCGATGGTCAACGTCGGGGCAAAGCGCGTGACGCAGCGCGAGGCCACCGCCGCGGCGACCGTGCGCATGTCGCCGGCGACGCTGGCCGGCCTCATCGAGAGCGCGCTGCCGAAAGGCGACGTCCTCACCACCGCCAAGATCGCCGGCGTCCTCGCCGCGAAGCAGACGCCCGCGCTGATCCCGCTCTCGCATCCGCTCGCGCTCGACTCCGTCGACATCACCTTCGATCTCGACCCCGCGTCGGGGACGATCGAAGTCCGCTCCATCGTCCGCTGCGAAGGAAAGACCGGCGTGGAGATGGAAGCCATGACCGCCTGCGCCGTCGCCGCGCTCACGATCTACGACATGTGCAAGAGCGCGGAGAAGGGGATCGTCATCGACGGACTGCAGCTCGTGCGAAAGTCGGGCGGGAAGTCGGGAACCTGGGAGCGAACGTAGGAACGCCGGCGTTTCGATGTCATCATTCGATCAGGAGCGAGTCATGATCACCTCAGCGATTGCGCTTTCTCTCCTGCTGTTGCCCGCCGGCCGCGTCAGCGGCACCGTCCTCGACGCCTCCGGAAATCCAACCGACGCGGTCGTGATGGTTCATCGCGGCAGTGCGGTCGTTGCACAAGCGCTGGCGAAAGACGGGAAGTTCGAGATCGAAGGATTGCGTGAGGGTGCGGCGCGCATCGAAGCGGTCACGCCGCACGCGCAGTCGGAGGCGGTGAAGGTGGAGGTGAGCGAGAAGACGGAAGTCGATCTCGTGCTGCGCGCGCGAACCCGCGTGCGCGGTTGGGTCTCGACGACCACCGGCGTCGCGGTGCCGGGCGCATCGATTCACGTCGTGGTTCCCGGATTCTTCTCGCGCGCCGCCGCGGCGACGCGCGACCGCGGCACGTTCAGGATGACGCTGCCGGGCACCGCGGTGCCGATGACGTTCGTCGTGACCGCGCCGCGGTTTCCCGCGCGCATCATTCAGATCCCCGCGGGCTATTCGTTCGACGATCCGATTCGCATCGTCATGCCGTCGGTCGGAGGCCGGCTGCGCGTCCGCTTCCCCGGCGAGGGGCCGATGCCGTGGGTCCGCAAGTCCGGCGATCCGGTGTCGCTGTCGTTGCTCGAGACCGAGCCGTTCGTGGTGACGAAAGGCACGTTCGCCGGCGACGTCGAGCCGGGCGAGTACACGGTCTGCATCGACGAGCGATGCCAGTCGGCGGTGATCGCGCCGTCGAGCGACGTTTTGATCGACTTGCGCTAAGGCCGCGGCTGGGGCCGCGCCCACGGCGGCTGGTTCGGATTCTGCCGCGGCGGTGCCTCGGCCTCCTTGTCCGCGATGACGAGCTGCTTGCGGATCGAGCCGAGGATGCGGGCGTCGGTGGCGGCGGCGAGGTCGACGAGCTTCTGCCGGTCCTTGAAGCCGTTGAAGGCGATCACGAAGCGGTCGATGCGGTACGCGACCACGCGTCCGAGGTACTTGTCCTCGGCGGTGAAATTGTCCTCGCCGAGATTCGCGATCGGATCCATCAGCTTGCCGTTGCGCACGTACAGCGCGCGATAGAGATCGAGGATCTTTGCCGCGGTGGCCTTGTTCGCGGCGGGGATGATCAGTCCGTCGATCACGTCGCCGGCGACGTTGAACGTGGCCTGAAACGAATTGCCGAGGATCGCCTGGCCGAAGCCTTTGTCGGCGGAGTAGCGTTCGCTGTTCGGCACGCGCGTGTCATTCGGAAAGAACGCGAACACCGCGGGCTTCGACGACGCGGCCGGCATGCGCTCGGCGACGAAGGACGCGAGCTGCGTCAGCGACTGGAACGCATTCGTGGCGCCGCCGGTGACGCGGATGTAGAACGGGCCGCGCCAGACGTGCACGGCGAACTTGCTCACGTAGCCTTCGTTCTGCACGGGGATGAACGCGCGCACCGCTTCCTTGCGCATCGAGTACGCGCCGAACGCTTTCACGAAATCGGGAAAGCGGAAGATCTCGACGATCGCGAATCCCGGATCTTTCGTCGACGCGTACTTGCCGGACGTGACGTCGAGCAGCTCGTAGCGCGTGAAATGCGCGCCGTCCGCGCCGAGGTACGTGTTGATGCGCTCGCCCGGAACCACGATCGGATCCTCCTCGAGCCGCCAGCCCTGCGCCTCCTGGTGGCGCGGGAGGAACTGCAGACTCGGCGAGTCGATGACCGTGAAGTCGACTTCCGGCTCCGCCGGCGGAGCGACGGGGATCTTTTTGGCGGTACCGCCGCACGCGAGCGCGAGCAGCGTCAGAGCGATCGCAAGAACTCGATCGTAACGCGCACGCCCGCGCCGGTCGCGCCCTTCGCTTCCCGCGCGCTCTCGTTCTCCGCGTACGCCGTTCCGGCGATATCGAGATGAGCCCATGACGGACAATCGACGAACTCCTTCAGAAACACCGCGGCCGTAATCGCGCCGCCCCAACGGCCGCCCGAGTTCTTCATGTCGGCCCATTCGCTGCGAATCAGATCCTTGTACTCGTCCCAAAGAGGCATTCTCCAGAGGCGCTCACCGGTGCGCTCACCAGCGTTGATCAAGTTCCGAGCCAGCTCATCATCACTCGTGAAGAGCCCGGCGGCATCGCTGGCGAGCGCCACCACGCACGCGCCGGTGAGCGTGGCGTAGTCGATGATGTGGTCGGGCTTGAGATTCGAGGCGTAATGCAGGCAGTCGCCGAGGATCATCCGTCCCTCGGCGTCCGTATTCACGATCTCCACGGTCTTGCCGTTCATCATCGTGATGATCTCGCCCGGCTTGTACGCGCTGCCGCTCGGCAGATTCTCCGTGGCCGCGAAGATGGCGGTGATCTTCACCGGCAATTCGAGCCGCGCCGCGGCTTCCATGATGCCGGTCACCGCCGCGGCGCCGCACATGTCGAATTTCATCTCTTCCATCTTCTCCGCGGGCTTGATGGAGATGCCGCCGGAGTCGAAGGTGATGCCCTTGCCGACCAGCGCGACGTGCTTCCGCGCGCGTTTGGGCGCGTACTCCATCACCACGAAGCGCGGCTCGAGGTCGGAGCCGCGATTGACGGCGATGAGGCCGCCCATCTTCATCCGCTCGATCTCGCGTTTGCCGTAGACCGTGCACTTCACGCCGGCGTCTTTGCACACCTCCTGCGCGCGCTCCGCGAGGCGCTGCGGCGTCATGATGTTGCACGGCGTGTTGCCGAGATCGCGCACGGTGTTCACGCCCGACGCGATCGCCCGCGCCGTCCGATCGAGGACGCTGACGTCTTTCTTGTCGAGCGACTCCGGCGCGAGCAGCGTCGCGCGAATGGCGATTTTTTTCTGATCTTTCTTGACGGTGATGTACGGGTCGTACTTGTAGTCGCTCTGCGCCAGCGCATCGGCGATGACGTCGAGATCGGGAGTTGGATAGGGATAGATCACGCCGATCGCCGGATCGCGATGCTTCTTCGCGGTCCGCCCGACCGACGCGATCGCGCCGCGGACGCCGCGGATCGTGAGCGCGTCGCGCTTGCCGATCCCGATGAGCGTGACCTTGCGCGGCTCCTTGCCGAGGATCGTGATCGCGAGGCCGTCGCGTCCGTCGAACCCCGCGTCATTCACGATGGTGCGGATGGAATCAGGGAGTGAAAGGTCGTCCTGTTTGCCCTCGGCGAGGAGGACGAAGAGATGATCGAGTTTCGAGAACTTCAATTCACGAGAGATGTCGACAAGCATGGCGCGCGCATTCTAATGCGCGTCGATGTGGAGCGGCGGGCTTTAGCCCGCCGACTTGTTCCGGCGGGCTAAAGCCCGCCGCTCCACTACAATCTGGCCGGACTCATGCACGAAAGGGACTGAATGCCGTATCGAGTACTGATCATCGACGACGAGACCGCGATCCGCGAGGCGATCCGGATGACGCTGGAGTACGAGGGGTACAAGATCGACGAGGCGCGGTCGGGGCAGGAAGGGCTCGACAAGGCCTCGAAGGTGCCGTACGACGCCATCCTGCTCGACATCAAGATGCCGGTGCTCGACGGGATCGAAGTCCTCGAGAACCTCAAAGAGCAGCGCATCGGCTCACCGGTGGTCATGGTCTCCGGCCACGGCGACGTGCACACGGCCGTCGAATGCACGAAGCGTGGCGCGTATGACTTTCTCGAGAAGCCGCTCAACCGGGACAAGCTCCTCCTCACGGTCCGCAACGCCGTCCGCCAGCGCTCGCTCGAAGAAGAGAACACCGAGCTCAAGGAAAAAGCGGAGAAGGAGTATCAGCTCGTCGGCGAATCGCAGCTGATGCGCGACCTGAAATCGCAGATCGAGCGCGCGGCGCCGACGAAGGCCACGGTGCTGATCACCGGCGAGTCGGGCACGGGCAAGGAGCTCGTGGCGCGGGAGATTCACCGCCGCTCGTCGCGCGCGAATCTGCCGTTCATCCAGGTCAACTGCGCGGCGATCCCGGATGAGCTGATCGAGTCGGAGCTGTTCGGACACGAGAAAGGCTCGTTCACCGGCGCGGTGCGGAAGCAGACCGGAAAATTCGTCGCCGCGGACGGCGGGACGATCTTCCTCGACGAGATCGGCGACATGTCGCTGCGCACGCAGGCGAAGGTGCTGCGCGTGCTGCAGGAGGGCGAGGTCGAGCCGGTGGGCTCGGCGACGGTCGTCAAAGTCGACGTGCGCGTGATCGCGGCGACGAACAAGGATCTGACCGAGGAAATCCGCGCGGGCCGGTTTCGCGAGGATCTTTACTATCGGTTGAACGTGATCCCCATCCGCACGCCGCCGATGCGCGAGCGGAAGGACGACATCGCGCGCCTGGCCGAGCACTTCGCGAAACTCTTCGCGGAAGAGCACAACTATCATCAGAAGACGTTCACCGAGACCGCGAAGAAGGCGCTCGCCGACGCGCCGTGGCGCGGCAACGTGCGCGAGCTGCGGAACATGATCGAGCGCCTCGTGATCATGGTGCCGTCGGACAAGATCGACGTCACCGATCTCCCGGCGGAGTTTTTCCGCACGCCGACGGACATCATCAGCACGGCCATGCGCCTCTCGACGCTGCAGGAGTTCAAGGACGAGGCGGAGAAGGCGTTCATCATCGCCAAGCTGCGCGAGCACGGATGGAACGTGTCGAAGACCGCGGAGGCGATCGACACGCCGCGCTCGAATCTGTACAAGAAAATCGAGCAGTACAACATCAAGCGCGAGGCGGGCGCGGGGATGAGCGCGGGAGATGCCGGCGACGTCCAATAACGGCTCCCGTCCGATCGGCATCTTCGATTCCGGCGTCGGCGGTCTGACCGTCTTCCGCGAGATCGCCCGCGTGCTCCCCCGCGAGCCGCTGGTCTACCTCGGCGATTCCGCGCGTGTGCCGTACGGAACGAAGTCGCCCGCGACCGTCGTCCGCTATTCGCTCGAAGCGGCGCGGCATCTCCTCACGCGTGACATCAAGATGCTGGTCGTGGCCTGCAACACCGCCACCGCGGCGGCGCTGCCGCGGTTGCAGGAAACGCTCGAGATTCCGGTGATCGGCGTCGTCGAGCCGGGGGCGCGGGCGGCGGTGGACCGCACGTCCGGCGTCATCGGCGTCATCGCCACCGAGGGGACGGTCAAGGCGAAGGCGTACACGAACGCGATCAAGGCGCTCGATCCCGACGTCGAAGTGATCGAGTCGGCCGCGCCGCTGTTCGTGCCGCTCGCCGAAGAAGGATGGGCGAACACGCACGTCGCGCGCGAGGTGGCGGAGATCTACCTCGAGCCGCTGATCGACCACGGCATCGACACGCTCGTCTTAGGCTGCACGCACTACCCGATCCTCCGCGGCACGATCGAGCAGGTCGTCGGCAACGCCGTGCACATCGTCGACAGCGCCGAGACGACCGCGCAGTGCGTGCGCGACGCCCTCGGCCGCTCGACCGGCGTCGCCGATCCCGAGTATCACTTCTACGTCACGGATGCCGAGGAACGGTTTCGCAGGATCGCCGGAGAGTTTCTCGAGCAGGAGATCGAGAATCTCGAATTAGTATCTCTGTGAAATGGCAAACGTAATCACGATCAGCGGCGGACAGTCCCTTGTCATCAACACACCCGTGCAGGCGAACTACATCGTCGGCAACAACGGCACGCTCGAAGTGACGACGGGAGGCGTGCTCACCGGCGAGGCCGGCACGTTCGGCGTGCCGGGAACGGTGCAGGTGCAGCGCGGCGGCGTGTTGAACGTCAC
>DATFHJ010000203.1:0-15708 GCA_035248585.1 Thermoanaerobaculia bacterium
GATGCCATCGAGTGGGGGATCACCGGCCCGCCGCTGCGCGGCTCGGGCGTCGAGTGGGATTTGCGCCGCGCGCAACCGTACGAGTGCTATCCCGAGCTCGAGTTCGACGTCCCCGTCGGCAGGAACGGCGACACGTACGATCGTTACCTCGTCCGCATGGCCGAGATGCGCCAGTCCAACCGCATCCTCAAACAGTGCATCCCGCTGATCAAACAGACCACGCCCGGCGATCTGAAAGCGAAGATCTCGAAAGTCATCCGCCCGCCGGAAGGCGAGGTCTATCACTCCATCGAAGCCCCGAAAGGGGAGCTCGGCTACTACATCGTCAGCGACGGAAAAACGCAGAACGCGTACCGCTGCCATGTGCGGCCGCCGAGCTTCGTGAACCTGCAAGCATTGCCGGCGTTGGCGAAGGGACATTTAGTGAGTGACTTGGTGGCATTGATCGGCACGATCGACATCGTGCTGGGTGAGGTCGACCGATGACGCCGGCAATCGCGAAATACCTCGTCTGGCCTCTGGTGAAGTTCCTCATCGCCTTCATCATCGTCCAGGCCCTCGTCGCCGCCATGAACTGGATCGAGCGAAGAATGCTCGGTCTCTTCCAGGCCCGCCTCGGCCCGAATCGCGTCGGCTACAAAGGCCTCCTCCAGATCATCGCCGACCCGGTCAAGTTCCTTCTCAAAGAAGACATCGTCCCCGCGAGCGCGGAGAAGGTTGCCTACTTCCTCGGCCCGATGCTTCCGCTCATCCCGGCCTTCATCGTCTTCTGCCTCATTCCGTTCGGACCGCCGCCGACGTTCATCGCCGCGCGCGTCAACGTCGGCCTGCTGCTGATCCTCGCCCTCACGTCGACCGGCGTGTACGGCATCATCCTCGGCGGCTGGGCCTCCAACAACAAATACTCCCTCATGGGCGGGCTGCGCTCCGCCGCGCAGATGGTCTCCTACGAAGTGCCGTTCGGCCTCTCGATCGTCGGCGTGCTGATGATCACCGGCAGCCTCGATCTCGTCACCATCGTCCGCTACCAGGAGATCAACGCCTGGAACTTCCTCCCGCAGATCGTGGCCTGCTTCATCTTCCTCGTGTCGATGAACGCGGAGAACAACCGCACGCCCTTCGATTTGCCGGAAGCGGAGTCGGAGCTCGTGGCCGGATATCACACCGAGTACTCGGCGATGAAGTTCGCCTTCTTCATGCTCGCCGAGTTCTCGATGATGATCGTGAACTCCTGCCTCATCGTGACGCTCTTCTTCGGCGGCTGGACCCTCGGCATGTTCGGCATCGGCCTCACCACCGACGTCCTCCGCGGCATGGGCATGTTCGGCGGCATCCTCGGCACGCTGATCTTCAGCGCCAAGGTGATGTTCTTCATGCTGGTCTACGTCTGGTTCCGCGCGACCTTCCCGCGCTTCCGCTTCGATCAGCTCATGGACCTCGGCTGGAAATTCATGATCCCGCTGGCCCTGGCCAACATCGTCGTCACCGGGATCTTCATCCTCGCCGGCCAGGAGCGGCTGATGTACTGGATCGGCATCGTCACGATCGGCCTTGCGGCGATGTATCTCTTCAAGCCGAAGCGCGCGGCGTCGCAGAAGGCGGTGGCCCATGCTGGTTGAGTATCCGAAGGCGAAGTGGTCGGAGAAGTTCCTCGTCCTCGATCTGCTCGAGGGCCTGAAGACCACGCTGCGCGAGCTGTTCAAACCGAAGGTCACGGTGCGCTATCCGGAAGAGCGCATGGAGCCGACGGACCGCTTCCGCGGCATGTTCAAGTTCTCGTACGACCGCTGCATCGCCTGCAAGCTCTGCGCGGTCGCCTGCCCGATCGACATCATCTACATCGACGTCCATGACGAGATGATCGAAGAGGGCGGCAAGAAGAAGAAAGTCAAAGTCCTCGACCGCTACGACATCGACGTCAAGCGCTGCATGTTCTGCGCGCTCTGCGAAGAAGCCTGCCCCACCAAACCGAAATCGATCTGGCTCACCACGAAGACCTACGAGCTCGCCACCTACGACCGCAACGATCTCTACTTCAACATGCAGGAGCTCGAGTACTGGGACGAACGCCCGCAGTACACGGGCCTGCCGGAAGACGACGCGAAGGGGATCGAGGGGCAGAAGCAGATCACGGGGGGCACGCGGTAGTGGACGGCCTCACCGCGAACGCGCCGCTCCTCGTCTTCATCGTCATCGGGACGATCGCCGTCGCGGCCTCGTTCCTCGTCGTGATGATGCGCAACCCCGTCCACTCCGCGCTCTTCCTCCTCCTGACCTTCCTCTGCGTCGCGGTGCTGTTCGTCATCAAGGCCGCGGAGTTCGTCGCCGCCGTGCAGGTGCTCGTCTACGCCGGCGGCATCATGGTCCTCTTCCTCTTCGTCGTGATGCTGATCAACTACCGGCATCTTCCCGAAGAGCGCATGACCACCACCTACGCCCTCGCCGGCGCCGGCGTGGGGATCGCCATCTTCGTCCTCTTCCTCACCATCGTCCGCACCGGCGTCTATCACGATGAAAAGCCGAACGCGGCGAAGAAGCTGACCACGGTGAAAGAGACGTACCTCACCGATCACCCGACCGATCCGAACAAGCTCGTTCGCAAAACGCGCGCGAAAGAAAACCGGAACGCCGAGGCCGTGGGGATGGCGCTGTATCGCGACTACCTCGTCCCGTTCGAAGTGGCGTCGCTCTTCCTGCTCGTGGCCATGATCGGCGCGATCGTGATCGGCAAGCGCGAGCTCTCGGCCATGGAAGAAGAGACCGCGCCCGACTACATGATCGAGCGGGTGGAGACGGAGAAGGAAGTGAAGGAGCTGCTCAACCGTGCCTAGTACAGCTCAATACCTGATGCTCTCCGCGACGCTGTTCGCGATCGGCCTCGTCGGCGTGATCGCGCGCCGCAACATGATCACCGTGCTGATGTGCATCGAGCTGATGCTCAACGCCGTCAACATCAACCTCGTCGCCTTCTCCCACCGCCTCGCCGACCTGCAGGGACAGGTCTTCACCATCTTCGTCATCACCGTCGCCGCCGGCGAAGCCGCGGTCGGGCTGGCGATCATCATCCAGTTGTACCGCCTCCGGAGCACGGTCAACGTCGACGAGGTGAAAACGCTGCATGGCTAGCGCGCTCCTGCTCGTCGTCCTGCTTCCCGCGCTCGGCGCGCTCGTCAACGGCAGCCGCGCGTTCCTCCATCCGCACACGCCGAAAAACAAATCCGTCACCAACGCGTTCGCGCTGGCCAGCACGTTCCTCTCCGCGGCCGTCGCCACGTGGATCGTCCTCGGCAGCGCCGGCCATCCGTGGCAGCACACGTACTTCAGTTGGATCCCGGCCGGAGTCGGACACGCCGGCAACTTCCTGGCGAGCTTCAACGTCGACTTCGCCCTGCGCATCGACTCGCTCTCCTCGACGATGCTGATGATCGTGACCTGGGTCGGCTTCCTGATCCACGTCTACGCCACCGGCTACATGTCCCACGAGAAGGGCTACACGCGCTTCTTTACGTACCTCAACCTGTTCATGTTCATGATGCTGTTGCTCGTGCTCGGCGCGAACTACATCGTCATGTTCGTCGGCTGGGAAGGCGTCGGTCTCTGCTCGTACCTGCTGATCGGCTTCTACTACGACAAAAACTTCGCCGCCGACGCCGGCAAGAAAGCGTTCATCACCAACCGCATCGGCGACTTCGGCTTCATCCTCGGCATCTTCCTCATCTTCAACACCTTCGGCAGCGCCGACTACGAGAAGGTCTTCGCGCTCGCCAGCGCCGGCGGCGCCGCGCAGTACGGCGCGATCGCCACCGCGATCTGCCTCCTCCTTTTCGTCGGCGCCTGCGGCAAGTCCGCGCAGGTGCCGCTCTACGTCTGGCTGCCCGACGCCATGGCCGGCCCGACGCCCGTCTCCGCGCTCATCCACGCCGCGACGATGGTCACGGCCGGCGTCTACATGGTCGTCCGCTCGAACGTGCTGTTCCGCATGGCCCCCGACGCGATGTTCGTCGTCGCCCTCGTCGGCGCGATCACCGCGATCTTCGCCGCCTCGATCGGCCTGGCGCAGAACGACATCAAGAAAGTCCTCGCCTACTCGACGGTCTCCCAGCTCGGCTACATGTTCCTCGGCGCCGGCGTCGGCGCGTTCACCGCGGCCATCTTCAACGTCATGACGCACGCGTTCTTCAAAGCCTGTCTCTTCCTCGGCGCCGGCTCCGTCATTCACGGCTGCGGCGGCGAGCAGGACATGCGCAAGATGGGCGGCCTCCGCAAGTACATGCCGCGCACCCACTGGCCGATGCTCGTGGCCACGATCGCCATCGCCGGCATCCCCCCGCTGGCCGGCTTCTTCTCCAAGGACGAGATCCTCGCCAACGCGTTCCCGCACCACAAGTTCATCTGGCTCCTCGGCGTCATCACCGCCGGAATGACCGCGTTCTACATGTTCCGCCTCTACTTCATGACCTTCCACGGCACCTACCGCGGCGCCGAAGTGGAAGGCATCGAGACCTCGGAACCGGAGCACGCCGGCCACCACCTCATCCCCGACCAAAGACATCTCGACGAAGGCGACGAGCACACGAACAAAGCGCACGGCCACCACGTGCACTCCCATGATCCCCACGAGTCGCCCGCGAGCATGACCCTCGTCCTAGCCGTCCTAGCCGTCCTAGCCGTCCTAGGAGGCTTCGTCGGCCTCCCGCACGTCCTCGGCGGCGCCCACCCCACCTGGTTCCAGCAGTGGCTCTCTCCCGTCCTATTACCCCTCGCCGGCCACCACTACGAATTTCACGAGGCGCCTGCCGCAACCGAGTACGCGCTCATGCTCGTCTCCGTCGCCGTGGCCGCCTTCGGCATCTTCCTGGCCTGGCGCTTCTACAAACGCGATCCGCTCTGGTCGACGCCGAAGCGCCTCGCCGCGTCGTTCGCGCCGATTCATCGCCTGCTCGAAAACAAATACTTCGTCGATGAGCTCTACAACGCCACGGCCATCGCCGGCACGATCCTCGTCGCGCGCGCCCTCTGGCTCTTCGACATGTACGTCGTCGACGGCATCGTCAACGGCGTGCGCCACCTGACCGTGTTCCTCTTCGGCCACGGCTCGAACCTCGTCGACAAATACGTCGTCGACGGCGCCGTCAACGGCGTCGCCTCCGGCGCCCGCGGCGGCTCCATGCTCTTCCGCCGCGTCCAGAGCGGACTCGTTCAGAACTATGCGCTCATCATGGGTGGCGGGATCGTACTGATTGCCGTGGTGTACCTGTTTATGAAGCCATGAATGTGGAGCGGCGGGCTTTAGCCCGCCGAGATGGCATTCGGCGGGCTGAAGCCCGCCGCTCCACTCCGGGGGACTGAGGAATCGAATGGGAATCTTGAACATCATCACCTACATCCCCGCGGCCGGCGCGCTGCTGATTCTGTTTCTCAGCAGGAACAACCCGCGCGTGATCCGCATGGTCGCCACCGCCACCGCGGTGATCGACTTCCTCGTCTCGCTCTGGCTCTGGCCGAACTTCGACAAGTCGAAGCTCTTCCAGTTCCGCGAGACCTACGAATGGATCCCGTCCCTCGGCGTGAAGTACGACTTCGGCATCGACGGCATCGCCCTCCTGCTCATCCTCCTCACGACGTTCATGGGCATCATCGCCATCGTCTCGTCGTACACCGCGATCAAGACCCGCGAGAAGGAGTACTACCTCCTTCTCCTCCTCCTGCAGACCGGCATGATCGGCACGTTCTGCTCCCTCGACTTCTTCCTCTTCTACGTCTTCTGGGAAATCATGCTCGTGCCGATGTACTTCATCATCGGCATCTGGGGCGGCGCGCGGAAGCTCTACGCCGCCATCAAGTTCTTCCTCTACACCCTCGCCGGCTCGGTGTTGATGCTGCTCTCGATCCTGGCGCTCTACTTCTTCAACGACGGCGGCATCGACTTTCTCAACATCAAAGGCCTCGGCAACCCCGGCACGTTCGCCGTCCTGCAGTTCCACAACATCGGCCATCTCATTCCGCCGACGCTGCAGTTCTGGATCTTCCTCGGCTTCTTCTTCGGCTTCGCCATCAAAGTCCCGATGTTCCCGTTCCACACCTGGCTGCCCGACGCCCACGTCGAAGCGCCCACGGCCGGCTCGATCATCCTCGCCGCGGTCCTCCTGAAGATGGGCACCTACGGCTTCGTCCGATTCGCGCTGCCGATCCTTCCCGATGCAACCAAACAGTTGCTCGTGCCGATCGTCGTGCTGTCGATCATCGGCATCATCTACGGCGCGCTCGTGTCGCTCGTGCAGAAGGACATGAAGAAGCTCGTCGCCTATTCATCCGTCTCGCACCTCGGCTTCGTCATGCTCGGCATGTTCGCCCTCAACCCCATGGGTCTCAAGGGCTCCGTGCTGCAGATGATCAACCACGGCATCTCCACCGGCGCGCTGTTCCTTCTCGTCGGCATCCTCTACGAGCGCCGGCACACGCGCCTCATCGCCGACTACGGCGGACTCGCCAAGCAGATGCCGATGTACGCCGCGCTCTTCCTCATCGCCGCGCTGTCGTCGATGGGCCTGCCCGCGCTGAATGGATTCATCGGCGAGTTCACGATCCTCCTCGGCGCCGCGAACTCGGTCGCCTTCGGCACGATCTGGTACGCCGTCCTCGCCGCCGTCGGCATCGTCCTCGGCGCCGCGTACCTGCTCTGGCTCTACCAGCGCGTCTTCTGGGGTCCCCTCGACAATCCCGAGAACATGAACGTCCCCGACGTGAACAAGCGCGAGCTCGGCCTCCTGCTCGCCCTCGTCGCGCTCATGGTCTGGATCGGCGTCTATCCCAAGCCGTTCTTCGACTTCATCGAGAAGCCGGTCGACTACGTCGTGCGGAAAGTCGAGCCGCGGTATTTTGAAAAACAGCCGCTGACCTATCCCGCGTCGCCCGCCCCCGCCGAGCATCACGAGGTCGCCGCCAAATGACCTGGGGCGACACGGTCTACCTCCTCCCGGAGATCGTCATCTCCATCGGCGCCTGCCTCCTCCTCATCGCGCCCGTCCTCGGCCGCAGTGGAGGACAGGCACTCCTGCCTGTCCGCTCTTCCGCCGCCAAATGGGCCATGCTCGCCGTCCTCGCCCTGACCGCCGGCGCCGTCATCGCCAGCTCCCAACTCGTCACCAACATCGATCAGACCAAAACCTTCGCGTCGATGTTCGCGCTCGACGCCTTCTCCATCTTCTTCAAGCTCCTCTTCATCGTCACGATCGCCATGGTCGTTCTCTTATCCGAGGACTACCTCGCGAATTCGAAATACTCCGCCTGGGAGTACTACTCGCTCCTCGCGTTCGCGCTCTGCGGCATGATGTTCATGGCCTCGGGGATTCATCTCGCGGCGATCTACATCGGGCTCGAGCTGATGTCGCTCTCGAGCTACATCCTCGCCGGCTACTTCAAGAACGAATTGAAGAGCACCGAGGCCGCGATGAAGTACTTCGTCCTCGGGGCGGTCAGCTCGGCCATCCTGCTGTACGGCATCTCCCTGATCTACGGCGTCACCGGCACGCTCAACCTGCTGCGCATCGCGAGCTCGATGTCCACGCTCGTCACCAACGACGCGCTCATGTTCGGCATCATGCTGCTGGGCGCGGGACTCTGCTTCAAAATCGCCGCCGCGCCCTTCCACGTCTGGACGCCCGACGTCTACGAAGGCGCGCCGACGCCCATCACCGCGTTCCTCTCCACCGCGTCCAAAGCCGCGGCCTTCGCCATCTTCGCCCGCATCTTCTACGTCGGCATGCACCACTTCCGGCTCGACTGGCAGTACGTCCTCGCCGTCATCGCCGCGCTGTCCATGATCGTCGGCAACCTCGCCGCGATCACCCAGGACAACGTCAAACGCATGCTCGCCTACTCGTCCATCGGTCATGCCGGCTACGTCCTCCTCGGCATCATCGCCGTCAGCGAGATGGGCCTCTACGGAGTGCTCGTCTACTCCGTCGTCTACATCTTCGCCACGCTCGGCATCTGGGCCATCGTGCTCATGCTCGCCAAGCACGAATACGCCGGCGAGCAGGTCAACGACTTCGAAGGACTGCACCGCCGCGCCCCGCTGTGGGCGTTTGCGATGATCATCTTCCTCCTCTCCCTCGGCGGCATCCCGCCGACCGCGGGCTTCATCGGCAAGTACTTTCTCTTCTACGCCGCGGTCGGCTCCGGATTCGGCTGGCTCGCCGTCATCGCCGTCCTGATGTCGGCCGTCTCGATGTTCTTCTACTTCCGCCTCGTCATGGCCATGTACCTGCGCGACGGCCAGCAGCAAGCGGAAGTCGTCTCCAGCGGCGCCCTCAAGCTCGTCGCCGCGATCTGTCTCGTCGTCACGCTCCTCTTCGGCGTCCTGCCCACGCCGCTCGTCGAGCAGGCCAAAATCTCCGGCGGCTGGGTCGCGAAGCGCGTCCTGCCGATCGCCAATGCCGGACGATGACAAAAAAGCCCGCGACATGCGGCAGCTCGTCGAAGCCTCGTCCATCGGCTGGATGTTCCCCATCGCCATCGGCATCGGCTACGTCATGGGCCACTACCTCGACAAATGGCTCGGCACCGATCCCTGGCTGACCGTCATCTTCACATTGCTCGGCATCATCGCCGCCTTCCGAAACCTCTTCCGCCTCGCCAAAGATGAATGAGGAACGCCGCCGTCCCGGCGGCTGGCCCGGCGGCGTCCCGCCGCCGCACGACCCCGACTACATCGAGCCGCCCGAGGTCTCCCGCGCCGTCATCCGCCGCATCAAGCGCATCGCTGTTTTCGCCTGGCTCGTTTTCGCCGTTTTCTCGTGGATTTGGGCCGGTTTTCACGGCTTTCTTGGATTGACTTGCAGTGCCGCCGTGACTATGATCGCGTTCCTTTGGTTGGAGGAGATCGCGGAAGCTCTGCTCCAACCGGCGGCACACCGGCGCAACGCGCGGAGACTGGCGCTTCGAGCCATCGGACGTTTTTTTCTCCTCGGGGTGGCGCTCCTGGTCACGATCACCGTAGCTCGTTTCAATGCAGTCAGTATGTTACTGGGATTCTCGATCATCGTCGTCGGAATCCTTGGTGAAGCTCTGCATTCACTTGCCCATCGATAGTCAGCAACTGAATGGAACACGAACACTCAATCCTGTACAAGCCGTTCAACGCCCTCTGGCACGCCATCGCGCCGTGGCCCTGGGACGTGCCGGATCACGTCATCATGGCCCTGCTGGTGCTCGTCATCAGCTGCGTCCTCTTTCCGCTCGTCCGCAGCCGCATCAGCCGCGACAACCCCGGCACGCTCCAGCAGTTCTGCGAGCTCGTCGTCAGCGGCCTGAAGGGGATGCTCAACGACATCATCGGCCACGGCGGCGAAAAGCACCTCTACATCATCGGCGCCTTCGCCGTCTTCATCTTCATCTCGAACATCTTCGGCCTCTTCTTTTTCCTGCAGCCGCCGACCAGCAACGTCAACACGACGTTCGCCATGTCCATCACCGCCTTCCTCTACTACAACTGGCAGGGGATCAAGGCCCAGGGCCTGCTCCACTATCTGGGCCACTTCGGCGGGCCGGTCTGGTGGCTCTCGCCGCTGATGTTCCTCATCGAAATGATCGGAAACTTCGCGCGCATCGTCTCCCTGGCCATGCGCCTCTTCGGCAACATCTTCGGCGAGCACGCCGCGGCCGGCGTGTTCATGGGCATGCTCCCCTTCGTCCTGCCCTGGCCGATGATGGGTCTCGGGATCTTCGGCGCCTTCCTGCAGACCTTCGTCTTCATCCTGCTGAACATGGTCTACATCAGCGGCGCTACGGCCACTGAAGAACATTAATCACAACTCTCTAAGGAGGAGAATCGAGTGAACAAGAAGCACATCATCCTGCTGGTCCTGCTGGCGCTGAGCACGTTCTCGGCGTTCGCGCAGGGAACGCCGGCCGACCCGGCCTACAACCACCCCCAACCGGGTGTCGTCCGCTGGGGTGTCATCGCCGCGGCCTTCCTGCTCGGCATCGCCGCCTTCGGCGGCGCCATCGGCCAGTCCCGCGCCATCGCCGCGTCCGTCGAAGGCATCGCCCGCAACCCCAGCGCCGGCGGCGCGATCCGTACCGCGATGATCATCGGTCTCGCACTCATCGAGTCGCTCGTCATCTACGCGCTGCTCATCGCCTTCATGGTCTACGAGCTGTAGCCACCCCGCTGCTGTAAACAACAAGCCCGGCACCTCGCGGTGCCGGGCTTTTGTTGTTTACAGCAGCGGTGCGTCTACAGCTCGTAGACCATGAATGCGATGAGCAGAGAAGGGGTGCTACTGTGCCGCTTCAAAGCATCGATAACAAGAGACCAAGACGACGAAAGCCCATCCAACTGCTTGGTCCTCCAGGCGTTCGCGGCCCAGCAACAGCGCGCTGCATCCGACGACAACCACGCCCCGGCTCAAGCCGCCGAAAGCCGCAGCCGAGAACAGCGTCATTGCCGTGAATGCGAAGAGCCGATGACGGTGGCGAGTGACGAAAGCGACCGCGCGAGCGCGATGCGTGTCCCTAGGCTTCGCCATTGTCCGGCCACACAGAGACCGCGGCAAGACCTGCGAGGATTGGCGTCCAAACTGCTCCGCCAGCATATGCGACACAAAGCAATGCAATCCCGCCGGAAAATAACAGTTTGTCCATCGTGAGTTTTGAAATCGGCATAGTCACCTCAACACACCGGGGCGTTCCGGAGCTCCGGCCACAGCAGCGCCTCCGCGAATTCGGGAATCCTCTCCGTCAGTTCTTCGAAATAGGAGCTGGCTATCCCGTCGAGTTCGCGTGTGAGCACATCGCTCACGGTCAGTCCATCGCGCTCGGCGAGGTACTCCAGCATCGCGCGTTGATACTCAGGAATTCGCGCCCTGAAATGCGCAAGCCGTACGAACGCCGGCAGCACGCGTTCCGCACCCTTTCCCAGCGCCTCCTCGATCACCTCCTGAGGCCAGAGCTCGAGCGCTTTCGCCATCAGCTCGTCACGCCAGATCCAAGTGCCGAAAGGTGTCTGCTGTAGGTCGATCTCGCCCGAGCGGATGGCATCCGTCATCTCCCGGCTCGTCCAGCCGAGCAGCGTCGTCGCCATCTCGCAGCTGACGTGTGGCTGCTGATGGAAGAAAATACGACGAATGCGATCAGCCAAGGAGATTTCCGACACGATCGAGGCCCTCGTGAATTTATGCTATAGTATAAATCCAAATCATGCGAAAATCAAGTGCGGCGGGCCGGTATGAAACGAATTGTTCAACCGGAAGGCGAGTTGTTCGGCAAGCGGCTTAACGAATTACGGACCCGCCGCGGATGGACTCAGGGCGAACTTGGGCAGAAGGCGCATTTGACCGTCGCATACATCAGCAACCTTGAAAATGGGTTCAGCGTGCCTAGCCTCACGACGATCCTTCGTCTTGCCGTTGCTCTCGAGTGCAAAGCCACGGCGCTCGTATCCGTGTTCGATCGCAACGATCTGAGCCATGTTTTGACTCGGCCAATCTCCGGACTGAAATGAAGTGAAAAGCTCAGTTGGGTGGCACACGCCCATGTCTCAAATTGAACCGCGCCAAACCGCGTCAGGCGGCATTTTTGTTCCACAGATCACGCTGTCAGGAAGCGACCCTTCGCCGTAAGTCATGCGATACGACGTTCGTGCTGACGCGATACACTGCTCAGCATCGTCCATGGACCCGCAACCGTCGCCAGATCCGGGTAGCAATCACGAGCTGACTGCGGCCTATGAGGAGAACTACGGGCTGCTGCTCGGGATTGCGGTCGACCGCTTTGGGATTCCCTATGCGGATGCCGAGACGCTCGTGCAGGAGATCTTCCTCCAACTTCTGCTGCACGCATCCCGCGTTCGCGATCGTCGAGCATGGCTGATCGGCGCCGTCTATAACGCCAGCAAGGGGTATCTGCGCAGTGCGCAACGCGTGCAGCCGCTGCCGGGAAATGCTTCCAGTGCTGCCGACCCTCGGTATGTACGCGTCGAAGAACAGTGGCCCGCCGAGTTGGCCGTGCGTGAGGTTTTCGAACGCATGACGCCCCGTTGCCAGCTCGCGCTCCGGCTCCGATACATTGAAGGGCACACCCTCCCTTCCATCGCCAGACTTCTTGATACCACCACTGGCTACGCTACGAAACTCGTCAATCGCTGCCTCGAGGCTGCGCACCGGCTGTATGGGGGAAGCGGAAAGTGATCGGCGGAGCCGAGACGTTCGGCTTTTTTGCGCGAAAGCTGGAGCAAGAGCGCGCGCTGGCGGATGCGATCGTCCAAACGATTGAGATTGATCTCGAACGTCATCTCGATATCCCAATGCCTCCGGCGTGGCTCACACTCGGAATGGTCGACCGTCTCTGTGACGCGGCGCGCACCGAGTTGATGCGGTCGCCGCGAAAGAGTCGCTCACTGGCGCAACTCGCCGTCGCCATCGCCGAGGGACTTTCAGATTCGTATCCGCGAATCATGCGCGCACAGTTCGCGGCGCATGCATGGAAGACGCTCTCAAACGCGTATCGAATTGCCAGCCGTTATGAGGCTTCTGTAGCGGCGCTCGATGAGGCGGACCGCCGAATTGCCGACGAGCCGGTGCTGGCCTACGACCGCGCCGTTCTCGCGCTGGCTCGCGGCGTTGTGCTGAGCGAGATGGGCAGATGGGACGACGCGCTTCACTTGCTGGATGCTGCACAAGAGACCTTTGCGGAGTATCAGGATGCGCGTCAGGTGGCGCAATGTGACCTCGCCGTCGGCATGACGTTGCATTCCCTCGGGCGTATCGCCGAGGCTCGGCAGGCGTACATGCGCGTGATCAAACCGGCCCGTGCTGCCGGCGATTTGCATACGGCTGCTGCTGCTTACAACAATCTCGGCCGTGCGGCATCCGATGCCGGCAATCTGAGCGCCGCCGTCGATGCACTGCAGCAGGCCAGGGCGATCTTTCGCGAGCTGGACATGCCGGCGGAGATCGCACGAACGAGCTGGAGCATCGGAGTGGCAGAGCTCACCGCGTCGCACTTCGAATCGGCGATCCCGATTCTTCGCGCGGTTCGACAGGAGCTCTTGAAACTCGGCATGCCGGAGGAAGCGGGGCTCGCCGGCGTCGATCTGATCGAGGCCCTCCTCGCCACCGACCATCGAAGCGCCGCGCGTGAGTTGGCCGTTGTCATCGCCGACGAATTTCGGGCGGCGGATTTGAACGAGCGCGCGCTTCAAGCGTTGTCGTATCTCCGCGAGATGGCGGATGCGGCGACGCCTGCCGTTGCTCACCACGTAGGCTCCTACCTCCGCCGCCTGAAGGAGCAGCCGGCGCTCCTGTTCGCACCGCCCGCCATCCAGCGCTGACTCGGCGACAGCCCGCCTCGTCTTTTTTTTAGGGCTAGGGTAAGGGTTCGGCGCTCCCAAACACTACTCCGCGGGGCTTCCCCCACATCACCGCTTTCGGCGGCCTTCCAGGCCTCCGCTGGAGAGATCGATGCGTCTACAAAAAGCCGCGGCGCTTACCCTGCTTTTCGTCGTTGCGTTACCCGCATTCGGCTTGCGAAATGTCGAACGGGCGAGCGTTTTTGATCGGCTTGCGCAGCTCGTTCAGAAAATCGTTCGCGTGATTGTTCCTCACGGCGGCGGGTTGATCCCGCCGATTCCCGCGCCGGCTCCTGATCCGAAGCCTTGAGCCCTACGTGGGCGCAACTTGTAATCGGCGCTACGGTTAGTGGCGAAATGCCGGTGCCGCGTCGTCTGCGCGCCGTGGAGTGGCGGTGCGATTTAGTGCAGGCCGGCTGAGATTCAAAATGCACTGGATTGTTAGCGGCACTCGATGTCCTGCTGCAGATAACTCGTTTCGCCCGACGTCGCCACCACCGCTACGGACAACACGTACTTGCCGGGCCGTACGCCTAACGCAATCTGCGGATCGCTCGACGTGCGGACGTCAGATTCCTGCATGCGCTCATCGAGTAGTGCGAACCAGATCTTACCGGCGTGCGGGCGGACGCTCACAGGGACGGTGCACATCTCGCCCCGCCTCGAGGGCACGCCCACGCCGAGGGTAAGTCCGAATGGGTTCTCGATCAAGCGTGTGTAGAGATGCGTGCGGACCGAGCGCTCGAGATCTTCTTCGCGTGTCAATGGCCGTCGGTAGCGCGCGGTTGTGGTGCGCAATTGCGGGCGGTTCTTCACTCTCACGCTCACCTTGGTCAATCGGGTGGACGCGGGTGCTCGTACGCCCAGAGAGTAATACGTCGTGTACTGTTCCGACATCATCGCCAGCGCGCGGCCGAGATTGCTATCGTTGGCAATGAACCGCCCGCCCGTCTCTTTCGCGAGATAGCGCAACCCTTCCTGCACGTTGCTGCGCATCAAAAACGTGCTGATCGACCCGAGCGAGGTCGGCGTCTCTGCGTTGGAGCCCTCGTTCGTCCGCAGGCCTCCAGCGTCGATGGCGAAGAAGAGCACGTTCGCACGCTGCGCGTCTCGGGAGAGCTGTTGATACTTTTGGGTGCGATCGAACTGCTGCGCGTCGACGGGACTCAGCGCCTTTTGCGCCCAGAGCGCCACTTTGGTATTCACGTTCGGATTGGAGGAGTACTGCAGCTTGGTCCAATAATCGAACAGCTCGACGCCGCCCTGGAGCGGAAGTCCCTCGGATATGTACAGTACCGCGCGGCGGCCATCGAACGCTGACGCCAGCCGTACCACCTCGCGCAGTCCAGCGATCGTGCGATCGACCGCGCGCGCTTCGGCTTCGCCATAGCGCATGAGCTCATTGCGCAGCTGATCGGGCTCCATCGGAGGCCGCTCGCCCCGGCCCGTGTCCGGATCATAATCTGCCGAAAACACCAGATCGATCATCTGGATCAGCTGCTGACGCTCGGTATTACGTAGCTGCCCCGGCTCTTGCGCCAGGATGTCGAGCTCCGCGAGCAAGAGACCGGGGCGCTCTGTTGGCCTTGTGCGTACATCGAGGTTGCCGCCATTCCAACGCACGAGCATCGCGCTAGTCGATAGCCCGACGTTCGCCTTGATGTACTCGCTCACCGCCTCGAGCGCGCGCCGTTTTGCTCGGGGTTCGAGGCGCGTGTCGTCGACCACAATGATCACATTCGTCGGGATCAACGTCTCGCGTTTGGCCTGCGACTTGGCCGCGCTGGCGATCATGGGTGCTTCATCGCTCATCGCGCCGCTGCGGACGCCATAGAAGTTTGTAACCTCCGCCGGCCTGTTGGCGAGGAACACTTCGAAATCATCGCGCGTCAGACCGTCGACGGGCCTGCCGTCGCGATCGAGCACGGCAACCTCGAGCTCGAGCACGCGCACTTCAATGGTTTCGCTAAGCTGCGCAAACAGGGATGCCGTGCACAATAACGAGCCAAGCCAAAGTCGCCTCATCGCCTTCGACCCCTTCTGTTCCCGGGTTCTGCGGCGTACTGCATGCGATCGGTCTGCCATGAAGTTGCGCGGTTTTCCATCGCTGCTCGGCGAAATAATCCTCTCCTGAGGACATCATGTACCCCGAAGGTGCCAGATAATGAATCGCACCCTTGGAAGCCCCAACAATGCGACGAGCACGGATTTCGAAAAGCCGATTTCTACGACTGTTTCTTCAAACCGTCCTGCTCAGCGAATCGCCCATGACCGCGCAACCGCCGCCAGACCGCCTCTGACCGCAGTGCTGATCCGATCGTCTCCGTTTCTGCGAATAGACGGTTTTACAGCTGGAG
>DATFHJ010000204.1:0-29382 GCA_035248585.1 Thermoanaerobaculia bacterium
CGTCGCGGCGCGATACGGGTCGAGCCAACGCTCGATCATCGTCGGGTCGTCGAAGTAGGTCGACATCATGCCGAGGAGATCGGCGCGCGCGTCGAACGTCTCCAGCTGATGCGCGTAGTCGATCTCGGCGCGGTTCTTCGCGCGCGTGAGCTCGTCTTCGGTGATGCCGTCCAGCGCGACGCGCGCAATCTCCGCGTCCACCGCGGCCTCAATCATCTCGATCTGCACGCCCTCGCGCGCCGTCGCCTGCAGCATCAGCACGCCGGTCGCTTCCGTCGGGAGGATGTACATGGCCACATCCTGCGCGATCTGCTGCTCGTGCACGAGCGCGCGGTCGAGACGGCTGGCCTTGTCCGAGGCCAGGATTGTCGAGAGCAGATCGGCGTACATCCAATCGGCTTCGCCCATCTTCGGCAGGTGATAGAGCCGATAGATGCGCGGCAGTTGGACCATGGAAGGAAAGGTCTCGCGCACTTCATGGCCCGCGGGCGTGCGCTGGAGATCGAACGGCGGGAACGAGCCGCCGGCCGCGATGTCGCCGAAGTATTGCTCGACGAGCGCCTTCGCCTCGGAGGGCGCGAAGTCGCCGACGACGGTCAGCGTGCAGTTGTCCGGGCGATACCAGGTGCTGAAAAAATCGCGGATGTCGTCGAGCGACGCCGCGCCGAGGTCTTCCATCGAGCCGATCGTCGGCCAGTGGTAGGAGTATTCGGGCGAATAGGAGAGTCGCAGCAGGCGCTCGAACGCCGTGCCGTACGGCACGTTGTCGTAGCGCTGGCGGCGCTCCTCCTTCACCACCTCGCGCTGGATGTCGAGCTTCTCCTGCGTCAGCGCGGGGAGGAAGAAGCCCATGCGGTCGGACTCGAGCCAGAGGCCGAGGGCGAGATAGTTGGAGGGGAGCGTCTCGAAGTAATTCGTGCGATCGAAAAACGTCGTTCCGTTCAGCACGCCTCCGACCGATTGCACGTAGCGGAAGTGCTCATTGTTGCCGACGTGCTGCGAGCCGGAGAACAGCATGTGCTCGAACAGATGCGCGAACCCGGTGCGCCCGGGCCGCTCGTTTTTCGAGCCGACGTGATACCAGAGATTGATGGCCACGAGCGGCGCGGAATGGTCTTCGTTGAGGACGACGCGGAGGCCGTTGTCGAGGCGATATTGCTCCAGGGCGAGCATAGGGCGGGGAGTTGTATCACGAACACATCTGCTGACGCGTTCGTGACGCGATTGTTGCGGCGCGCGGCAGAGAGCGGACGTCATCATCACCGCACATGCGAATCCTCTTTCTTCTTCTCTTCGCCGCGAGCGCCTTCGCCGATACGTTCGCCGTCCGCAAGAACATCGAATACGCGCCGCAGCTGCGCTTCGATCTCTATCGGCCCGCGGGCGACGCCGTGGTGCCGGTGATGATCTTCGCGAACGTGGGCATCAGCGGGATGAAGGACTGGCCCAGCTACGTCCGCTGGGGTGAGGCCGTCGCCGCCGCGGGACTCGCGGCCGTGCACTACGAGGCCACCGACTTTCCCGACTTCGACAAGCTCGTCGCGGCGCTGCAGAAACGTGCCGCCGAATTTCACATCGACCCGACGCGCATCGTGCTCTGGTCCGGCTCCACAAACGTCCGCCTCGGATTGCCGTACGCGATGGACCCGAAGCGCGAGTACATCCGCGGCGCGATCGTCTACTACGGCGCGGCCGACGTGCCGTCGATCCGTCTCGACGTGCCGGTGTTTTACGCGCGCGCGGGGCGCGAGGTCCGCCAGCTGAATCAGGCCATCGACGCGCTGATCGTCCGCGCGCTCGCCGCGAACGCGCCCTGGACGATCGTGAACAACGGGCATGGCGTCCACGCCTTCGATGTCTACGAGAGAGACAACGACGTCACGCGCGACATCGTCGCGCGCAGCATCGCCTTCGCGAAGGCGGTGACGGCGACGAACGCCTACGCGGCCGGCGCGGCGGAAGCCGAGGTCGCGGGAGCGTTTCAGCGCGGCGAGTGGGACGCGGTGATCGACGGCTATCGCCGTCTCCTCGCCGGGCGCGAGGACGGTGAAAACCGCCGCCGCCTCGGACTCGCGCTGATGGAGCGCATGCGATTCGCCGAGGCGCTGCCGGAATTGGAGAAAGCGTGGCAGGGCGGGCGAACCGGCGCGCGCGACACCATGTTGCCGGCAGCCCAAGCCGCCGCGGGCGCGGGCAACACTGAGCGCGCGCTGTATTGGCTCGACCTGGCGCTGGCGCAGCCATTCATCCAACTTCCGGAGGTCCTGGCGGTCGTCGACAGGTGGAAGGAATTGCTCGCGCGCGAACCGGTCATCGATCAGCTGGCCCAGCAGCTGCTGAAACGCGGGCGCGTGAACGATGCCGTCGCGCTCTTCCGCCTCAACACCGAACGCTTCGCGGAGTCGTCGAACGCATGGGACAGCCTCTCCAAAGGACTGGAAAAGAGCGGCGCGAAAGAAGACGCGGCCGCGGCTGCGAAGAAGGCGCGGGAACTGCGGTTGACGCGCCCCTAATGAACTTGCTTTATCCTTCTCCCCCGCGTGAGCAATCTTCCCTGGCGGTACATCGGGATCGAGGGTCCGATCGGAGTGGGCAAGACGTCGTTGACGAACTTGCTGGCGAAACGCTTCCGCGGCACGCGCGTCCTCAACGACGCCGACAACCCGTTCCTCGACGACTTTTACAAAGACAAGCGCGGCGCGGCGTTCCGCACCGAGCTGTTCTTCCTGCTCTCGCGCTTCGATCAGCAGCGCCAGGTCGCGCAGCGCGATCTCTTCACGGAGCTCATCCTCGCCGACTACACCTTCGCCAAGAGCAAGATCTTCGCGCATCTCACGCTCGATGACTCCGAGCTCATGATCTACAACCGGCTCTACGATCTGCTGGACGATCAGGTGCCGCGGCCGGAACTGGTCATTTACCTCCAGGCCGGACTTGATACACTACTCAAGCGCATCAAGAAGCGCGGGCGCGCCTACGAAAAGGCGATCTCGCCATCGTATTTGCAAGAGCTCAGCGAGGCGTACTCTCACTACTTTTACCGGTACGACGAGACGCCGTTGCTGGTGGTGAATACGAACGAGATCGATTTCGTTCACACGCCTGAGCATTTCGAACAGCTCGTCGAGCAGGTCCGGAATGCGCAAAAGGGAACTCAGTACTACGTGCCGCTTGGATCCTGAGTAAACGGACCGAGACCAAGGCGTAGTGGAGCGGCGGGCTTCAGCCCCGCCGGCGGGCTAAAGCCCGCCGCTCCACGAACCGTCTCCTCGGTCCACCTGCTGTGAAGTACGGAGGAGACGATGGACCGAAAGAAAGTCACCGTTCCCGCCATCCGCGCGATGAAGGGCAAGTCGCGCATCGGCATGCTCACCGCCTACGACTATCCGTCCGCGCGCATCGCCGATGCCGCCGGCGCGGACATCCTCCTCGTCGGCGATTCCCTCGGCATGGTGGTCCTCGGCTATCCCGACACGCTCAGCGTGACGGTGGACGACATGCTCCATCACACCCGCGCCGCCGTGCGCGGCACGAAGAGCGCGCTCCTCGTCGGCGACATGCCGTACCTCTCGTATCACGTCTCGATCGAAGAGTCGGTGCGCAACGCCGGGCGCTTCATCCAGGCCGGCGCGCACGCGGTGAAAGTCGAAGGCGCAAAGGCGAGCCGCATCCGCACCATCGAAGCGATCCTCGACGCCGAGATCCCGGTGATGGGCCACATCGGCCTGACGCCGCAGTCCGTCAACGCGCTCGGCGGATTCAAGCTGCAGGGAAAAAACGCCGACGACGCGAAGCGATTGATCGACGAGGCGGTGCGTCTCGAGCGTGCCGGTTGCTTCTCGCTCGTCCTCGAATGCGTGCCCTCCGAGCTCGCGGCGATGATCACCGAGCAGATCGCCATTCCGACGATCGGCATCGGCGCCGGCCCGTCGTGCGATGGGCAGGTGCTCGTCTTCCACGACGTCCTCGGCATCTACGACGGCCACACCCCGAAGTTCGTGCGGCAGTACGCGCACGTCGCGCCGGACATGCAGAAGGCGCTGGAGCAGTACCTCGCCGATGTGCGCTCGGGAGCCTTCCCCGATGAGGAGAAAGAGTCGTTCCACATGGCCAGCGATGAAGAGCTCAAGCGGCTGTATGCGACGCGGGATGACGGCGGCGTGGTCGCGTTCCCCGCGAAATGAAGATCGTTCGCACGATCGAAGAAGTTCGCGCGGCGCGGACGCACGGTACGGTCATCGGCTTCGTGCCGACGATGGGCTTTCTCCACGAAGGTCACCTGTCGCTGATCCGCGTCGCGCGCGAGCACGGTGCGACGTACATCGTCGTCTCGATCTTCGTGAACCCGACGCAGTTCGGGCCGAATGAAGACTTTTCGCGCTACCCGCGCGATGAAGAGCGCGACCGCGCGCTGCTCGAGACGGAGAACGTCGATCTCCTGTTCCTGCCGGGCGTCGAGACGATGTATCCGCCGGGCGCGACGACGCGCATCGATGCCGGCGCCGTGGCCCGCCCGCTCGAAGGCGTGCGGCGGCCGGGACACTTCGAGGGCGTGGCCACGGTGGTGGCGAAGCTGCTGCACATCGTGCGGCCGCATCTCGCCGTGTTCGGACGCAAGGACGCGCAGCAGTGCGCGGTGATCGAGCGGATGGTGCGCGATCTCGACCTCCCGGTGCGACTCGTCTTCGGCGAGACCACGCGCGAGCACGACGGGCTGGCCATGTCGTCGCGCAACAGCTATCTGACCGCCGAGGAGCGAGCGAAGGCGCCGGTGCTTCATCGCGCGCTGCGCGCGGGAGAAGAGGCGATCACGCACGGCATTCACGAAGTGGCGGGAATCGAGAAGCTGATGCGGCGCGTGGTGGCCGAAGAGGGCGGCGTCGAGGTGGATTACCTCGCCGTCGTCGATCCGCTGACGTTCGAGGCTCCGGCGGATTTCGAGCGCGAGGTGCTGGTCGCCGGCGCGGTGAAGATCGGGCGCACGCGGCTGATTGATAACATCCGCATCCCGGGATGATGCGCCGCCTCGTTCGCGCCGCGATTCAGAACGCCACGATCACGCGCGGCGAAGGGCGCACGCTGCGCATCGATCCGATCATCCTCCGCGCCGCGAACATCCTGCCGCTCGAAGAAGTGGAGATTGTCAACCATCAGAGTGGGGAGCGCTTCACGACGTTCGTCGAGGCCGCGGGCGAAGGCAGCGGCGAGATCGCCGTGAGCATGCGCGCGGGAGACGTCGTGAGCGTCGTGTCGTGGGGCCTGCTGCACGACGGGCAGACGCTCGCGCACAAGGCGAACCTGGTGACGCTGGACGCGCAGAACCGCGTCGTCGCGGTCGCGGAAACCGCATGCGCGCCGTCCTGATCGCCGCGCTGCTCGCCGCCGCGCTCTGGAGCAGCGGACGCGATTACGCGCAGCTCGTGCGCGATTCGTGGGCGATGTTCCGCCTGCCGTACGAGGAGCGCCGCGAGCGCGTCCTCGGCGGCGACTACGCCGCCATGCGCACCTTCGCGGAGGAACTGCCCCGCGACGCGCGCGTGGCCATCGTCCTGCACCGGCCGAGCGACATCGATCGCGGGATCTTCCTCAACTACTACCTCTACCCGCGCCCCACAACGATCAATGTGGAGCGGCGGGCTTTAGCCCGCCGAATCGAAACCGGCGGGCTGAAGCCCGCCGCTCCACTGGTCATCGTCGTGGACGGCAGCGACATGTACATCGAGCCATGACCGGCCTTGCGATCACGCTCCTCTGGTTTCCGCTCCTCGGCGCCGCGTTTTCGCGCCTGACAGGAAGGACGTCGTGGTTTCTCGCCGGCGCGGGCGTGAACGGAGTGGCGCTCTTCATCGCCGGGACGCTGCACATTCCACTCAAGCCCGTGATCGCGGTACTCGGACTCGCGGCGATCTTCATTCTCATGACGACACGCGCCGAACCGCGCGAGCATCTGCATGCGTGGCCCTTGTGGATCACGGCCGCGATCCTTCTCATCGGCGCGATCATCACCCCCGTCAACGACTACGACGGCCGCGCCTTCTGGCTCCTGAAAGCGAAAGCGATCGCCCACGAGCAGCGCATCGACGGCCCGTTCTTCCAACTCCAAACCACGCACAGCCCGCGCAACGGCTATCCGCTGCTCGTCCCGCTCGACGCGGCGACGGTGATGATGTTCGCGCGCGACGACGATGACCGGCACACCCGCGCCATGTACGCGATGTTCGCCATCGCCCTCGCCTTCGAGCTCAAACGCCGCTTCGCCGACTGGTTCTCGCCCGTTACCGGCGTCTGGCTGGCGACGCTCCTGCTGTTGCTCCCGCAAGTCATGAGCGCTAGCGGCGGCGCGCGCTCGGCCGGATGCGACATCCCGCTTGCCGCCTTTGCCGGCTGCGCCTTCTTCGAGCTCATCGAAGGCCGCGGCGCCGCACGCTTCGGCTTATGGCTCGCGTGCCTCGCCCTCATCAAACCGGAAGGCCTGCCGTTCGCGCTCGTCTTCTTCGCCGCCGGCATCTTCGTCTTCCGCAAGCGCGTGCTCCTCTCCGCCATCCCCTTCGCTGTCGCGCTCGCGGCCCTCTTCGCCTGGCGCGCGCGCATCCCATCGACGGATGATCCCAACCTCTTCGCGCTCTTCACGCGACTCCCGCAACGCCTCGCCTTCACCGGCGAAGCCGTGCGCGAGTTCCTGCGCTGGTTCGATTTCCTCTGGATCGCCGTCGTACTGGCGATCGCCTGGCTGGCGATCAAACGCGCCTGGCGTCCGCTCGCGCTCGGCCTCGCCGCCATCGCGCCGATGCTGGCGCTCTATCTCGTCGCCTACATCGTCACTGACTGGAGCATTGCGGAACTGGTGCGCGTCACCGCGACGCGCCTCCTCTCGCACTTTGTCGCGCCGGCGCTCTTCCTCGTCGCCGCGGCGCTGCACGTGACACAATCGCGCGCGTGAGAGCCATCGCAGGTGCGTTCCTGGCATCGCGAGCCATCGTCCTGGCGCTGCTCCTCCTCTTCGGCAACCTCGAGAACGTGCGCACGCAGTTCGTCTTCGTAAAGGAGACGCGCATCACCCTGCGCTCCGCGCCGCTTGTCGACGTCTTCAGCGCCGGCGACGCGAAATGGTTTCGGATCATCGCCGAGGAGGGCTACGTCCGCGCGCCGTTCCACACCGGGATGCAGGTGAACTGGGCGTTTTTCCCGCTCTTTCCGCTGATCGCCGGTCTGTTTCCGTCTTATGTGGTGAGCGCGACGATCCTCACGCATCTCTTCTTCCTCGGCGCGCTGCTGATGCTCTACCAGCTCGCGCGCGCGATCGGCTTCGACGAGCGGGCCGTCCTATACATGGCGTTCTTCCCGACGTCATACTTTTTCTCGCTGCCGATGTCGGAGTCGCTGTTCGTCCTCCTCGCCGCGGGCTGCTGTGTCGCCGCGTTCGCCGATCGCTGGGCACTGGCCGGCCTCCTCGGCGCGCTCGCCTCCGCGACGCGCCTGCAAGGCGTGCTGCTCGTCGCGTTTCTGCTCGTGTTGTGCTGGCAGCGGCGGCGCGGCTGGTACTCGATCGCCATGGTGCCGTGCGGTCTCGCCGCGTTTTGCGCATTCCTCTGGCGTATCACCGGCAACCCATTCGCGTTCGCCGACATTCAGGGCGAATGGCAGCGCACGCGCGGGTTCTCGCAATTCGCCGTCTTCTTCCGCGAGCTCCCGATCGTCAGCGCCGAATGGAACTTTCGCGCGCTGAACTTTCTGATGCTGTTGCTGCTCGCCGTCGCGGCCGTCGTGCTATGGAAGCGCGGCCAGCCCGCGCTCGCCGCCTTCGTGGCCGCGTCATTCGCGGTCGTCGTGTTGTCCGGCTCCCTGCAGTCGACCGGGCGCTATGTCCTCAGCACGTTTCCCGTCTTCCTCGTGCTGCCCTCGCGGCGCGGCTACGAGCTGCTGCTGGCCATGCTGGCCGTGCTGTTAGGCGCGCTGACCGTGCTTTACGCGCTGCACTACGACCTCGCCATGACCTAGTGGAGGACAGGCACTCCTGCCTGTCCGGTCTGGATCGCTTCGCTCAGGACAGGCAGGAGTGCCTGTCCTCCACCAAAGCTAACGCACGAAGTCGATGAAGCCGCGCTCGACGTTCACGTCGACGAGCTTCACATGCACGCGGTCGCCGATGTCGAGGCCCTTCCCGCCGTGAACGAGCTTTCCTTCCACCGGCGGATGGAAAATGCGCACCCACGTCCCCTTCGACGACGCGCCGGTGACGATGCCGTCGAAGCGCTCGCCGACGCGGCGCTCCAGCACGCACGCGGCGGCCGACTTGCGCACCGTCCGCTCGACCTTGTTCGCCGCGTCTTCCTGCCGCGTGCAGTGCTCCGCGAGCTGCGCCAGCTCGTCGAAGCTGTACGGCGATTTCTTGCCCGCGAGCGCCGCCTTCACCAGGCGGTGGGCGATGAGATCGGGATAGCGCCGGTTCGGCGCCGTCGAGTGCGCGTAGTCCTTCACCGCCAGCCCGAAGTGTCCGATGGCCTCGGCGCCGGGCTTTTCGACGACGTACTCGCCCGCGCCCATGGCCTTCACGACCGAGAGCGAGAGATCGGGAAAGCGCATCGGATCGATCTTCTTGCGCCGCCGCAGAAACTCCTCGAGCGCCTTGACGTCGGGGTCGGGCGGCAAGCGGTCGCCGAGCTCCTCGGCGATTTTCTCGATGCGGTCCCACCGCTCCGGCGAGCGCACCACGCGGCGGATGCTGGCGAAGCCTTTGCGCGAGAGGAAGCGCGCCGTCACGCCGTTCGCGGCGATCATGAAGTCCTCGATCAGCATGCGCGCGTTGTTGCGCTGGTCGCGCTTCAGGTCCACGACCTGGCCGTCGCGGATCACCGGCCGGGCCTCGATCGTATCGAGATCGAGCGCGCCATGCTCATGCCGCAGCTCGCGCATCGCGTCGGCGGTCTTGTCCTGCAGCCGCAGCGTCTCCTCGAGCCCCGGCACCTCGTTCACTTTCTCCGGCGCGTCTTCTTCACCGTCGAGCCATGCCGCGACGCGGTTGTACGCGAGCTTGGCGTGGTTGTGCACGAGCGCGCGATAAATCTCGCCCTGCGCCGCCTCGCCGTCGTCGCGCACCGTCATCTCGATCACCATGGCGATGCGGTCCTCGCCTTCGTTGAGCGAGGTGAGATCGGTGGAGAGCTTCTCCGGCAGCATCGGAAAGATCTTCGCCGCCGTATAGACGGACATCGTGTTGTGCCGCGCGTGGCGGTCGATCGGCGTGTCTTTCTTCACCAGCGCGTCGACGTCGGCGACGGCGATGTAGATGCGCACGTTGCCGTCGTCCAGCTTCTCCGCCCATGTGAGCTGATCGAGATCGCGCGAGTCGTCGTTGTCGATCGAGCACCACGCCAGCTCGCGCATGTCGCGGATGGCCGAGTCGTCTTCGCGCGCCGGCCCGTTGATGGCGCTCACCTGCTGGAAGACGTCTTTGCCGAACTCGGGCTCGAGTCCGCGCTCCACCATCGCATCGCGCGCGATCTCGACGAGGAGCTGTTCCTGCTTGCGATTCATGAGCAGGAACGTTATCACCATGCGATGCATCCCGCCCCCGCCCCCGCCGGCGACCGCGCCTTCTTACTCGAGCTCGGCGATGTGACCGCCGCGGAGCTGCACGCGCACGCGGCGGCGGCGCGGGCGCTGCCGGAAGTGCGGGGGGTGATTGTTGGGCATTCGTCGTTGTACGTGGTTTTCACAAGTGCCAGTGGAGCGGCGGGCTTCAGCCCGCCGAAACCCATCGGGCGGGCTGAAGCCCGCCGCTCCACACGTCATCGAATCCCGGTCGCCTTCAGCGGCGAAGATCTTCCGGAGTTTCTCCGACACGCAAACATCACGCGCGAGCACTTCCTGACAACCCTCCCCACCCTCACCGCCCGCTACCTCGGCTTCCGCGCCGGCTTCGCCTATCTCGATGGCTGGCCAAAAGAGTGGGCCATGCCACGGCGGCCGACGTCGCGGCCTGTGGCGCGCGGGTCGTTTGCGATCGCCGGGAACGTCGCCGGTTTCTATCCCATCGATTCTCCCGGCGGCTGGAATCTCCTCGGCCGCACGGACATCGATCTCGAGCACGCCATCGCGCCCGGCGACGAGATCGTCCTCCAGCCGGTGGACGAAATTCATCCCGCGCCCGCGCGTCCGAAACCCCTGCTGCAACTCGACTACGCCGACATCCTCTCCGCGCCGCTGGCGACGCTCGTCGGCGCGCCCGACTGGTCGCGCGTCGACCGCGGTATTTCTCCCGGCGGCTGGTTCGACGACCTTGCCGCGCCGCTCGCGAATCGCGCGGTCGGGAATCCGCCCGACGCGCCGCTCCTCGAATGCGCGATGACCGGGCCGCGGCTCCGCTTTCGCCGCGACTGCGTCGTGGCGTGGTGCGGCGAGGTGCGGCGCGTACGCGGGGGCGAAGAGGTCGCGTTCGGAAGAGTTACGGGCGGATTACGCGGATATCTCGCCGTCGGCGAGCGCGAAGGCGTCATCGCGAAGTTCGAGCGCGGCGACCGTCACGTCATTCGCGCGATGCGCGGGCCGCACGACGTCGAGATCGGCACGATCGAGTGCGAGGTCACGCCGGCGATCGATCGCGTCGGCATCCGCCTCCGCCCGCTGCGAGCGATCGACGTCACCATCCCCGCCGATCTGAAATCGAGCGGCATGCAATGCGGAACCGTGCAGCTTCACCCCGACGGCAGTCTCGTGGCCATGGGTCCGGATCATCCGATCACCGGCGGCTATCTGCAGCCGATGACCGTGCTGTGGGAGGAGCGCTGGAAGCTCGCCCAGCTGATGCCGGGCGAGCGCGTGCGATTCGTGGTCTCTCAGCCGCCGTACTGATAGCCGGAACGCGAGATGACGCGAAACTCCGGATTGCGCACCGTCACGTTCACCTTCTGAAACCCCTTCTCGCCCTTGCCGTGGCGCGAGCGATAGGTCAGGAGGTAGTAGCCGTTGTTCGTGTTCTCGATGCGGTCCAGCGGCGCGGTGAAGCTCGTGTTGAAGCGGAAGTACTGGCCGCCGGTCGTGTTCGAGAGCTCCTCGAGGCGCTGGTGGAACACCGGTGTGTTATCGACGTCGCGCTGCAGCTGCACGCCGTACACCGAGACGTTCGCGGCGTTGAGCGCGTGCAGCGCCGGATCGAGGTAGCGGCTGCGATTCACGATCACGCCGCTGCGCACGGTCTCGCTCTCCTCGAGAATGCCGGGCGAGAAGAGGACGAGGTTCTTGCGCGCGCGGATCGGTCGCACTGCATCGGCGAGCACGTCCAGCGCTTCGTAGACGCGGCCCGTGCGGCCGACCATCGCCGCGCGGTCGATGTTTTGAAGGATGCCGTTGTCGGACGACGGGCGGTCGAGTCCGCGGCCAAACCGCGCCGACTCGTTGAGTGCCTTCTCCAGCTGCTTCTTGTCGCTCGTGAAATCGCTGAAGACTTTCAGGCGCACGTCGTGCGAGACGATCGCCACGCGGTCGCCTTCGAGCATGTCGTTGCGGAGGAACTGGCGCACCGCCTCGCGGGCCGCGCTCAGACCATCGAAGAGCGACGAGTTGTCGTTCGGCTTGTCGAAAAAGAAGATGAAGTAACGCTCGTTGCGGATCTTCTCGACCTGGAACGGCGCGTCCTGCTCGCGCGAGTCGAGGAGGCGCCGGTTCGTGAAGTAGTCGACGCTGTCGAGCGTCTGCGGCGAGCCGTTTTCCTTGACGATGAAATCGTCTTTCGTGAGGCCGAGGATCTGGTTGCCGCGCGCGTCGGTCACGATCACGTCGAGCAGCACGACGTTGACGTCGATCTTTTCTTCGAACGGCTGCTGCGCGGCCAAAGGCAGCGCCAGCAGGAAGAGGAGGGCAAGCCGTCTCATGATGCGCTCCAACTGAGGGTTGCGTCAGCGGATTCCGCTGTAACGACAACGTTTCGCGGAATGAAAGCAAGGAAAGCGCCGTTGACCCCGGAACGCGGAATCACTACAATCCGCGCTCTTTTCAACGCGAGTCTCCCTCGCGAACCATCATCGGGGCATAGCTCAGCCTGGTAGAGCGCACGGTTCGGGACCGTGAGGTCGGAGGTTCAAGTCCTCTTGCCCCGACCATCCTTAACTCTCCTTCTTTACAATAGGTTACGCGCAGAGCCTTCGGTTCTGTGTGCCTGACATGTACTTGAAGGGCACCTAACTGACGTAGAAGCTTCGACTTGCGCTTTCCTGTGTGCGTGCACCGTTAAAGTGTGTGCGGCGGCAGGGAGCCCACTTGCTTGAGGCCCTCCTCTACGGCGTGACGCGTGAGTTCCAAACACATGGATGCTTTCACCGAGAACATCGGAAACTTGTCGTACACAACGGCGAGTCCAAGGACTGGCGCGTTTTCGTGCTGGTGGTAACTGAAGTTCGTGCAGACCGCGTACGCGAACTTCGCGGGCTCTGAGGGGCTTATCCCCATCGGGCCGATGAAGTCGGCCATGTGCTGAGCCCACGACTCTGTGGCGCTTTCGAACGAATCGCTGAGCGGCATGTTCACGTCCACGAAGACCATGAGCGGCAATCTCTCGGTGTCCTTTGCGAGCGCGTCGCGAAAATTACGATGCGCGAGAACGCGCGGATCATCTGCCTTCTCCCCGGGTTGATTTAGAAGACCGGCGCGATGCCTGCTCTTCGCTTCGACCGCGAATCTTTCTTGAGTGAATGATTGCTTCGCGGTGAACTCACAGTGGCTCTCTGATTTCTTGTCGAGCCACTCGATGTCGAAGCCGCCATGAACAAGCGCGCTTGCGACCCGTACCTCGTACCAAGCTCCCTGAAACTGTCCCTTGTGCCGGAGTCGATCGACGAGCCGTTCGGGAAGCTTTCCCAACTGGGTCAAGTACAGTAATCACGACCAAGAAGAACAGCTTCCTGAGCGCCGCCTGTGGGAATTGAACTAACGAGCTGACCGGCCTGGTGACCATGTGGAGTTTCGCGCTTCTGAAGTTCGGAGAGTTCGGTTAGCCATTTCGCGATGACGTGGCGATCGTTTGCAGGCTGCGCGAACTGTGCATCGAGCCACTCCTGGCCGAAGGTCATCTTCAGCACCCAAACGCAGAACTCGTGAAACGTCTCAGTCGGTTTTCGCCACGTCAGCGTGCCGCCGAACGCTCGCATGATCCAGCCGTTGAATGCGGTGCGGATCAGTTCCGGCGGTCCGAAGTTCGCGCGATGCGACCGATCCATGAATTCACGAATCATGGCGCGGTTCTCAGGCGTGGTTGGATCGAGATTCTCGAGGGTGAGGCTTGGTGGCAGCGTCGGCTTCTGCCTCTGCCCGTTCGGTAGCGCAATAACGGTGGGCCGGCAATCCAGGCAGCACTTCTTGAACTTCTTTCCCGACCCGCACCGACAAGGGTCGTTCCGACCCAGCTTTGTTTGGAACACCGTGATACGTAACACGGTCGAGTCGTGGCGTTCTTTCCGTCTTGACCAGCTGCCCCGTGTACTTGATATGTACTCAGAACCCGCGACTCTGGAGTTTTGAGGGATTGCAGGGTATTTAGAATCAGTAACTTACTGAAAACACGTGGACGTTCAGGGTTCCGTCCTCTTGCCCCGACCATCCTTCCACGGCACGTCCTCGCGGCCCGCTTTGAAATTCGCAAAGCGTGCGGCCACGAAAAGGTAATCCGACAGACGATTCAGATACCCGACCGTCGGCTCTTCATCGAGTGCAATGACGCATCGTTCCGCGCGGCGGCAGACCGTCCGCGCGACGTGCATCTGTGACGCGGCGGGCGTGCCGCCGGGAAGAATGAACCCCGTGAGCGGCGCGAGCTCGCGCTCCATCGCGTCGATCGCCTCTTCCAGCGCCGCGATGCGCGACGCATCGATATCGGGAAAGCGGCTGCTGCCGGGCGAGGCGAGATGCGCGCCGATGTCGAAGAGATCCATTTGCACCTGGTGCAACACGTCTTCGACCTGTTGCGGCAGCTCGCTCGAGCGGGCGAGGCCGAGGAAGGAGTTCAGCTCGTCGACGGTCCCGTAGGCCTCGATGCGCGGATCGTTTTTCGGAACGCGGGTGCCGCCGAAGAGAGAGGTCTCGCCGTGATCGCCGGTACGCGTGTAGATTTTCAAATCACGCTTCCGACTCCAGCTGCCGGATCCGCTCCTTCACCACCATCTCCGCCAGGTCGGGAATCACTTCCCAGGCGATGTTGCGCACGACGTGATCGG
The DNA here is from genome assembly GCA_035248585.1 of Thermoanaerobaculia bacterium. Taxonomy (GTDB): domain Bacteria; phylum Acidobacteriota; class Thermoanaerobaculia; order Gp7-AA8; family Gp7-AA8; genus QHVT01. The sequence goes on from DATFHJ010000204.1 coordinate 14,205, forward strand.
ACATCAGCTCCACCACGCGGCGGGCGATGCGGTCGACCTGTTCGTCCGTGAGATCGCGCGCGGCGATTGGAAGGCTCGGCGTTTCCGGCGCGAGCGCCGCCGGCACGGGCGGTTCTTCCACCTCGGCAACCGCTTCCGCTTCGGCGGCGGGCGCCCATTCCGGCTCGGCCGCGGGCTGCGGCACTTCTTCGACGTACGACGGTTCCGCGACGTACGACGGCTCCGGCGCCGCCTCGGCCGCCGCTTCGAACGGCAACTCTTCCACGGCCGGCTCGGAGGCCGCGAACGGAGTCGCTTCTTCTTCCGCGGCGTAGCTCGGCGCGGGCGGCGCTTCTTCTTCGACCGCGCTCGTTTCCAGCGGCGGCGCCCACTCCGGCTCCGATGCCGGCGCTTCCCACGGCAGCGCTTCCGGCTGCTGTTCTTCCTGCGGCTGCTGCTGGTCCCACGGCGAGGCCGACTGCGCGGCCATCATCTGGTCGAACGTCATCTTCGGGAACGCGCGGGTCTCGCCGCCGAACGCCGCTTCCGGCTGTTCGTCCCACGGCGACGGCTCGGGCGCGGGCGGAGGCACGACCTCCGGCTCGGGCTCAGGCGCCGAGGTCTGTGCGGCAAACTGCTGCATCTCCTCGAATGACATCTTCGGAAACGCGCGCGTCTCTCCGCTGAACTCTTCCGCCGGCGGCGGGGCGCCGAACGGCGACTCCGCTTCCGGCTCCGGCAGCGGCTCGGGCTCCGGCGGCGGTGCGCTCGCTCGCGCTTCCTGGGCGATGATTTCGTCGAACGTCATCTTCGGGAACGCGCGGGTCTCGCCGCCGAAGGCCGCTTCCGGCTGTTCGTCCCACGGCGACGGCTCGGGCAGCGCGGGCTCCGGTTCAGGCTCCGGCGCGGGCGGCGCGGGTGGCGCCGCGAACTGCTGCATTTCCTCGAAGCTCATCTTCGGGAAGGCGCGTGTCTCCGGGCTGAACTCCTCGGCCGCGGCCGTTTCGAACGGCATGTCACTCGCCGCCGGCGATGCGGGCGGCGCGCTGAAGATGTCGTTGTCGTGCTCGTAGGCGTCGGGTGTTGCGTAGGAGCCGCTCGCGGTCGAGAACGGCGAGCGTCCCTGACTCGGCAGCGGTACGACCTCGGTGTCCGCGCTCCACGGCGAAGGCTCCGGCTCCGGCTCCGGTTCGGGCGCAGGCGCGGGTGCAGCGGATGCACTCGCCTGCGCAATCAACTCTTCCACTTTCTGGATCAGACTCTGCGATTCGAACGGCTTCGTGACCACGGCGTCGCAGCCCGCTTTTTCCGCGCGATCGGGGTCGAAAGGCTCGAACGTGCCGGTCAGGAGGACGACGGGAATGTTGCGGTGCTCGGGATGCGACTTTACGTATTCGCAGACTTCGTAGCCGTTTTTCTCCGGCATGATGATGTCGGAGAGGATGATGTCGGGCCGCATCTCGGTGAGCTTGCCGATCGCCTTCGCGCCGTTGTTGACCGCCGTCACCTCGTAGTCGGCATCCGAGAACGTCAACTCGACCACCTTTTGAATGGTGATACTGTCATCCGCTAACAGGATTTTTTTCGGCATCGATCGCACTCTCCGTGATTTCGAGCAAGCTACCACAATTCCTGATCTTCGGTCATCGCGGCAGCCCCAAGCGCTTCCCGGAGAACACGATCGCCTCGTTTGAGGGCGCGCTGAGCGAGGGCGCGGACGGGTTCGAAACGGACCTGCGGCTGCTCTCCGACCGCGTGCCGATCCTCTTCCACGACGACGAGCTCGGCGAAGCGGAGATCGAGTCGCTTTCGTCGGCGCAATGCGGCCCCATGGTGCGCGTCTCCGAGCTCGCCGCCTTTACCGCTCGCGGAAAACTGATCCTCGAAGTGAAGCGCAGCAAGTGGGAAGACGTGTTGATCGAAACGGTGCGCGGGTGGCCGAACATCGTCCTGACGTCGTTTGACCACTCGCTTCTCGCATCGGTGCGCAAGCACGATCCGAACGTGGAGCTCGGAATCACGATCCATGGCTCACTCGTGAACGCCGCCCGCTACGCCGCCGACCTCGGCGCGAGCTGGTTCTTCCCGAACCATCCCTACATCGACGCGGAGACCGTCGCGTCGATGCATGAGCAAAATATCCGCGTCGTGCCATGGACCGCGAATCGGCAGAGCCATTGGGAGCGGCTGCGCGGGATCGGCTGCGACGGGATCATCACGGATTATCCGCGCGAGGCGGTGGGGTGGAGAGGAGAGAGAGCCGGGGGAACGCAGAACGCAGAGCGCAGAATGAAGAATTGAGAAGCCCTTCCCAGTTCTTCTTTCTTCGTTCTGCGCTCTGCGTTCTGCGTTCCTCTCCTGCCTTCACCCTTTCCCCTTCCATTTGCTACACTTGCCGCCCCCAATCACACAGCGAGCCGGGAGGGAGCGCGGACATGAAGACCTGGGAATACAAGATCATCAACGTCCGGTCGGAGAATTACTCGATGGATCCGCGCCGCGCCGAAGAGCTGAACCGCCTCGGCGATGAGGGCTGGGAGCTGGTCAGCATCACGTCCATCAACTTCAAGACCGGCGCGACCGATCACATCGGCATGGTGTTCAAGCGGGAGAAGCAGGCGAGCGCGTGATCACGCGTGCCGCCGAGCGCCGCGCCCACGCCGCGGCGCTGGCCCGGCGGTACTTTTACGAACGCTCCGTTCCTCTCTCCACCCTCGAGGAAACCTTCCGCGACGCGCGCGATCCGCTGATCGAAGAGCTGATCGAGCTGGCCACACACGAGCCGCCTCCCGACGATCGCGCGCACTATGAGCGCAAGTATTGGCCGCACGTGGAGGCGGTCCTCGAACAGCTCGACCTCGGCGACAAGGGGACGTTGCCGCCGGCGGGCCGCTGGTCGTTGCTGAAGGTTGCCGGCTTGGCCGGCACCGTCCTCGTCTTCGGCACCTTGGCCGCGATGCGCCTTCTCAATAATGCCGAGGCCGATGACTCTGCCGGGATCCATTGGGCGATCTACGCCGTTCTGGCCGCGATCGCATTTCCCGCGGTGCTTGGCCAGTATCTGAAAGCGCGCCGCCGCCGGCGCTCCCCGCGACTTTGATATCGTCGCGGCCCTCATGCCGCGCCCCTTCCTCATTCTCATCGTCCTCGACGGCTTCGGCTGCCGGAAGGAGCGGGAGCACAACGCGATCGCGCAGGCGAAGACGCCGCGGTTCGATCGGCTGTATCGGGAGTCCGCGTGGACGACGCTCGAGGCGTCGGGAGGCGCGGTCGGGTTGCCCGACGGGCAGATGGGGAACTCGGAAGTCGGACATCTGAATATTGGCGCGGGGCGCGTGGTCGATCAGGACATCGTTCGCATCAGCAAGGCGATCGAGCATCACGAGCTGGAATCGAACGACGTGTTCCGGCGCGCGGTGACGGAGTCGCGCGCGATTCATTTCGCGGGATTGCTCTCCGACGGTGGTGTGCATTCGCTGCAGTCGCACCTGCATGGACTGATTCGCGCGGCGCGCGGGCTCGGCGCGAAGGATGTATTCATCCACGCGATCCTCGATGGGCGCGACACGCCACCGAAGTCGGCGGAGAAGTATCTCGCCGAGGTGCTGGAGCAGGATGCGCAGCTCTCCACGATCATCGGCCGCTACTACACGATGGACCGCGACAAGCGCTGGGAGCGCGTGCAGCGCGGCTATGACTTGATGACGCTCGGCGTCGGGACGCAGACGAAGGATCCGCTGGCCACGCTGCATCGCTTCTACGAGCAGGACGTTACCGACGAGTTCATGGAGCCGATCGCGGTGCTGACGCCGGACGGCGCGCATCGCGGAAAAATCGAGGACGGCGACGCGCTGCTCTTCTTCAACTTCCGCGCGGACCGCATGCGCCAGATCGTCACCGCGTTCAAGGACGAGGACTTCGCCGGATTCGAGCGCGCGGTGCGGCCGAAAGCGGGCATCGTGACGATGAATCGCTATCACGAAAAGTTCGACGTGCCGGTCGTGTTTCCGCCGCAGCAGATCCGCAACAACCTCGGCGAGGTGCTCTCGCGCGCGGGGCTCAAGCAGTTCCGCATCGCCGAGACCGAGAAATACGCGCACGTCACGTTCTTCTTCAACGGCGGCTCGGACACGCAGTTCCCCGGCGAGGAGCGCCTGCTCGTGCCTTCGCCGAAGGTCGCCACATACGACCTCAAGCCGGAGATGTCGGTGTTCGAAGTGACGGACAAGGTCGTCGAGGCGATCGCGTCGCGCAACTACGACGTCATCATCATGAACATCGCCAATCCCGACATGGTCGGACACACCGGCTTCATGGACGCGACGGTGACGGCGATCGACGACACCGACGCCGCCGTCGGACGGATCCTCGATGCGGTCGAAGCGGTCGACGGCGTCGCGCTGATCACGGCCGATCACGGCAACGCCGAGCTGATGTTCGATGAGAAGACCGGACAGCCGCACACCGCGCACACGACGAATCCCGTGCCGCTGATCCTCGCCGATCCGAAGAAGCGCTTCGGCGAGCTGCGCGGCGGCGGTGTTCTATCGAATGTCGCGCCGACGATTCTCACGATTCTCGGCATCGAGCAGCCGTCCGACATGACGGCGGAGTCGCTGCTCGCGTGACGAGGCAGCTCATCCTCGTCCGCCACGGCGAGACGGTGCACAACGTCGCCGGGATCGCGCAGGGCTGGAATGACAGCGCGCTCTCGGACAAAGGGCGGGAGCAGGTGCGACAGCTCGCGCAAAAGCTCGTCGAATACGCGCCGACGGCGATCTATTCGTCGACGCTCGGACGCGCGTTGTCGACGGCCGAAACCATCGCCGAGGCGACGGGGCTGCCGATCGCGACGCTCGATGATTTGCGGGAGATGAATTACGGCGGCTGGGAAGGGCGTTCTTTCCTCGACGTCCGCCGCGAGTACGAAGACGTTTACCAGCGCTGGATCAACGATGAGACGTGCCCGTGCCCGGACGGCGAGTCGCACGCGGATGTGCGCGCGCGCCTCGAGCGCGCGTTCGCCTCGATCGACGCCGAGCGGCCGGTGATCGTCACGCACGGCACCGCCATTCGCATCGCCGCGACGGCGCTGCTCAAACTGCCGGTGATGGCCTCGCGCCACTTCGCGCAGGACAACGCGGGGATGAATGTCTTCGTGTGGCGGCAGGACCGCTGGATCTTGAAAGTTTGGAACCACACATGATTCTCGAATCGATTCACGAGCAGCTCTCCGAAACCCTGAAGTCGCGCGTGCTCGCGCTCTTCGGCCATGCCGTCGACCGCATCGTGCTGCAGACGCCGCCGAAGCTGGCCATGGGCGATCTGGCGACGCCCGTCGCGCTGGAGCTGGCGAAGGTGCTGAAGCGCAAGCCGCGCGAGATCGCGGAGCAGCTGGCGAACGGATTGACGCTGCCGATGTTCGTGGCCAGCGTCAGTGTCGAAGGCGCCGGCTATCTCAACTTCCGCTTCGATCGCAGCGCGTTCGCGGCGCAGCATTTCCGCACGGTCATGGCGTCGCCGCGGCCGAGCGGCGCGCGCGTGATCGTCGAGCACACGAACATCAATCCGAACAAGGCCGCGCACATCGGCCACCTGCGCAATGCCGTCCTCGGCGACACATACGTCCGCTGTTCGAAGTGGCTCGGCGATCACGTGGAGACGCAGAACTACATCGACGACACCGGCGTGCAGGTCGCGGACGTCGTCGTCGCGTTCGAGCGCCTCGAGAAGAAGAGCCTGGCGGACATCGAAGAGCTGACGAAGCAGGAGCGCTTCGACTATCTCTGCTGGGATCTCTACTCGAAGATGGCCCAGTACTACGCCGAGCATCCGGAAACGCAGGAGTGGCGCAAAGAGACGCTGCACCGCATCGAGAAGCAGGAAGGTGAGACGGCGAAGCTCGCGGCGATCCTCGTCCCGGCCATCGTGCGGCGCCATCTCGCGACGATGCTCCGCCTCGGCATCGAGTACGACCTCCTGCCGAAGGAGTCCGACATCATCCACCTGCACTTCTGGGATCGCGCGTTCGAGCTCCTGAAGCAATCGGGCGCGGTGATTTTCGAGAACGAGGGGAAGCACAAAGGCTGCTGGGTGATGAAGCTCGACGAGTCGGAGGAGTTCGCCGGCATGGCCGAGCCCGACAAGATCCTCGTGCGCTCGAACGGCACCGTGACGTACACCGGCAAGGACATCGCCTACCAGCTGTGGAAGCTCGGTCTGCTCGACCGCACGTTCCAGTATCGAAAGTTTTCCACGTATCCGGATGGACACGTCGTGTGGGAAACGACCCACGGCGACGACGGCGATTCAACGGCGCCGAAGTTCGGCGGCGCGACGCGCGTCGTGAACGTGATCGACTCGCGGCAGTCGTATCTGCAGAAAGTCGTGAAGGAAGGTGTGCACAAGCTGGGTGGCGACAAGGCCGCCGAGGCGTCGATTCACTTTTCGTACGAGATGGTCGCGCTCACGCCGGCGACTGCGAAGCAGCTGGGGATGGAAGTGTCCGAAGAAGACTCCACGCGCGCGTATGTGGAGATGTCGGGCCGCAAAGGCTTCGGCGTGAAGGCTGACGATCTGCTCGATGAGCTGGAGCGCAAGGCGACGGAAGCGGTGAAGGCGAATGCCGCGGAGATCGAGAACCCGGAGGAGATCGGCCGGCAGGTCGCGGTCGCGGCGCTGCGCTACTTCATGCTCCGCTTCGGCCGTAACAAAGTCATCGCCTTCGATTTCGATGAAGCGCTGCGCTTCGAGGGGGACTCCGGTCCGTATCTGCAGTACTCGACGGTCCGCGTGCAAAACATTTTTCGCAAGATGCAGGAGCGCGGCGTCGAGGCGCGCATCGAAGAGCGCGAGGTCGACGATCTGACGCTCAATCAGGGGCTGACGGACGACATGTGGGAGCTGGTGCGCCTGTCGGCGGAGCTGCCGGCGGCGATCCGGCGCGCGGTCGATTCGCTCGAGCTTTCGGTGATCACGCAGTACCTACTCGACCTCGCGCAGAAGTTCAACAGCTTCTACCACAAGTATCCAATCCTGCCGGAGAAGGACGACGCCGAGCGCCAGCGCCGCGCGGTGACGGCGGAGATTTTCCGGCTCACGATGGTCCGAACGATGGATTTGTTGGGAATTCCGGTGCCCGAGCGGATGTGATACTGCGCGCCAGCGCAGTGTCATCCCGAGCGAAGCGAGGGATCTGCTGCTACAATACCCGGTTCACGGCGGAGTCCAACCGCCGGCCCACAATATGAGATTCGAACTGATCGACATCACGTTGCGAACGCTGATTCTCCTCGCGGGCGGAGTGGCTGCACTCCTGCTCGCGCGCGAAGGCTATGGCCCGGCGATCCCGGCCGTTGCGGTAGGGGGCGCGCTCGGCGCGTTCTTCGCCTCGCGCGCCCAACCCCGCGAAGACAACTAGACGGCTTCTTCGTGCGCTTGTCCGCCGCCTTCTGCGCGGCGTACGTTCTCCGCCTGCAATCCCTTGGGGCCTTGCTTGACGTCGAACTCCACGCGCTCGCCTTCATTCAGCGTCCGGTATCCCGAGGCTTGAATCGACGAGTGATGCACGAACACGTCTTCACCCGTGTTTCGTTTGATGAATCCGTAGCCTTTGTCGTTGTTGAACCACTTCACTACACCAGTCTCAGGCATTTCTACCTCCGACCGCACCGTGAAGCTCAGCCCGGCGGCGGCGTGCTCCGTTTTGCACTGATTGAATTGTGCAATGCTCGCGCCGGTTCACCAGATGAGGGCGCGATTCATTCCGATCCGCTGAAATCCGAGCGATTCATACAGCGCGATCGCGGGCCGGTTGAAGTCGTTCACGAACAGCGTGACGACTTTTCCTTTGCGAAACAGATGGCCGCAGACCTCGGTCAGCAGCTCGCGGTTGAGACCCTGTCGGCGGAAGCGCGGGTCGGTCCAGACGCCCATCAACTGGGCGGCGTCGTGCGTGACCGCGGAGTACTCGCACTTCGCGGCGATGCGGCCGTTCACAACGCGGATGACCGAGCGCTTTTTCTCCACCAGCTCGCGGATGCGCTCGCGGTATCCCGCCGCGTCGCGCTGCATCGGATCGATTCCCACTTCCTCTTTGTGCATCGCCGCGCACGCCGGCACGAGCTGCTCGAGGTCTTTGACCGTCGAGTAGCGCGCCGCGGTGAGATCGGGATAGTCGAAGCGGCGCTTGATGGCGTAGATCGGCTGGTTGAGGCGGACCACGGTCGGCGGGTCGAGCCGCGCGCGGATGTTGTTCCACAGCGTCTCCACGAGCTGCGCCGGCGAGATGATCGCGCGCACCGGCAGCATGCGCGTGAGGATGCGGTCGGCCACGAGCATCACCGCCGTGTCGGTCAGCTCGCGGGAGATCGACGGATCGCCGGCGAGGACGATATTCGTGGCCAGCGAAGCGACGAGCACGATCGCGCCGTTGAAGCGGACGACTACGATCTGCGTCGCCGCGACCGCGCGCTCTTCGATCAGCCGCGAGATCAGATAGACGTTGATCAGCGGATCGCGCTGCAAAAACTCCAGCGCGTTCTTGACGTCATCGTCCGAGAGAGCGCGGACGGACCAGCGGCCTTCGACAGGGAGCGTTGCCATGATTCAGATGGCCATCCGCCATCTACAACTGGGCGTGCCCCAAGTATGCCAAACCATCCACGAACTTGTGCCACAGCGAGCGATCCTGCCACTGCTGAAACTGCGGCTGGCTGGCGTGGCGAAGGTCGTTGATGAATGCGTTGCGCAGCTGGGCCGCGACCGCGGCGTCGAGGACGCCGACGTTCACTTCGTCATTCAATTGAAACGACCGCTCGTCCCAATTCGTCGAGCCGACGGATGACCAGATGCCGTCGACGACGATGATCTTTTGATGCAGCAGCGTGTGTTTGTACTCGTACAGCTTCACGCCGCGCTTGAGCAGGCTGCCGAAGTGATGATGACTGGCGTGCTGGACGATGGCGCTGTCCGTGGCGTCCGTCGACGGCACCATGATGCGTACGTCGACGCCGCGTTTCACGGCCTCGGCGAGCGCTTCGATCGCCTGGCGCTCGGGCAGGAGATACGGGTTTTGAATCAGGATCTCGCGCTTCGCCGATTTGATGGCGAGGTAGTAGAGGATCTGCACCGACGACACGCTGCCGCTTGGCGACGTGTAGGCGACGTGCGCGACCGTCGGGCCGGCGGGCTGCAGGTGGGGAAAGTATTTCTCGCCCGCCGGAATCTCGCCCGTCTCTTCGATCCAGTTTTCGGAGAAGCACGATTGCAGGCGATTCACGACCGGGCCGGTCATGCGCAGCGCGGTGTCGCGCCAATGCTTTTTGTCCTGCGCGTGGCCGGTCCAGTTGTCGGAGACGCCGTGGCCGCCGGTGTAGCCGATGCGGCCGTCGATGATGACGAGCTTGCGATGGTCGCGATTGTTGAGGCGTCCGAGGTTGCTGATGCGGACGGGATGGAAATGCGCGACCTTCGCGCCGGCCTGCTCGAGCATCTTCTGCAGGTCGCCTTTGAGATCGCGGCCGCCCGAGGCATCGACGAGGACGCGGACTTCGACGCCCTGCTTCGCCTTCTGCGCGAGCAGTTGCGCGAACTGCGTCCCGATCCTGCTCTTCGCCCAGATGTATGTTTCGACGTGGACGCTCTCGCGCGCCGCGGCGACGTCGCGCATCATCGTCGGGAAAAATCCGTCGCCGTTCTGCAGCACCTCGACGCGGTTGCCGCCGTCCGCGTTCGACTGCGTGAGCCCCACGAGCGACGGCAGCAGCAGCCGTACCTCGGACGGCGAGTTCACGCGCAGCACCGCGTCCTGTTTTCGCTTCGCCGACCAGAGCACGATCGTCAGCGCGATGAGCGCCAGCACGATTCCGATGAACACCATCAGCGGCAAGCGCACGTAGGTCGTGCTGCCGATGTGCTCGACGCGCTTCACGCGATTCATGGGTGCGCCAGCTCCGCGATCACCGGCCGGTGGTCGGACGGGCCTTCGTCGGCGACGCGCGACCAGCGCACCTGCCAGCCGGGATCGGCGAGGATGTAGTCGAGCCGCTGTTCCATCAGTTTGTGCGACGGAGTCTTGCGGTCGCCGACGAACTGCAGCGTGTTGCGGTCGAGGAACTTCACGACCTCGCCGCTCTCCGGCGGCGCGTTGAGATCGCCGACGAGGATGAACGGAAACGCGCTGGCGTTGAGATGCTGATTCATGCACTGCAGTTGCTTGCCGCGCACCTTTTCGTTCATCGATGCCCAGGCCGCGGTGTGACCGACGTAGAACTCGATCGTGCCGCCGTTGACGCGCAGGACGGCCTCGAGCAGCGTGCGCGGCTCGCCGATGCCCGGCATTTCATGAACCTCGCTCGACACGATCTGCCCGCGCGTCAGCACCGCGTTGCCGAAGTCGCCGCCTGCGAAGCGGTAGCTCGTACCGAAGACGACGTTCATGCCCGTCATCTTCGCCAGCAGCTTCGTGTGATCGTGAAATCGCGCCTGCCACGTGCCGCGATGCACTTCGTTGAGGCCGACGACGTCGGGGTGATAGCGGCGGATCGTGGCCGCGATCTCTTCGAGATGATGCGGCTTGAGCAGCGTCGCGTGCCCTTCGATGTTGTACGTCATCACCACGAGGCGCTTCGGATAGGTGAGCGCGAAATGTCGCGGTTGCCGCGCCGAGCATTCGCCGGAGCGGAAGCGATACACGCCGAGCACGCGATACCCGATGCCGAGCACTACGATCGCGATGATCACGAGGGCGACGCGCTTGACAATGCGCACGCCGCGCTCATCAGCAAGAAACGTGTCATGTGGAGCGGCGGGCTTCAGCCCGCCGGCTTCGGTGGGCTAAAGCCCACCGCTCCACAGGACCTTCACGTTGCCGTGCTTCCACAGCGCCGAAGCCGGGAACGACTCATCGACGACGCCTGAGCGCAAACGCGCGATCGCTTCGCTCTTTCCCGCGCCTGCGGCCAAGAGCACGATCGCGCGCGACTCGAGGATCGTGCCGATCCCCATCGTGATCGCGCGCGCCGGCACCTCGCCGTCGGGGAAGAACTCCGCATTCGCGGCGCGGGTGGAGGGGGTGAGCTCGACGACGCGCGTGCGGGCGTCGAATGGCGAGCCGGGCTCGTTGAAACCGATGTGCCCGTTGCGGCCGACGCCGAGAAACGTGAGGCCGAGTCCGCCGGCGGCGACGATGTCGCGTTCGTAGCGCGCGCATTCGGCGTCGAGGTCGGGGGCCATGCCGTCGGGCAGATGCGCGTTCGCCGGATCGATGTCGACGTGATCGAAGAGGTGCTGTTTCATGTAGGAAAAGTAGCTGCCGGGATGCGCGCGCGGCACGCCGGCGTACTCGTCCAAATTGAACGACGTCACGTCGCGGAAGCAGCGGTACTCGCGGCCGCATTCGCGGACGACGCGATCGTACATGCCGATCGGTGTGCGTCCGGTCGGCAGGCCGAGGACGATCTTCGGCTCGTGCTGAATCGCGGCGAGCAGAAGGTGCGCGGCGTGCTCGGCCAGCGCGTCCGCGGAATCAAACGTCTGCCAGTTCATTGCCGCGCACCCACACGCGCTCCACTTCGAACTTTTCCGACAGCAGCACGAGATCGGCGTCGTAGCGCAGCTCGATCTTTCCCTTGCGATCGGCGACCGCGGCGATGCGCGCCGGCACTTCCGTCGCCAGCGGAAGCACCGTCTCGATCGGCAGGCCTGCAAGCTCGACCATGTTCTTCACCGCATTGCCGGTCGTGAGCACGCTTCCCGCCAACGTGCCGTCGCCGAGCCGGGCCGCGCCTTCCGCGACCGTGACGTCGTAGTCGTAAAGCTTGTACGTTCCATCGGCGAGACCGCACGCGCGCATGGCGTCGGTGATGAGCGCGATGCGATGCGGCATCGCCGCCACCGCGACACGCAGCGCGGCGGGATGCACGTGCACGCCGTCCGCGATCAGTTCCGCCGTCGCGTTGACCGAGGTCAGCGCGGCGCCGACGACGCCCGGATCGCGGTGATGCAGTCCCGTCATCGCGTTGTACAGGTGCGTGAAATGGCACGCGCCCCATTCGAGCGCGGCGACGGTGAGCGCGTGATCGGCGGCGGTGTGTCCGATGGCGAAGAGGACGCGCTCGCGAAAGTGCTCGATGAGCGCGCGCGCGCCTTCGACCTCCGGCGCGAGCGTGACGATCCAGCGCATGCGCGGCGCTTCGGCGATGAGCGCGGAGAGCTCGTGAATGTCCGCCGCGCGGATCGAGCTGCGATCCTGGGCGCCGGAGCGGTCGGCGTTGATGAACGGTCCCTCGAGATGGATGGCCACGATCTCCGCGCCGCCGTCCGACGAGGCGCGCGCGATCGACTCGATCGCGTTGTGCAGGTCGCCGCGCGACGCGGAGAGCGTCGTCGCCGCGAGCGCGGTCGTGCCGTGGCGCGCGTGGAAGTCGAGGATGCGCGCCGTGGCTTCGTCGTGCGCGTCCATGAAATCGGCACCGTCTCCGCCGTGCACGTGCACGTCGATGAATCCCGGCACGAGGATGCCGCGGAACGGTTCCGCATCCGCGGGCACGCGCGTCGTTTCGGCGACGTCGACAAGCACGCCGTCTTCGATGCTCACGAGGATGTCGTCGCGGAGAGTGCCGTCGACGAATGTGCGGCCGTGCAGCTGCTTCATAAGTTGATCTTGCCGAGGATCGCCGGCTGCGCGCCGGTGGCACTCGACACGTTCGTCGGCAATCCGAGGAGCGAGTCGTTCGCGATCAGCGCCATGGCCATCGCTTCCTTCGCCTCGAGATGCTCGTACGCCTCGACCGTGCATTGCGGCAACCGCTCGCGCAGCATCTGGAGCATCACCGGATTCTTCGCGCCGCCGCCGGCGATGATCACGTCGTCGACGCTGCCGCTCGGGAAAATCCAGCGCTCGTAGGCGCGGGCGATGCTCTCGACGGTGAGCGCGGTCGCGGATGCGACGAGATCGTCTTCGCTGACGTCGGGAAACTTCTCGATCATCCGCCGCGCAAACTGCCGCCCGAACCGCTCGCGACCGGTCGTCTTCGGCGGCGCGAGGTCGAAGTACGGATCGCTCAGCCCCCAGTCGAGCACGTCTTCATTGACGCTGCCGCGTTCGGCGCGCCCGCCGTCGCGGTCGAACGACTCCTGCGCGTCGGTGAGGATGAAAACCAGCTCGTCGATGACCATGTTGCCGGGCCCGGTATCGAATGCCGCGACGTCGCTGAGCGTCGCGCGCGGGGGAACGTAGGTGACGTTCGCGATGCCGCCGATGTTCTGCATGCAGCGCGCACGTTTGGGATGCCGGAGCTGTGCCCAGTCGAAGTAGGCGACGAGCGGCGCGCCGTGGCCGCCGGCCGCGACGTCGCGGACGCGCAGGTCGCCGATGGTGGCGATGCCGGTGCGCTCGGCGATGACGGCGGTCTGTCCGATGGCCAGCGTGCCGCGGGTGGTGATCGGCTGGCCGAGCCATTCGAACGTCGCCGGCCGCGGGTGGTGCCAGATGGTCTGCCCCGGCGCGGCGATGAGATCGACGTCTTCGTTCTTCATCCCCGCGTCGGCGATGAGGCGGTTCACGGCGAGCGCGAACATTTCGCCGACGATGAAGTCGAGCGTGCAGATCTCGTCGATGTCGGCCTTCTGCCGGTCGAAGAGCGTCTTCACGCGCGTGCGGATGTCGTCGGGGTACGGAAAGCTGTCGAAGCGCAGCTTTTCAATGCGCACGTTGTCGTGACCGTTGCCGGTGATGCGCACGAGCACGGCGTCGATGGCGTCAACCGAGGTTCCGGACATCAGGCCGACGACGACGCGCTGCTTCTTCTTCGCGATCTCCGTCAGCCGCTCGAGGCGGTTCATCACTGCTCGAGCACCTCCTGCAATTCATGTTGTTCGAGAAGACGCCGCGCGTCTTCCGCATTCACTCGTTTCTTTGCAATCACACTCGCCAATCGCACGTTGCCCTCCGCGTCGCGAATGGCCTGCACCGCGGCCGCGCGCGGAACGCCCGCCGCGAGCTCGACCATCGTGACGGCGCGCGCGCGCAGTTTTTCGTTCGTGGCCGGCATATCGATCATCAGATTCGAGTAGACGCGGCCGAGGCGGATCATCACGCCGGTCGAGATCGTGTTGAGCACGAGTTTCTGCGCGGTGCCGCTCTTCATGCGCGACGAGCCCATGATGACCTCGGCGCCGACTTCGACGACGATCGGGATGTCGACGTCGCGCGCGAGCGGCGAGTTGGGAACGGACGTAACGCCGACCGTGAGCGCGCCGAGCATGTTCGCCTTGCGCGCCGCGGCGACGGTGAACGGCGTCGTGCCCGAGGCGGCGATGCCGACGAGCGCGTCGTCCGCCGTCACTTCGCGCGCGACCGCTTCGATGCCCGCGTCCTCATCGTCTTCGGCGCCTTCGACGGCGGAGAAAAACGCGCGCTCGCCGCCGGCCATGAGCACGCGCACGAGCGATGGATCGATGCCGTAGGTGGGCGGCAATTCGGAGGCGTCGAGCATGGCGATGCGGCCGCTGGTGCCGGCGCCGGCGTAGAAGAGGCGGCCGCCGTGGCGCAGACGCTCGGCGATCTCTTCCACCGCATGTGCGATCCGCTCGGCCTGCGCGGCGACCGCTTCCGCAACGCGCGCGTCCTGCTCCTGAATGATGCGGACGACCTCGATTGCCGATCGCCGGTCGATGTCGAGGCTTGCCTCGAGCCGGTCCTGGCTCATGGTTCGTCTGAAGATATCATTTCGTTTCGTGACACCCGATCTCGACGGTCTGCAGGTCGCGTACCTCGGCATCGCCCTCGCCCACTACCTCGATCTCGAAACCGGCGACGTCGAGGATCTGCCGCTCGACGCGGAGCCGCCGGACCCTTCGCGTTACCGCCGCATCCCGACGCGCACGCCGGAAAGCGAAGCGGAAGATCGCCGCCTGTTCGTGGAGAAGATGCCGCTCTCGCGGCTGCGCGAAAATCTCGCGGCGTCGGTCGACGATGCGATGCAGTTTCGCCAGTGGCTGGCGAGCGATTTAACCGTGCAGCGCGCGTTCTTTAACTTCAAGAACGATCAGGCGACGCGGGCGGTGGAGGGCTGGTTGCGGGATGAGGGGCTGGGGTGAAGTGTCATGTCATCCCGCGCGTAGCGAGGGACCTGGGCGGAGGGGCGGTGCGCTGCATGTGGCTGCGTCGGCGCGCCGCCCCGCCCACCCAGGTCCC
>DATFHJ010000205.1:0-24191 GCA_035248585.1 Thermoanaerobaculia bacterium
ACGCCGATCACGATCGCACCGATGATCACCGCGCTGTGCGCGATCAGCGATACCGTCAGCAGGGTGTACTTGCCACGGGACGGAACGGCGCGGGCGACGGATGTCTCGAACATTGCTTTTTTCTCCTTACACTTCGTTCGACCACCGTCCCCGCTGGCGCGAAACCCGCTGTTGCAAACAAACGTCAAACAGCACCAGATGGCGAAAAAACTGATTCCCGACCCGCAGCTCGAGCAGCTGGTGCGCGAGCTGAACGACAGCGAAAGTGGAGCGGCGGGCTCTCAGCCCGCCGAAACGCCCCGGCGGGCTGAGAGCCCGCCGCTCCACGTTTCCGAAGGCAATCCCCTCGAAAAGCTGCTCATCGAGATGGCCCAGCGCGGCGCGAGCGATCTGCTGATCATCGCCGGCGTGGCGCCGGTGTTTCGCATCGCCGGCCGCCTCACCCGCGCCGCCGACACTCCGCTTTCGACCGACGACATCCAGTCGCTCCTCGGCAATCTCGTCACCGGCCGTCTGCGCGAGAAAATTGAAAACGAAGGCGCCGCCGATTTCTCGCTGCGCCTCGAGCGCGACGACGACCGCCGCGCATGGCGCTTCCGCGTGAACGTGCATCGCCAGCGTGGCACGATCGCCGCCGCCATCCGCGCGCTGCCGACCGAGATCCCGACGCTGCAGCAGCTGCGCCTCCCGCTCTCGCTCGCGGAGCTCGTGAAACCGCGGCGCGGGCTCGTGCTGGTCTGCGGACCGACCGGCTCCGGCAAGTCGACCACGCTCGCGGCGCTGGTCGGGGAGATCAATCGCAACGACGCGCGGCACGTGATCACGATCGAGGATCCGATCGAGTACGAGCACCGCAACGCCAACTCGATCATCGAGCAGATCGAAGTGGGCCGCGACGCGCCGTCCTTCGCCGCCGCGCTGCGCGCGTCGCTGCGCCAGGATCCCGACGTCATTCTCGTCGGCGAGATGCGCGACCTCGAGACCGTCGCCACCGCGCTCACCGCCGCGGAAACGGGACACCTGATTCTCTCCACGCTGCACACGAGCGACGTCGCGACGGCGATTCATCGCATCGTCGACGTCTTCCCGTCCGCGCAGCAGACGCAGATCAAGCAGCAGCTCGCCCTCAGCCTCAACGCGATCGTCGTGCAACAACTCATGCCCCGCAGCGACGGCACGGGCAGCGTGGTGGCGGTGGAGGTGCTGCACGCGACCTACGCCGTGCGCAACCACATCCGCAACGACAAGCTCCAGAACCTGGCCCAGGAAATCACCCTCGGCAAACGCCAGGGCATGATGACGATCGAAGACTCGCTCGTGCGGCTCGTGCAGGATGGGCTGATCACGCTGGACGAAGCGCGCGTGCGCGCCTCGCGGCCGGATGAGCTGGAGTCGTTGTTGCGGGGGCGTTAGGCGAGTATGAACTGCGGCGGCTCGCCGCCGCTTTCGCATAGCGGCAGCGCAAGCTGCCGCGGGAGGCTAGGGCTGTGGGAAAGCGGCGGCTAAGCCGCCGCAGTCCAAAAACAAAACGCCGCCCTTTTGGGCGGCGTCTTCGATCGCTTACGCCACCTTCGCCTCAACCTCACTCATCTCATCCCGCAGCACGCGGAACGCGCGCGCGTCCGCTTCGGCGGTCTCGGGATCGAGGAAGTAGGCGCAGTCGTTGCGGAAGCTCTGGCCGCTCGGGTTCTCGCCGTTCCACTCCAGCACCGCCCACTGCACCAGCGGATTGAAGATGTTGTGGTCCCAGGCGAACGCGGCGTGGCGGGTGCTGTACGCCGTGGCGGTGCCGAGCTCGGCGTCGAGGCCGTTCGGGTTCTCGTCCATCCGCGTCTTGTACGCGGCGAACTCCTTCGCGTCGCGCTCGGCCGTTTCCGCGTTGACAAAGTACGCGATATCGCGGCGCGGCGGCAGCGCCTGCGGCCCGCCGAACTTCTGGCCGACGCTCTTACACTTCACGACCAGCCACGAAATCATCGGACGTCCGATGTGATGGTCCCATTCCAATGCGACATAAGGCATGGTGCAATTTCTCCCCAGGTTTTTGGACGATGAATCGGGCCGCACGGTACGGCCGCTTGTTGTGGGCAAAGACGATCCGCGGCGCATGATTATTTCCTGCTGAGCTATCAAAATAACCTTGGAATACTTCCGGATCGCCGGACATTCTTCAGCGCACGTCCAACAACTCGAGGTTCAGCGTGCCCATCACCGAAGACGAGCGCAGATCACGTCTGCTCGATGCCCTGCCGGCCATCGCCTGGTCGGCTTCCGCGGAGACCTTCCGCTTCACCTACGTCAACCCCGCCGCGGAGACGCTGCTCGGGTATCCGGTCTCGCGCTGGCTCGATGAGCCGACGTTCTGGAGCGAGCACCTCCATCCGGAGGACCGGCACGTGCCGATGCTCTGTCACAACGAGACGCTCGCGGGACGCAATCACGAGCTCGTCTATCGCATGATCGCCGCCGACGGCCGCACGGTCTGGCTGCGCGACTACGTGAACGTCCATCGCGTGAACGGCGTGCCGGTCGAGCTCTTCGGCGTGATGGTCGACATCACCCGCGAGCGCGAGGCCGAGGCCGAATCGATCGAGAACCGGGAAAACTTCCGGCGCATGGTCGAGTGGTCGCCGGACTGCATCGGCGTTCACGTCGGCAACTCCTACGTCTACGTCAACCAGTCCTTCGTCCAGCTCCTCGGCGCGAACAGCGAGGCGGAGATCGTCGGACAAAGCCTCTTCTCGTTCATCGATCCGGCCTTTCACGACGGCGTGCACAACCGGTTGGAGCGGCTGAAAGCAGGAGCGAGAGTGCCGTACGAGCGGATGAAGTACCGCCGCGCCGACGGCTCGCTGCTCGACGTCGAAGTCGCGGCGCTGCCGCTGCGCTACGGCAATCGCGACGCCGTGCAGGTGATCGCACGCGACATCACCGACCGCCTCCGCGCGGAGGAAGAGCTGCGCGTGCGCGAGGCCCGGCTGCACCTGCTCGCCTCGGGGACGCACGAGGCGATCTGGGAATGGTCCTCGGAACGCGACGAGCTCTGGACGAACGACGCCTACCGGCAGATGTTCGGCGACTCGAACGCCGGCACGTTCATGGATGAATGGCTCTCGCGCGTCCATCCGGATGATCGCGAAAATGCGTGGGGGGTCGGCAACGCGGTCGAAAACGGCCAGCGGACGTGGGGACACGAATACCGGTTGCGGCAGGAGGACGGGACCTATCGCGTCGTGCTCGACCGCGGCCACACGGTCAAGCTCGCGAGCGGCGAGCGCCGCGTCATCGGTGCATTGCTCGACGTCACTCCGATGCGCGAAGCGGAGCGAACGGCGGCGCGCAAGCTCGAAGAGGCGAAGCGCCTCGCGAGCCTCGGGCAGGTCGCGGCGTCGCTGGCGCATGAGTTCAACAACGTGCTCATGGGCATCCAGCCGTTCGTCGAATGGATCTCGCGCGAAGTGCCCCCCACGCGCTCGCTCAGCGACGCCATCGGCCACATCACGCGCGCGATCTCACGCGGCAAACGCGCATCGCAGGAGATCCTCCGCTTCGCGAATCCGAAAGAGCCGCAGCTCTCGCCGATCGATGCGCGCACCTGGCTGCCGACGCTTCTCGGACAGCTCGTGCCCGTGCTGCCGCCGACGATCGCGCTGAGTCACTCGATGGAGCCGGCCGTGCGCTCGATTCGCGGCGACGCGCAGCACCTCGAGCAGGTGATCACGAACCTCGTCTACAACGCGCGCGATGCCATCAGCGGCGGCGGCACGATTCATGTCGACGTCGCGCTGAGCGAGGACGCGGAGCGCGTGCGCATCTCCGTGCGCGACAACGGCCCGGGCATCAAGCCCGAGCTCGTCGATCAGATCTTCGAGCCGCTCTTCACCACGAAGCGCAACGGCACGGGCCTCGGCCTCGCGATCGCGCGACGCCTGATCGAGCGCCAGGGGGGATCGATGACCGCGGAGAATCGCCCTGAAGGCGGCGCCGCGTTTCATCTGATCGTCCCGGTGGCGGAAGCGCCGTCGCCCGCGCTGCAGACGCCGTCTCTCGCGACGCCGGATGTGAAGTCGATTCTGATCGTCGAGGACGACCTTACCGTCGGCCGCGGCCTGGAGATCCTGCTGCAGTCGAGCGGCTTCGAGACGTTGTGGGTCCAGAGCGCGGAAGAAGCACTCGTGGCCGCGCAACAGACGCGGCTGCACGTCGCGGTGATCGACGTCAATCTGCCGGACGGCAACGGCGTCGATCTCATCCCGCAACTGCGCGCGGAGCATCACGACCTGCCGATCGTGCTGTCCACGGGTCACGTCGAGCTCGATTTCGCGAGTGACAAGAACCGCACGATCTCGCTGATGAAGCCTTACGAGTTCGGCGACTTGCTGGCCGCGATCGGGAGCGTCAGCGCGGCGGCGTGAGGTCAGGGGATGGTGCTCTGGCGATAAACGTCGTCGACGTCGATCTTCAATTGGAGCGACGGAAGCTCGAATTGTTCGCCGCGAGCCGCGTTGCTCAAACTCCAGCTTCCATCCGGATTCCGAATGTCTACCATCACCCGACGTTCGCGATGGGAGATGATGACGTACTCACGGAGGGTGGGGATCGAGGAATAGCACTCCCGTTTCACGCTGCAGTCGTACTCTTCCGATGAGTCGCTGGTCACTTCGACGACCACGCTGGGATTGAGTGCCGTGGCGTTCGGGCTTGGTGCATGCTGCTGCAGCGGGCCGCAGATCACTGATCCGTCGGGAAACGCGGCCAGCCGATGCGCTTCTACATAGATCCGCAACTCCGACCCATGAACCCGACAGGGAGGACGAACTCCATTGAAAAGAAGGGCCAGGATCGCCACTTGGAGCGCGGAATGGTCCTCCGACCCGCCCGCCATCGTATAAATCTCGCCGTCGAGAAACTCGTGCTTGTCGGCCGAAACTCGCTCTAACGCGACGTACTCAGCGTACGTGTACCGATGGAGCCGCCATGGCCGTGACATGTCGTGATTGTAGTTCCGGTGCTTCGATCACGCGAATCCCCTGCGCCGGATGCTCGACCGCATCCACGATCGCGCTCACGACCTGCGCGAGCTTGACCGGGTAAAGCCGGCGGGCGGTGTCGCGCTGGGTGGGGAACGCGCCCCAGATCCAGTACATCGGCAGGAGCGCGTACGGCCACCAGTGGCCGGGACCGAGGACGTACCAGGGGCGGACGAAGGTCGCGGGGAGGCCGGTGGCGCGGACGAGGCGCTCGCCTTCTTCGCGCACCGCGACGTAGGCCTTCATCGCCGGCGCGGGGTGAGCGACGCTGAGATAGATGAAGTGGCGGATCGTCGAGTCCGCGATTGCTTTCACCGACTCCTGGACTGACACGAGATCGATCTTCTGGAACTCCTCCGCCTTCGACGGTGACGGATGGGCGACGCCGACGAGTTGGAGGAACGTATCGCTCGGCGCGACGTAGCGCGCGAACGTCGTCGCGTTCAGGGCGTTGCCGAGGATGGGCCAGGCACCGGGCGCGAGTTTTTTCTCCGAGCCGGGGCGGACCAGCGCGCGCACGGTGTGGCCGCGCTCCAGCAGTGCGGGAATGACGCGGCTGCCGATGTAGCCGGTGCCGCCGGTGATGAAGACGTTCATGCCTGAAGCTACGCGCGCGATCCGCGCGCGGATTCACCAGGCGATTCCGTAGTCCTCGCCGTGATTCGACGAGCCGCCCCACATCGTGCCGTGCTCGCGATCGAACTGGATCGCGTTGATCGGTCCCGACGTGCGCTCCTCGAACGTCAGCTCGTAGCCCATCTTCTGCAACTCCGCGCGCACCCACGGCGGCGTCTTCTCGGCCACGAGAATCTTTCCCGGGATCGACTGCCGGTCGCCGAGCCACTTGCGCACCTGGAACGTGTTGATGTTCGCGGCCTCGACCGCCTGCTGCGGCGTCATTCCGAACTCGACGACGTTCAGAAAGAACTGCAGGAGATTCTGATCCTGCGTGTCCCCGCCTTGCACCGCGAACGCGAGGAACGGCTGGCCGTTCTTGAGGGCCATGGTCGGTGTGAGTGTCACGTGCGGGCGTTTGCCGGGCTCGATCACGTTGTACGGATTGAGCGCCGGATTCGTGTCGAAGCTCTGCGCGCGCTGGCTCAGGCCGATGCCCGTCTTGCCGGCGATCACGGCCGGGATCCAGCCGCCGCTCGGCGTCACCGAGACCACCCAGCCGTTTTCATCCGCGGCTTCGATCGACGTCGTGCCGAGCTGAAACAGCTCGTGGAAATGTTCGAGCGCCGCGGTCGCGCGCGGGCGGTTGAGCGTCGACGGCCACCGGCGCAGCGTGTCGAGGAACGGATTCTTCTCGCCCTGGAACGGATACGGATCGCCGGCGGTGATGTCCTCGTTGTTGCGCTGCGGGTTGATCAGCTTCGCCCGCTCGCGCGCGTACTCTTTCGACAGCAGCCCCGCCACCGGCTCCGCCGGCGGAACGTATGGATCGCCGTAGTAGAAATCGCGGTCGGCGAAGGCGAGGCTCATGGCCTGGTACACCGTATTGATGTAGCGCGCGCTGTTGTAGCCCATCGACTTCAGATCGAAGTTCTCGAGGATGTTCAGCGCCTGCAGCATCGCCGGTCCCTGCGTCCAGACCGTGAGCTTGTAGACGTCGATGCCTTTGTAATTCGTCTTGACCGGCTCTTCGATCCGTACTTGCCATTTGGCGAGATCGTCGGCGGTGATGAGACCGCCCTGCTCCTGCGTCCCGCGCGCGAGCTCCTGGGCGATGTCGCCTTTGTAGAAGCGCTCGTACGCGGCGTAGATCGCGTCGCGGCGCGACTTGCCTTTCTTCAACGCCTGCTGCTCGGCGTCGACGAGCTTGCGCAGCGTCGCGGCGAGATCGGGCTGGCGGAAGATTTCGCCGGCGTAGGGGGCTTCGCGCGTCGTCGAAACAGGTTGCGTGGTGGCGATGTCGTGAGAGGGCGTGATACCGGATGACGATGACTCGGCGGGCTGAAAGCCCGCCGCTCCACCGGAGCCGTGCGGAAGCATGATCGCGCGCGAGTACGGCCACTCCTTGATCCATTTCTTCTGCCGCTCGATCGCGTTCGCGGCCTGCGCTTCGATCGCGTAGCCGTCCGCCATCTGGATCGCGGGCGCGAGCACGTCTTTCAGCGACAGCGTTCCGTACTCGGCGAGCATGGTCATGAGTCCGCCGGGCGTGCCCGGCGTAACGGCGGCCAGCGGGCCGTATTCGGGCGGATAGCTGAGCTTGCGCGATTTGTAATAATCCGCGGTCGCGCCGGTGGGGGCCACGCCCAGTGCGTTGATGCCGATCACCTTTTTCGTATGGGGGTTGTAGATCAGCGCCTGCGTCTCGCCGCCCCAGCTCAGCGTGTCCCACATCGTGCAGGCCGCGGCGAGCATGGCCGCCGCGGCATCGACCGCGTTCCCGCCTTTCTGAAACATCATCGCGCCCGCGGTCGCCGCGAGCGGCTTGCCGGTGATGGCCATCCAGTGGCTGCCGTGCAGCGGCGGCTTCTGCGTGGGTTGTGCAAACAGCGGGATCGTGACCAACGCGAGGATGAGCATGCCGCGGCGTTTCATAGGGCGCATAGTATGTCGCATGCGAATCGCGAAGTTCATCGCCCTCGCGGCCGTCCTCTCCTGCGCGCGCGGAGACGCCCAGCCGGCCTCCGGCACCGCGCCCGTGCTGCAGCATCACGAAGTGCGCGCGGATCGCCTGCCGCCGCCGTATCACACCTCGAGCGCCGGCAATCCGCCGCGCGTCGTGAGGCGCCCGGCGAACGCGAAGCTGTACGCGCCGCGCGGCTTTCACATCACGCTCTGGGCCAGCGACTTCAACGATGTCCGCAACATGGTGCTCGCGCCGAACGGAGACGTCTTCGTCGTCGAAAGCGACGGCGCGCGGATCAGCGTCTTCCGCGACACGAACGGCGACGGCGTGCAGGACAAGCGCTGGACGTTTGCCGACGGCCTCAATCGCCCGTTCGGTCTCGCCTTCCGCGGCAATCATCTCTACGTCGGCAACACCGACGCGATCGTTCGCTTCGATTACAAGCCGGGGCAGACGGAAGCGGCCGGCGACCCGGTACGCATCACGCCGCTGCCGCGCGGCGGTCATTCCACGCGCAACGTGATCTTCAATCGCGACGGCTCGAAGATGTACGTGGCCGTCGGCTCGGACTCGAACGTCGAAGACGAGACCGCGGATCCGCTGCGCGCGGCGATCACTGAATACAACCCCGACGGCAGCGGGAAGCGCACGTTCGGCTCGGGGCTGCGCAATCCGATCGGCCTGGCGTGGAATCCCGCGAACCAGTCGCTCTGGACGGTGGTGAACGAGCGCGACGGACTCGGCGACGATCTCGTTCCCGATTACGCCACCGAGGTCAAGGCGGGCGCGTTTTATGGCTGGCCGTTCTCGTACATCGGAAAAAATGTCGATCCGCGGCGCAAGGGCGAGCATCCCGAGCTCGTCGCGCGCGCGATTCCTCCGTCGGTGCTCGTCGAGTCGCATACCGCGCCGATCACGCTCGCGTTCTACACCGGGAAAATGTTTCCGGAGCGCTATCGCGGCGGCCTGTTCGTCACGATGCACGGATCGTGGAACCGCGCGCAGCGCAGCGGCTACAAAGTCATCCACATTCCGTTCAAAAACGGCCAGCCTTCAGGCGGGTACGATGACTTCGTCGTCGGCTGGGCTCCCGATCCGAAGAGCCGCGAGGTTTGGGGCCGTCCCGCGGGACTCCTGGTGCTGCCGGACGGCTCGCTTCTCATCACCGACGACGGTGCCAATTTGATCTGGCGAGTGACGTACGACGGGAAGTAGTCTTGCAATAGAACGTGGCCGGAGGAACTTGGCCGTATGCCACGAAATGGAAGCGGTAATTCGAAGAGAAGTGTCCTGCACCGTGCGACCTCGGCCGTAAAGCGGCTGTTCATGCGCGGCCGCGTGCTCGACGACTCGGCGCCGGCACCGACTGCCGCGGCGGGCTTCAGCCCGCCGGAAACGCCGGAGCCTCGGCGGGCTGAAGCCCGCCGCTCCACGCGTCGCGAGACCGACATCCCGCTCGATCTTCTCGATCGCCAGTACACGCCGCCGCGCACGAGCTCGAAGGCGTCGTTCCGCAGCGACGGAGCCGATCATCAGCTCGATCAGGAATTCGCCTTCGGGCGCGCCGACAACGAGTGGAACGACGAAGATCGCTACACGAACAAATCGGGCGACCCGCGCATCGGTACGCACCGGCGCTCGTATGAGCCCGACGAGAATCGCGTGGAACGAGAGTAATCAAGGAGGAAGCAGCAAATGGACGAGAACCCCAACACTGGATGGAACAGCGGCACCGGCTCGACCGGCACCCCAACGGATACGGCCTCGAGCGGCAGCTTCGGCACGACGGGCGGCGGCTACAACGCGACGAGTGCCACCGACAGCGGCATCTGCGCGACGTGCGGGCAACCGACGAATCGCGCGGGCTTCGAGCAGCTGCTCGGACGTCTCGGCATCACCGACGAGATGATTAACAGTCTCAAAACGCAGTTTCAGAATGTCGAGTTCGACGAGTACTTCAACACGGCGCGCGACTATCTGAAGAACGGCAGCACGAAGGCGCAGTCGTACGCGAAAGAGAATCCCGGCAAGGTCGCCGCGGGCGTGGCCGCCCTGGCGCTCGGCGCGGGGCTGATCTACGCGGCTGTGAATCGCGATAAGGCTTGAAGCTGACGTTCTATGAGGAGGGCGGCGGACCACTCGTCGTCCTCCTTCACGGTTTTCCCGAAGACCGCCGCGCGTGGCGGCACCAGCTTCCCGCGCTCGCACGCGCCGGCTTCCGCGCGATCGCTCCCGATCTGCGCGGCTACGGAGACTCGCCGAAACCGCGCGACGTCGACTCGTACAGAGTGCAGGAGCTCGTCGGCGACGTCGCGGAGCTGATCGAATCGCAAGGCGGCAAGTGCTTCCTCGTCGGACACGATTGGGGTGCGGTCGTGGCCTGGTTCGTCACGATGATGCGCCCCGATCTGGTGCACAAGCTGGCCATCCTCAACGTGCCGCATCCCGCCGCGTTCAGCCGCGAGCTGCGCCGCAGCCGCTCGCAACGTCTGCGCGCCGCGTATCAGCTCTTCTTTCAACTGCCGCTGCTGCCGGAGATCACGTGGCGTCTTTTCGGCGGCATGGTGATGCGGCGGATGACCGGCCGCCGCTACACGTGGCCCGGTCCGCTGCGGCCGATGTTTCACTACTATCGCGCGCTGCGCCGCACGCGCGGGCAGTTGCGGAAGCTGATCACGCGCATCGAGGTGCCGGTGCTGTTGATCTGGGGAGAGGAGCAGTCGATCTTCATCGAAGAGACGCTCCACGATCTCGACGGCTGGATCGCCCACTTACACATCGAGCGCATCGCCCATGCACGTCATTTCGTACAGCACGATGCGCCCGAGAGGGTGAATTCGTTGTTGATCGGGTTCTTTACTTCTTCCGCTCCATCGCCCGCTTGAAGGCCAGCGCCATCGCGCTCTCGCCGCCTTCGTCGCTCCGCTCGTCCATGTACTTCGTGTACTCCTCGCGGTCGGCGGCGGCCTTCGCGGCCTCATGGCTCAGCGAGATGCGCTTGCGATTCGCATCGACGCTCATGATGCGGACCATCAGCTTCTCGCCCGCCTTGTGCGCCTGCGTCGGATCGCTGCCCGGCGGCACGCTGATCTCCGAGTTCGGGATCAGGCCCGTGAGACCCGGCTCGAGCTCGACGAAGATGCCGGGCGCCGCGCCGTGATCCACCGTTCCCTCGACCACGCGGCCGATCGGATAGCGCTGATTGACGTTCTCCCACGGATCGTTGACCGCGACCGCGCGCAGCGACAGCGAGAGGCGCTTCTTCGACGGATCGACTTCGCGCACCCAGCCCTGCACGCCCGTGCCGATCGCCACTTCCGCGTCACCCGGCTTCACGCCGTGCGGCAGCTGCGAGACGTGCACGAGTCCGTCGAGGCCCGGCTCTACTTCGACGAAGTAGCCGAAGTCAGTCGAGCGCACGATCCGTCCGCTGAACGGCGTGCCCGGCGTGTAGCGCTCGGCGACGTCCGACCACGGATCCGGCTCGGCGTCTTTCATCGACAGCGAAATGCGCTTGCCGTCGTTCTCGACTTTGATGACCTTGACCCGCACTTCCTGTCCGATGGCGACGACGTCCTTCGGATCGGTGACGCGGCGGCGGCTCATCTCGGAGACGTGAAGCAAGCCGTCGACGCCGCCGAGGTCCACGAACGCGCCGAACGGGGTAAGCGTTTTCACGCGGCCCGTGAGCTCGGCGCCCGGCTGGATGCGTCCGCGCGTCTCGGCCGCGCGTTCCGCCGCTGCTTCCTTCAGCAGCGCAGCGCGCGAGACGACGATGCGGCGGCCGTCTTCCGAGACCTCGGTGACGCGGAACTCGAGGGTCTGGTTGAGGAACGCATCGGGATTCTCGATCTTGCCGAGGGCGATCTGCGACAGCGGGCAAAACGCGCGGAGCCCGCTGACGTTCACTTCGAAGCCGCCCTTGTTGCGGCCGGTGATCTTTCCTTCGACCGGGATGCGCCCTTCGAACGCGCCTTTCAGCTGTTCGAGCGAGGCACGTCCCTTGATCATCTTGCGCGACACGCGGATCTCCGCGCCGGTCTTCACGACCGTGGCGTCGATCGTGTCGCCGATATCGAGGCCTTCGAGCTCCGCCGCGTCCAGCACAGCCTCCGAAGGGCCGCCGTACGAGATGTACGCGTTATCCCCCGAAATTGACACGATCGTGCCGTGGAGCAGATCGCCCTGCTGCGGCGTCTTGAGCTCCAGGTTCTCCATCGCCTCGGCGAACGACGTAGCCTCGGCGGTTTCTCTCGACTGGCTCATGAGGTGGTTTGCTACCTTTCAGTGATTGGTTCTCGGTCCGTGAGAACGGTTGGGACGCGTATCTTACTCGAACTCCGAAGCGGCGTCACGACCGAGCGGAACACGAAACCTGCACCCGTCGCAAAAAATTTTTGCGCTCGTCATTCGACTCGGAATGTCACCCGCGAGATGACCGGATCGCCCGCCGAGTACGCCTTCAGGTTGTGACCCTTGTCCAGCGCCTGAATCCAGCCGATCGTCCACACTCCGGACGGCGCGTGCTTCGGCACCACGATCTCGCCGACGAACGTATCGCTTCCCTCACCCAACGGCCTGAACGGGAAGTAGATGCGCGTGCTGCTGCCCGAGCTCGGCGGCATCGCTACGCCGCTGAGACTGGCCACTCCACACTGGTTGTCCGTCGCCACCGCGGTCACGCGGATCACGCCGCCTTCGGCGTTCGAGACGACCGGCGGATCGAGCGTCAGCGACGTCAGCACCGGCGGCGTGTTGTCGCACTCTTTTCCGAACAGCTCGAGCCGAACTTGCGCGACCAGCGGATTGTCCGCGCGCACGGTCGTCATGTTGTTCGCCTTGTCCTGCAACTGCACCTGTTCGAGGATCCACGGCCCGCACTCGACGCACGCAGGCGGCGTCACCGGACACTGCCACGACACGCCCTGCGACCGGCAGCCGAATCCGATGCGGGCCTGCTTCGACGGGCTGACGAAGACGCCGCTGACGAGATTGACGCCGCTCTTGTCATCCTCGGCGTCGATGAAGACTTGCGTCTTCTCTCCTGCCTGGATCGACGCGTTGTCGAGCCGCACCGCCGTCAGCGTCGGCCCCTTCGAATCCGACTGCGACGACGTCACGCGCAGCGGCCCCATGTTCAAGGTTCCCTGCTGCGCGTTGAGGTTCGCCGTGTTGCCGGCGTTGTCCGTGAGCGTCAGGTACTTGACCGACCAGTTCCCTTCCGCCGCTTCCTTCGGAATCGTGATGCGCGAGAGAAAGCGCCCCGTCCCCGGCTCGGGCTGACACGCGAAGCCCTGCTGCGCGCCGCTCGGGCTGGCGATCACGCCGGACACGCTCCTCACGCCGGAGATGTCGTCGACGACGTTCGCGCTGAAGGTGGTTTGATCACCGTCCTGCACCTGCGCCGGAACCCATTCCGCGGACATCAGCCGCGGCGGCGTGACGTCGGAGTCTTCGTCGCGCTCGCCGTCGGCGGCGGTCGCGGTCGTGTCGGTCGACGGGGTCTCCGACTTCGACGACGAGTTCTGCGGCGTCCGCGAGGCCAGCGGCTGCGGCGTCGAACGGTTGATGCCGAGCGCTGAGGCGATCGGCTTCACCACGCGATCGAGCAGCGACTGCGGAGGCTTCGGTTTCGGAGCCGTGGGGATCGGAGGATTGGACGATGGCGTGCTGGTCGCAGAAGGAGGAGCGGAGCGGAGCAACTCTTCGTAGCGCTGCTCGCGCGCACGTGCGGCCGGTGACGTATCGCCCGCGGCGATGGTCGCGGTGCCGTCCACGATCGTGGCGTCTGCGCCGTTCTGAGCCTGCGGAGTGGCGCCGGGCGTGCTGCCGTCCGTCGTGCCGGCGGCGGTCGCCGTGGCGAAGGACGAGTTCGCGTCGAACGAGCGGATGCGCAGCCAGGCCGCACTGGCGAACGCAACGCCGAGTACGATGAAGAAGACGGTCAGGAAAGGGATCTTTTTCAGTTGGCCACTCCGAGCACGAAGACCAGAACCATTATTGCATCGCTATTTCTTCTCGCTCTGGCGTGCTCGGCCGCTCCTTCCCTGCCGCCCGCACCCGCCGTCGCCGCCGCTCCTCCGCCGCCGCCCGAGCTGTCGACGATCGTGATTCCGATCCGAGCCTCGCTCGCGCCGCTGCTGCCCGAGATCGAGTCGCGCGTGCCGAACAAGGCCAGCGACACGACGAAGGAGCGCGGCATCGACGTCCGCTATGAAGTCGCGCGCGCGCCGCTGAAGTTACAGATGGCCGGCGCGGGCCTCTTGTCGAAAACGACCGTCCGTTACGCGATGGAGGCGTGCCGCGGCCGCTTCCCGTGCGTGTCGTGCGGATTCAAGGAAGCGCGCCGCGAGGCCGACATCACGCTGCACACGAAGCTGCAGTGGGACGCGTCGTGGCGGCTGCGCTCGACGACGACGCTGCTGCCGGTCCACTACGCGAAGCCGTGCGAGGTGACGTGGCTGAACATCGACATCACCAAACGCTTCGTCGCGCCGGTGGTGGAACAGCAGCTCAACGCCGCCGCGCGCATCATCGACAAGAACACTCCCGCGCTGGCGACGATCCGCCCGCACGCCGAGGAGATCTGGACGTCGCTGCAAACTCCGGTGGAGCTCGCGCCGCGCACATGGCTGGTGCTCGAGCCGAGCGACGTGACGCTCGCGCCGATCACCGGCTCGGGCCTCACCGTCACGACGACCCTCGGCCTGCGCGCCCTGACGCGCATCGTCGTCGGCGCGAAGCCTGCTGTCGCGCGCAAGCCGCTCCCGCCGCTGCGCGTCCAGAACGCCGCCGCCGGCGACATGCGCGTCCCGTTCGATCTCGAGCTTCCGTACGACGACGCCACGCAGTACATCTCCGCCGAAGTCGCCGGCAAGACGTTCGTCATCGAAGGAAAGCCGCTGAAGATCGACTCGATCCGCCTCCTGCCGTCTGCGAACGGCAAGGTCTTGATCGAGGCGATGATTGACTATCGCGGCGGACGCTTACGCAATTACAAAGGACTGATCTTCCTCGAAGGCACGCCGCGCTTCGACACGGCGACGTCGATGATCGTCATCCCCGATCTCGATTACTCGCTCGACCCCAAACGCCGCGGCTTCCTCGCCCGGATCGCCGAGCGCGCCGCGCACGACAACATCCGCACGCGCCTCCGCAACAGCGCTCGCTTCCCCCTCGCCGACCGCCTCAACGCCATGCGCGCCGAAATCACCCGCGCCCTCACCCGCCAGCTCGCCCCCGGCGTCGCCCTCCGCGGCCGCGCCGACACGCTGCAAGCGACGTCCGTGACGCCGCTGCAGCACGTGCTGCTGATCCGGATGCTGGCGGTGGGGCGGGCGGAGGTGAGCGTGGAGTGAGGGCTGCTGTCATGTTTGTAGCCAGCGCGGCCTAACACTCATCAATATACGTCTGTACGGCTCGCCATCACAAAATGTCCCTAGCTCCGATCGATATCTGACTGTAATTTCGTCGGCAAGGAGACCTAACCCATGGCTCGTAAACTCAGCAGCACCTTGACCGCTCTCGTTGTTGGTTCGTTGTTTGTCGCGAGCTCCGCGCTGGCCGTCGATGAGGGTCAGACGCAGCCGAAGGTGAACATGAATGCCACCAACTCATCCAGCACGCCGGTGGACGTCGTTCCTTCGACAAACGGCAACGGCAACGTCAAGGGAGTGTCCTGCGCACTGACGCAGAGCGGCGGCAATTTCCCCGGCGCGCGCGTGAAGTTCACGATCGACGGAGGAACGGTGCAGACCGTCGACCTCTACGAATTTCAGGCCGCCCATGACGACGGGGCCGGCACGATCAAGGCGTATACCGGATGGGTTCCGTTCAACCTTCGCTTCGGGACCAGCATCCGCGTGCAGATCCAGAAGACCTCGCCCTCGGGCGGCGCAATCGATTGCGCGGTGAGTTGGGCGCTCGACTAGATCTCGTCTGCAGCAGGAGCGGCAGGTGAACCCCGCCGCTCCACGTTCTATCTGACTTAATCGATCTTCCTTACGTTCTCCGCCGCGGGGCCTTTTTGACCCTGCACGATGTCGAATTCAACGCGGTCGCCTTCAGCGAGCGTTTTGCGTCCGCTGCCCTGAATGGCTTTGTGATGGACGAAGCAATCCTTGCCGCCGTCATCGAGCGTGATGAAGCCGAAACCCTTGTCGTCGTTGAACCACTTCACTTTACCGGTGCTGCGCATATTCTGACTCCTCTTCCTGCACGCGGGCGTATGACTTCCGGGTGCACCGTAGCGTGTTGCCAGCGGGACGTCAACGTAGAACTATACTTCGCTCCCGCAATGAGCAAAGTCGAGGTCTCCACCCCTCCCAACACGCCCAGGCCCATCGGCCCGTACAATCACGTCGCCAGGGTCGGGCAGTTTCTGACCATCGGAGGGATGGCCGGCGTCAACCCGGCGACAGGGCAGCTCGCCGGAAACGACGCCTACTCGCAGGCCAGGCAAATCCTCGAATCCTTTCGCGTCTGCCTGGAAGCGGCGGGCTCGGATCTGAACCACGTCATTCACATCCAGGTCTTTCTGAAAAGCGTGAGCGACTTCGAGGAAATGAATCGCGCCTATGTCGACGCCATGGGCGATCATCTGCCGGCGCGCACGGTCATTGGAGTCGGCGACCTTCCGAAGCCGGGCTTCCTGTTGACGATGAATTTGACCGCGGTTATGAAAGACTGACCTTCGAGCCATTCGGCGAAAACACGTCCTCGATTTTCAGCTCGAACAATTGTGCGATTGCGAACGCCAGCGGCAGGCTGGGATCGTATTTCCCGGTCTCGATGGCGTTGACGGTCTGGCGGGAAACGCCGAGGCGCTCGGCGACGTCGGCCTGCGACCAGCGTTGCTCCGCGCGGAGCACGCGGATGCGATTGTTCATGGCGTCTCCGCGTAGCGGCGATGGCCGATCAATTGAGCGATGGCGAAGACGGCGCTCATGACGATCAGCGGATCATTGACGTCCAGCTTCGGCGCGCCGAGGCGCTCGCAGAGGCGCCAGCCGAGCATGAACACGATCGTCGCGCCGAACGACACGGCCAGCGCTTCCAGCTGCACCTTGCGCAGCAGCTCGTCCGCGCCGCGCAGGAAAATGATGTAGGCGCGGATCATCATCACCAGCAGCAGCACCGTCGCCGCCGTCAATCCCCACGCCAGCGCGCCGGCGATGGCCTGCCTCTCCAGCAGCACCGTCATCACCACGAACGCCGCGATCGCCGCCATGAACCAGAGACCGAACGACTGCATGTGCTGCGCGTCGCGCGGCGTGTACATCGAATTGGAGCTCATTGCGTCCTCCATTTGCGTCAAGTTAACTTGACACAAGGTAGGCCGCGCCAGACTGTTTGTCAAGCGTACTTGACTATCAGTCGCCGCTGATGTGCTCGAAAAAGGCGTCGCTGGCGACCGGCCGTCCGAGGAAACGCTCCACCATCGCGCGGGCCGGCTCCTCGCTTCCGCGGGAGAGGATCAGTTCCCGGAAGCGGCGGCCGACCTCGCGGTTCATCACGTCCGCGCCAAACGCGGACACGAGATCGAGCGCGATCACTTTCGCCCACATATAGCCGTAATACCCGGCCGCGTAGCCGCTGGCGATGTGCTCGAACGTGCCGGGGAATTGCGTACCGGCGACATAGCCGAGCGGCGTCGAGCCTTCCATGAGGCTCCACACTTCCAAGGCCCGGCCGGGCTCGGAGCTCGACAGGGCCATGTCGAACGACGCATAGAGCAGTTGGCGGCCATAATCGATGCCGGCGCCGAATCGATTCGATTGCCTCAATCGCTCGACGAGCGACTCGTCGATGCGCGGACAATCGCCGCAATGCTCGCGCAATAACGCAAGGCTTTCCATCCGGCCCGCCCACTCCTCGTACATCTGCGACGGCGCTTCCACGAAATCGCGCTCCACGCTCGTCCCCGAATGCGCGACATAATGCGTATGGGACAGCACGCCGTGCAGCACGTGACCGAATTCGTGCAGCAGCGTTTCCGTTTCGTCGTGTGTTAGGCCGAGGCGATTGAAATTCGTCACCAGGACACTGATTGGCTTTCGGCCCGTACGAGCGCTCACGCCGCGGACCGGCCACGCCGCGGCATGCTTGTATTTTCCGTCGCGCGGATACAAATCGAGATAAATCCCGGCGATGTGGGCGCCGCGATCGTCGAGCACATCGAGATAAATCACCTCGTCATGCCACACCGGCACGTCGCTGCGCTCGAAATGGACGCCATAGAGCCGCGACGTGATGTCGAGCATCCACGCCACCGTGCCCTTCGTCGGGAAATACTGGCGCATCGCTTCCTGATCGACGGCATAACGGCGCTCGCGCAGCCGCTCGCGGTAATACGACGCATCCCAGCGCGCGATGCGCGTCTCCTCCACCGGCTGGTTTGTCAGCTCCGCTTTCATCTCCGCGAGTGCCGCCAGATCTCGCAATTCCGCCTCCGTGACGACATTGCGCACCTCGGCCAGGAATTGCGCCACCGTCTCGGGCGTCTCGACCATATTCCGCTTCGTCACATAATGGGCGTAGCTCGGCACTTCATAGAGATCGGCGATCTCCTTGCGCAGGGCGATGATCTCGTCGAGCACTTCGAGATTGCGCGGCGTCCCGCGATTCGTATGCGCGTACCAATAGCGCCGCCGCGCCTCTTCATTGTGGGCGTTCATGAGAAACGGGATGTAATCCGGCGAGTCGAACCCGACGACGATATTGCCATCCTCGTCGCGACGCACGCGCTCGAGCCACGACTGCGGCAGACCGTCGCATTCTTCCGGGGTGAAGCGCAGCTGCGTCGTGTTTTCGCGGATGTTTCTCGCGAACTCCTGCCCCAGCTCGGTCAGGCGCTCCGAGATCTCGCGGAAGCGCTGGCGTTTTTCGGGCGGGAGCGAGACACCGCTGTCCTCGAACTCTTCAATGAGCTGCTTGCGCAGCTCGCGCTCGGCCATCGAGCGCGGCTCCACCTGCAGCACCGCCCGATAGAACGCCTCGTCCTGAAAGACCTCGGTGAGAAAGCTCGACTCCTGAATGAGGGCGAGGTCGCAGGCCTCGCGGACGCCTTTGTCGGGATGCACGCTGTTGAGCAGCGAGATCGGCCCGAACGCGTCCTCGATCACGGTCGCCGCGTCGTCCCAGGCATCGAGCACGCGCTCGGCGCGGGCGATCCCGGCGATCTGCTCTCGGGCCACGCCGAGGGCGCGTTCGCTGAGGCTCCTGACCTGCTCCGCGTCAAGAATCGGGATCGTCGCTCGGGTTTCCACCGCTTCGGTCGTCATCGGGCGAGCGCTCATTTTATTTGACCCTGTGAAACTCGGAAGCAGCAAATCGCGTACAAGGCAGCATGCGCCGATCTGCGATAGCTCTGCTCACCATTTTTGTCACGTTTTCCACCTTTGCGGCAACTGACGCGCAGCTGTTCGCCGACGGGAAGGCGGCCCAGCGGCGGGGCGACAGCGAGCAGGCCATCAAGCTGTTCGAGCAGGCCATCGCGCAGAAGCCGACCGTTGCCGAATATCACTACTACCTCGGCGTCAACTACGGCAGTCAGGCGCAGAAGGCCGGCATGTTCGGCGGGCTCAGCCTCGGCAAGAAGGCGCTCGCCTCATTCCTGCGCGCGGTGGAGCTCGATCCTAACTACCTCGACGCCCGCCTGGCGCTCATCGACTTCTACATGGTCGCGCCGGGCTTCGTCGGCGGCGACAAGGACAAGGCGAAGGAGCAAGCCGCCGAGATCAAGAAGCGCGACGCGCTCGAAGGGCACCGCGCATACGGCCGAATCTACAACCGCGAAAAGAAAACGGACCTCGCGCGCAAGGAATACGTCGACGCGGTGCGCGAGCAGCCGGCTTCGCCGAAGGCGCATCTCTACCTCGGCACGTTCTACAGCAGCCAGAAGGACTGGGCGAACTCGCTGCACGAATACGAGTACGCGCTCAAGCTCGATCCGAACTACATGCTCGCCTACTTCCGCCTCGGCCACCACGCCGCGACGTCGGCGTCGAATTACGCGCGCGGCGAGGAAGCGCTGCGCAAATACCTCACCTACACGCCCGCCGACAACGAGCCGAGCCACGCCAGCACGTGGTATTACCTCGGCATGATTCAGGAAAAACAAGGCAAGAAAGCGGACGCGAAGCAGAGCTATCTGAATGCGCAAAAGCTCGCGCCGACGTCGAAGGACGTCGCCGAGGCGCTCAAGCGCGTGTCGTGAAACTGCACATCGGATCCGGCCCCGTGGCACTCGACGGCTGGATCAACGTCGACGTCGTGCCGTACGAAGGCGTGCATGTCCTCAGCGATGTGCGGCATGGGCTGCCGTTCGCGAATGTCGAATTCATTTTCGCCGAGCATTTCATTGAACACCTGACGCTCGCCGACGGATTGCAGTTCCTCAGAGAATGCAGGCGCGTTCTGGCGAACGACGGCGTATTGCGATTATCGACGCCCAATCTCGATTGGGTTTGGCTGACGCATTACAAGCCGCCGAGCGAGCTGACGACGGACGAAGAATTGTTCGGCTGCCTGGAGATCAATCGCGCGTTTCACGGATGGGGACATCAGTTTCTCTACAACAGCCACGTCCTCGGCCGGGCATTGCGCAGCGCGGGATTCGCGCAGGTGAGCGAGCGCGCGTACGGCGAGAGCGAAATTGGGGCATTGAGAGACCTGGAGCGCCACGAACGGCATCGTGATTTGCCGGACGCGCCGTCGGTGCTGGTGGTCGAAGCGACCGGGCACGGCGAGAGCGACCAACAATTCGAGCAGATCCTCGAACCGTATTTACGCGACGCGATCACGCACTAGGATCGCAAGCTCGCGCAGCGGCCGAGCTGCATTTCCGAGCGGCTCGATCGCGCTCAGGGACGTCTCCACCAACTCCTGACTCAATTTCCGCGCGCCTTCGACGCCGGCCAGCTTCACGAACGTCAAGCGCTGCTCGTCTTTACCGACGTCCTTGCCCAGGACTTCCGGGACCGATGTGACGTCCAGGACGTCGTCGGTGATCTGGAAGGCCAAGCCGAGGTTTTTTGCGAAGACTTCGATGCGCTGCAAGGGCGCGGGATGGACGTTCGCCAGCATCGCCCCGACCGCGGCCGCGGCCACGAACAACGCGCCGGTCTTGCGCGAGTGAATGAACTCCAGCGTGTCGAGATCGAGCCGCGAGCCTTCGCTATGCAGGTCCACCGCCTCGCCGGCGATCGTGCCGTTCCAGCCCACCGCATCGACCACGCGCTGCAACACCTGCTGCATCGGCCAGCGCCGCGGCGAAAGCTCCGCGTGCGCCGCGGCCACGAGTCCATATGAGTGATTGAGCAGCGCGACGGCGGAGAGAATCGCCAGATCCTCGCCGAACTCGCGATGCAGCGTCGGCACGCCGCGGCGCAGCTGCGCGTCGTCCATCGACGGCAGATCGTCGAGGATCAGCGACGACGCGTGAATCATCTCCAGCGCCGCCCCCGCCGGAACGAGCTTCTCCGCGCGGCAGCCGAACGTCTCCCCCACCGCCACCGTCAGCACGCCGCGCACGCGTTTCCCCGCGGAGCCGAGCGACCGCCGCAGCGGCGCGTCGAGCGGCACGGGCGCGCCGGTACGCGACGCGAGACCCTGCAGGAACGCATCGATCTCCGCGCGGCGCGCGAGGAAGTAGTCGTTCACGGGAGCGCAATGTATCATCCCCAAGTCTATGAACCTTCGACACTTCGGACGGACTCAGCAGATGTGGGTCCTCCTTGTCGCCTGCGTCGTCCTCTTCGGCATTTTTCTTTGGTTCATCCCGGAGATGAATCTCCAACTTTGGTGGAAAGCAATGCTCGCCGGCCTCGGCGCGGCGGTCAGCTGCATCATCATTTTCCAGCTCTGGCTCAAGCGCGCCCTCGCGCGCCGCGAGGGGATGATCAAGCTCATTCACCGCGTGACCACGGGCGACCTCTCGCTCTCCGCGCGGGAGATCGTCAGCGAGACACAATCCGAGCGCGTGGCCTCGGCGATGCGAGCGCTCGTGACCACGCTCGAGCGCACCATCCGCCGCTTCGGCCAGCTCGCCTCCGACGTCAACAAAGTCAGTGAACAGATCAGCGGACGCTCGCGCATCCTCGCGCGCAGCGCGTCCGACCAGCTCGGATCCACCGAGTCCACCTCGTCGTCCGTGACGCAGATCGATCAGACCATCAACAACGTCCGCCGGAGCATGGAAGAGCTCTCCGCGAACGCCGAGGAGACGTCGACGTCCATTCTCCAGATGTCGGCGTCGATCGAGGAAGTGAGCCGCATCGCCGACACGCTCTCCGAGTTCGTGGAGCAGACCTCGTCGGCGATCGAAGAGATGGTCGCCTCGATCAACGAAGTGGCGACGAACACCGAGTCGTTCTCCTCGTTCGCCACGCAGACCGCGTCGTCGATGGTGGAGATGAACGCGACCACCGAGGAGATCCGCAACTCCGCGAAGCAATCGTCGGAGCTCGCGCGCTACGTGAAGGACGCCGCGAATGAAGGACGCTCGGCGGTCGAAGGCACGGTCGGCGGCATGCGCAAGATCCAGGTCGCGGTCGAGGAAGCGAAGATCGCGCTGACCGATCTCGCCGAGCGCTCGCAGGAGATCGGCGACATCGTCCGCGTCATCGACGAGATCGCGGGACAGACCAACCTCCTCGCGCTCAACGCCGCCATCATCGCCGCGCAGGCCGGCGAGCGCGGGCGCGGCTTCGCCGTCGTCGCCGACGAGATCCGCGATCTCTCCGAGCGCACCTCGGTGTCGACGGAAGAGATCCGCACGCTCATTCAGAACGTGCAGAAGGGCGTCGGGCGCGCTGCGGAACAGATGACGATCAGCGCCGACCGCGTGACCGACGGCGTCGGCCTCACCGTGCGCGCGTCGCAAGTGCTCGACAAGATCCTCGACCTCACCGACCGTTCGACGAGCTCGATCTCCGAGATCGCCCGGGCCACCGAGGAACAGGCGCGCGGCAGCGCCGCGGCGACGGCGGCCATCGAAGAAGTGACGAAGATGGTGCAGCAGACCGCGACCGCGACGCAGCAGCAGTCGCAGACCTCGCGCAAGATCGGCGAGCAGGCCTCGATGGTGCGCGACTACACCAAGCACCTCAAGCGCGCCATGAGCGAGCAGGAGACCGGCAGCCGCGCCATCAGCCGGGCCATGGAAAACATCATGGGCCTCGTGCAGAACGTGCTCGAGGCGACGTCGATCCTGGCCACCGAAAGCTCGGCCAT
Organism: Thermoanaerobaculia bacterium; assembly: GCA_035248585.1. Taxonomy (GTDB): domain Bacteria; phylum Acidobacteriota; class Thermoanaerobaculia; order Gp7-AA8; family Gp7-AA8; genus QHVT01. The sequence goes on from DATFHJ010000205.1 coordinate 22,846, forward strand.
CGTGAAGTCGATGGGCGTGATCAAGCAGGGCTCGCGCGAGTCGAGCTTCGGCGTGTCGGACCTCAATCAGATGGCGAACACGCTCAGCCACGAGTCGACGCTGCTCGAGCAGGAGCTCGGGCGCTTCCACCTGCCCGAGCCGCATCGCGGCGGAGCGCTGACGACGGCGACGGTGTTGTGGCAGCGCCTGACGTTCGATCCCGCGTTCACGTCGGCGTCCGCGCTGAGCTTCCTCGCGAAGTCGATTCACGCCACGCTCGTGAAATACGGCGAAGGGGCGGAGCTGATGCCGGACCTCGCCGAGCGTTGGGAAGTGCTCGAGCAGGGACATCTCTATCGCTTCCACCTGCGCCGCGGCGCGCGCTTCCACAACGGCCGGCCGGTCGAGGCGAAGGATGTGTACGAGTCGTTCCTGCGCCTGCTCCTGCCCGAGCTGAAATCGACCGGCTCGTGGATTCTGCGGAACGTGCGCGGCGCGAAGGACGTGCTCGAAGGCCGCACGCGCACGCTGTCCGGCATCACGGTGCGCGATCCGCACACGATCGAGATTCAGCTCGAAGAGCCGATGGCGTTCTTCCTATCGCTGTTGACGATGCACGGATGCGGCATCGTCGCGCCCGAGGACGCGCGCGATCCGGAGCGCTTCCGCCTCCTCGGCACGAGCGCCGGTCCGTTCCGCGTGGCCGAAGTCGTGGAAGGCGATCACGTGAAGCTGGTCCGCAATCGCGACTACTACCTGCCGGACAAGCCGCTCCTCGACGAGCTCACGTTCCGCCTCGACCTGCGCAGTTTCCGCGACATGGCCCAGGCGTTCCTGCGCGGAGAGCTCGACATTGCGCACGGCATCCCGCCGGCGATCGTCGCCGAGCTGCGCGACGATCCGCGCTATGCGCCGTACCTGCTGACGATGGTCCAGTTGCACACGTCCTACCTCGGCTACGACACCTCAACGGCGCCGTTCGACCGCGTCGAAGTGCGGCAGGCCGTCAATCACGCGATCAACCGGCAGCGCATCAACGACCGCGTGTACAAAGGTCTCTCGGTCGTCGCGCAGTCGCTCCTGCCGCCGGGTCTCCTCGGCTACGACGAATCGCTGCGCGGACCGGCGCACGATCCCGAGCGCGCGCGCTCGCTCATGCGCCAGGCCGGCTACGGCTCCGGCTTCAACATCGAATACCGCACCTGGGACACGGACGAGTTCAACAACTCCGGCATGGTGCCGCTGATCATCGAGGACCTCGACGCGATCGGCATCCGCGTCAACGTCACGCGGCATTCGGCGACCGATGCGCGCGCGCCGCTCGAGCAGCGCGGCCACGGGCAGCTCTACTGCGCGAACTGGTACG